>CAYQPT010000052.1:0-1862 GCA_964419835.1 uncultured Candidatus Saccharibacteria bacterium | reverse complement strand
CCTCATTGTCAATCGGGCAATTTTCTGGTAATCTGCCAACAAGTGTTAAGAATGACTTCCACAGGCGAGACCAAATGGAATTCAGGATGATTATAGAACATCCGGAAGGCGGAGGGCCGCCTGTGCTCGTGCTCATGGGACCAGTCGATGCTGAAGCTGTCTTGAAACTCGAGCAGGCTATGATCAGCATGATCGATGACGACGGTTATGGCAATCTGATTCTTGACATGTCTGGGGTACAAAGCATGGACGAAGCCGTCTATGCCGCACTGCTCGACGGGCATCAAAGATGCCGCAAACGCGGCGGAGGCGGATTGGGCATTGCCTGCCCAATCCGGTCATTCTATGACGAATTCGAGAACAGGGGCCTAAACAAGCTCTTCACGATTAGAGCTTCACGGCAGGATGTCAGCCAGGAACTCGAACCCGCCACTTGAACCGCGCAGGGGCCTAAACAAGCCACGCACCACCGAACTGACCTTCGACTCTGGAGGTCTTTTCGCTTTTATGAACGATTACATTTTTCACCTTGAAATATTGGGCAAAAACACAAATGATCTACGACCAACAGATGATACAATCCCGCTTGTCCGTACTATCACAAGGAGGAGAAAGGGTGGATTTCGCAATAGAGGCAGAGGCAGGCAGGGGTTCCGGTGTTTCCATTGTAAAGGTCAGGGGCGAGGTAGACATCGCCACTGCTCCTCAACTGGAGGAGAGGGTGATGGAAGTTCTCTCTTCTTGCCATGATTGCATTATTGACTGTGCTGAGCTTGATTATCTCGACAGTACTGGGTTTCACACGCTACTTTACTGTCGGCAAGAGGCACAGGAGAGAGGAAGCAAGATGGCTTTGGCAGGTCTGAAACCGAATGTAGAGCGGGTCTTCAGAATCACCAAGATGGCAGAGGTCTTCACCATCTTTGAAACACTCGAAAGTGCAGAAGAATCCCTTGCCCACGCTTAAGATCGCGGAACGGACACGAACAATGGCGGACTCTACATAGGAGCCCGCCATTCCCTCAAAAATTAGAACAATATTTATAAAACTCTTAAATCCTTCAGCGCTCTTTCAAAATCCTTCAGTCCTTGTTTCACTTCCCACCCTAAAACATCTGACTCAATTTCATGAACGAGTTTATTTCTTAACTTATGGCCTTTCCATGCGCAGTCGTAAGCAGAATAGTCCATCGAATTTTTAGCATTTTTCAATCTCTCCCCCATATTCTCACCTCTAAATCCCTTTGCCTTAAGTCCGTAGTCGAGTAATTTATCAGCTTCAATTATTGCCGAACGCATCCGGCTCGGACCGCCAAGCTCCATCAACTGCCCTATCTCCTGCCATTTATTTTGCACCATCTCTCTGTCCAAAGAAACTGCACTCGATCTTCTTGCCGGCTTAGCTCCGCTTCCGAATAATAAATCCAATAATCCCATATGATTCCCTATAAATTGATCTAAAATAATTGTCATTTCGAGCGTAGTCGAGAAATCTTAAAAATAAGATCTCTCCACTCACTTTGTTCGGTCGAGATGACATGTTGTTGTATTGCTTTTTTATTATAACACAATGTTGTATAATTACATTAAATGGAAGACGAAACAAGACACCACAATAACTTTCACCAGCTTGAGGCCGATTTCGGTTATCTTTGGCTTGGCAAATTCGCCCAGTCAATTTTAGCTGTTCTACCCGGCATCTTTTTTGCCATATTTACTCCAAACGCCTTCCTGTCTGTTCCCGCCTCAATTTTCATCTGTCTTCTATCGGTGGTTTTCGCGTATCTGGTCAATCTGGTACTCGGCGAAAAATTTACTGTCAAAAGAGAGTCCACCATTTCCCGCTACACAGCTTACATTTT
>CAYQPT010000051.1:0-2377 GCA_964419835.1 uncultured Candidatus Saccharibacteria bacterium | reverse complement strand
TAAATAAAAAAATAACCCCGAAGGGTTATTTTTTTGAAGCGATTTTTACTTTCGTCGCTTTCTTTGGCTCTATCTTTGGAATCGTAATTGTCAAAATGCCATGTTTCATCTCAGCTTCGGCCTTTTCTTCTTTTACGTCAGTAGGCAATGTAAAGCTTCTAGAAAATGATCCTGAATGACTTTCCTTATAATAGTACTCCTCGTTCTTCTCTTCCTTCTCCGTTTTCTTCTCCCCTGAAATTGTCATTACGCCATCAGACACCTCTATTTCAATGTCTTCCTCGGCCATTCCCGGCAACTCGGCCTTAACCTCGATTGCGTTCTTTTTGTCCCTTATGTCAATCTTCGGCATCGCGCCACCAGATTTGGGCGTAATTACACTGTCCTCGAACAGACGATCCATTGCATCCCGAAGAGAAACAACCTCACGGAGTGGTCGCCATGGTTCTAACTCGGTTCCCATAATTCTCCTTCCTGCCCCGCGCAGTTTTAGCGAAGTGGGGTCCGCCTCGACTCGCCCAGGCATAATATTAATTATGTTTTGTTGTGATTCATCTACCATTTTATCAAGAGCTTCTTCCATTTCCTTCTCAAATTCAAATATGTCTTCAAAGGAAGAATGAAAAAATTTGCATAAACTCACAACCAAAGGAAGCGACGGGAGATATCTTCCCTGCTCCAATGCAATGACGGACTGCCTGGAAATTCCAAGCTCCTCGGCCAATTCTTCCTGGCTAAGCTTATGTTCTTTCCGTAATTCCTTCAACTTATTCTCGATTGTCGGTTCATTGTTTTCCACTTGTCCTCCGTATCCTTCGCATTTTACTGGCATGAGGTTAATTGATATTGCGAAGGAGGATAGTTAAAATGTAAAGCAAACTTTACATTTTGTCAATAGCTGGTGAATTCAGCCAGTTATTGACCCTTAACGAAGCGCTACCTTGATGCGAGGATGTAATCCTTGAGAAAGGCCGGAGAGGTGGAGTCAAGCCCTCTCAACTCAATACAGTCTTGCCTTAGTCGCTCTCCATAAAGTTCGAGTCTGGACTGTTTTTTTGGGCTCATGTTTACTAAAAGTAAAGGAAAGTGATACAACTCTAGCTTTTGGAGAAATATTTTTAAATAACCAGCTTTCAATCTTTTTATTTACAGTCTCGAGCAGGTACACATATATCACATCGGCTTTTTTAAGATAATCATTAGAATTATTGAAGTTGCCATATATAATTTGAATTTTTTTGCTCTGTCCAGTCAAAAAAACATTTATTTTTGATAATAAATAGCAATACGGAGAACGATCGATTCCAATACCTCTTGCTCCAAACTCTTTGGCCGCAATGATCAAGACCTTTGCGCTTCCGCATCCTAAATCAACTATAAGTTCGCCCTCCTTTAAATTGGATAGTTTTAAAGTGTCTATGATCGCCTGTTTGGATGAGTGAACAGTCGGAGCGCCAAACATCTGGGCAATTATCAGACTTGCAAGCCAAAAAATTAGAAATAAAAGAATTAATAGTATGGGCAGAATAATATAAAACATGATATCATTATATCAAGAAAGTATTTCCAAAGGAGGATTAAATGGCGGAAGATGAAGAACTAAAGAAAAGCATCCGTGATCTAGTGCGATACAATAGAAAACTCTCGAGCGTATGGTGGACTTTTTTAAGAGGAATTCTTTACGGATTGGGCTTCTTTATCGGTTCGGCAGTTCTGGCAGCGGTGCTAATTTACATTTTCACAAAATTGGAAGGTTGGGGGCTAATTGGAGATTCCATACACAATATTTTTGAAAATGCCCTAAACACCAAACCTTGACATAATTAAATAATTGTTATATTGTCATATTGCTCTATTGCTGATATCGTCTAAAAATTGTGACGAGATAGTTTCGACATATTTTTGGATTTACGATTTAGAGTTTATAATTTTCCCGATTATCGAAAATTGGGAAATGATAATTGAAAATTGCGATCTTTGATCGCTTACGGGGGTGTATTAGCTTCGACAGAAGGACTTTGAAAACATGCTTGCAAGTAAGTGCTCTCGGCCACTTTAAAAAGCCGGAAAAATTTCAAGTGCAAACTCACTTGTTAGCAAAATAAAGACTGCTTTTGCAGTTCCTAGTTTTGCGCCAGTTGCTGCCTAATCGCAGTAACCATCCGTCCTTCCGCTACTCGACAGAAGAACAACGGGTGCCATAAATTCGAGTTGCTAGTCGATTGATTCTCAGCATCGGCTTCAAGATTTAGAGATTGGATAAAAGTTTTTTGTCACGGTTAGACCTTTTATCTGAAATTTTAACCGCGTCTAAACTTGCTATAATTGTGTGTTTTTAACCTTTTGGACAGGGGTGCAACTCCCCTCACCTCCACCA
>CAYQPT010000050.1:0-3118 GCA_964419835.1 uncultured Candidatus Saccharibacteria bacterium | reverse complement strand
AATCAGGAACATCCATGATTCATGATTCCAGATTCATGATTCAAAATTTTGGTAGACTTGATGCACTTCCAATTGAACCGCTGTTGGCTTGGTTAGACCAGCTTATGAGTGCTTATCAAGTCAAAGACACGCCTTAGTCGAGTGATTTTACTCCTAAGGCCTTTTTAATGTGCTCTATTTTCACCCATGTCGGATTCTCTTCTCCCCTTTCGATACGGGCGTAATAGTTAACACTAATACCTGCCTTTTTAGCCACTTCAGATTGAGTCAGCTTTGCCTTTTCCCGCAATGTTTTCAATTGCTGACCCAGCCCCTTACTCATGTTTTTTTCTCTTTCAGTGACCATATGGATAATATACCAGAATTTATCACAAAATCAACCTAAAATCGTTAATCACAAAAATTAATTCAACAAAGGAGGATAATGTTTAATCAAAATTTAGCATTCAGACAATATCTAAAAAGAAGACAAGACAAAATCGATTTAGATAAACCGCAAGAACAAGAACAGCAGATAAGCAGCCTTTTTAACGAGAGAACTTTTTATCTCGCCTTCATCAAAGATATGTTGGCGGCAGAGAAAGAAATTATCATTTATAGCCCGTTCATCACTAAATTCAGATCAGATTTTTTCAGGCGAACCATGGAAAAGCTCAAGAGAAGGAACATCAATGTCTTTATTTTTACCCGACCTCTTGAGGAGCACGATTTATTGATGAGAAGTGAAATCACATGCGCCTTGAGAGATTACGAGGAACAAGGAGTTAGCATTTTCTATCTCGATGGATTTATCCATGAAAAAGTGGCGATCATCGACAGAAAAATCCTCTGGGAAGGAAGCTTGAACATTCTGTCCCAAAGGACAAGTAGGGAGCTAATGAGACGAACAACGGATGAAGATTCGGCAATGCAAGTAATACAATGTCTTGGACTAAACGGGAAACTCACAGAGGGATACAAACTCAAATATGAGAAACTGTGTCAAAGCTTGATTACTAGTTCACAACTAAATTCTAAGCTTAAGATACGCATATTTTTGCTTGGACTCGCAATCCCGATAATAATCTGGTGGCTATTACGCTTTATTAAAGTATGATGTTGTCATACTTTAAGCGAGCGTCGCTCTTGTGCTCTCATTATCGGGTTGCGCCTCTTTTTTAAAATAAAGTTATCAACAACTGGATTTGACTTTTGCAAAAAGTGGTGCTAATATTCGTTCATTGTCACTGCAACAGGAGGAAGTTGCTACGCTCTGTATTGCATGTGCACATCCAGCGCAGGCCGACGGGATAATGCCTGCAATTGATTTGGCAGACTTTTCACTAAGTAACTCGCTAACGTTCCTGGGTAACATTCCAGATCAAACGATTGTGAGTGTGAAAGCCGACTCAATTGCACATCTCCGGATGGCGCCTCGTAAGGGACGGGGTAGCGCAAAGTAGTTATGAAGCAATGCTGTATGGTTGCTTCGGTGTTTACTGGCTTCTTCAGTAGTAAGCGCAATGACTATGGCCCAACAATGGGCTGAAAGACACACTTCGCGGGGGGTTGCTGTTTTACCCGCACTTTTCCAACCATCACTGAGGAGAGCGCGTGCGATATCCGTGCGGCTTCCAGTAGGGTTTACTGTTTTACCTCGCCCGAGAGGCCTTTCGGGACAAGATTGTAGGGGCCTGTTTGGTCCTGAAGCGAGCGCGCATTATGTCGCGTTCCACTAAAATAGGAGATTGATTCCGACCTAGCATGACGCTAAGAGCGAATCGAGCCAGCCCAGGGTTTTTACAACCTGGGCTCGTTTTTTTGAAGACAAATAATAATTTTATTAAAACTCTCTATCACTCAATTGGCTATATTGTGTCTCTGAAAAATATTTAGCGCATTTCTTATTGTTGCACTTAGCAAAACGACCAGATTCTTTTAGAGTCGGTGAACTCGAAATGAAGCCGGTTTTTGTTACTATCTCACCGCATTTATCACAGCTCTTGTATTTCATGAATTATTGTTTATTTTTCCTGTCGTAATCCTTTTTGAAAACTCTAAACGAGAGATCTTCAAATAGCGTAATATACTTAGCAAATATTAGCCAGCAGACATAAAACACAACTGAATAGATGATTGCATCCCTTTGATTCATATCTAATTTATCTCTTAAAATAAAATATGCCCCAAATGGAATCACCAAAATCATGCAGAGTAACAGTAAAGTATTTCCAATACATTTTACATACAATTTAACTCTATAAAATGAAAGATTCTCATCAAAGATAATTCTCAATTTTTTAGTTCCGTTGGCAAAAGCTAAAACATCATCTTTTGAGTGAGCTGCTACTAGCTCTTTATGGTTCTTTGTATAGGTATGCTTCGGAAACCTTAGGCAAAATAATATTGCGGCTAAAAACTGATATTCATCATAGCTTGAAACCCAATGATATTTTTTCGCCACTTCGGCGGGAATTTTCGGAAATACAGGTGATAAATAACACTCCGGCTCTCCCGTCCCATCCGAATTCATCTCTTTTATTGTGATCAATTCGACTTCTTCCTTGCTAAAATCAGGGCGAGGAGGCCGCACCAAAGAAAAAGTTCGTATTCTGTCCCTAAGGATAATCTTGTATCGGTGAATCAGTTTATTCATCTAATTTCTCGGCTGGGGCTTTGCCGCCCAACATTTTATGTGGAAAATAGTTCCAGGCATCTGTCGCCAGTTCTAAAATATTTCCTAGCTCAATCGGATCGCCTCGATCAAAAATTCTTACAATCTTCATCATATCGTCAGTTTCTTCTTCATGATAAATGATGTCGAGAATATGTTGAAAAGTAAAAGGGCTGTTATGCTCTTTGAGCAACTCCTCAAATTCCTCTTTTATTTCTTTTCGTTTTTCAATGGTTTCTTTTTTATTCATAGATGATTATTTTTCCTTGATCGTTTCCAAAACAGAATTCACATTTTCATTCGTAACAATTTTATAATAAAGCTTGCCGTTCCCTAATTTCTCCCAAATACTTCCCAATTCCATCTTGTACTTAGTATCTTCGTTATCAACCAAATGCTCACCTTTCCACTCGAAGGCAAGAATGTTTCCGTTTTTCGTTAAGGCAACAAAGTCCGGGTAAACTT
>CAYQPT010000049.1:0-3120 GCA_964419835.1 uncultured Candidatus Saccharibacteria bacterium | reverse complement strand
AATATAGATAAATAAAATGAGGAGGGGAATGGGAACTAAGCCAAAAAAGAGCTCAAACAAAAAGGTTAAATTTGGAAAAATAATTGGAAAAAAAGGATCAAATCTCACCATTTTGCTTTTGATTTTACTTTTGGCGATAGCTTTGCTTTATGCTGTGAGCCAAAGGATGTCAGCCGATTCCACTTCAACCGTAGCAATGGGTACTGCCACTCGAAATACAAATAAGGCCATTACAGCGAAAACAATGAAAGAGGTTGGAACGATAAAATTCTCGGGAAAAGTAGTGGACAAAACTGACAACGCTAAAGTCGTTGCCGGCCAAGCTGTTACAATTTACACCAATGGATCGAACACTCGATCAAACAGTTCAGGAGAAATGCTAACCTCTAATGCACAAGGCCTTGTAAGCAGCGGGGACTATTCCATTTGTACATCGGATTCAAACCTTTACACAATTATGACAAAGGGTTGCCTTAAAAAAGTTACTAAGATATCACTTAATACAACTCCGGCTAACGCCGCTTCCGCGCCGAAAAGAATTTCAAATAGTTATAGAAAACAGCACTCGATTTCCATTGGCAATGCCAGCTATATTGAGCCCCAGTTCAAGGAGAAGTTTACAAGTGTATCCGGTGGTATAGCCACAGGAATAGCCGGTCAATGGACGACCCCTACCTCACTTATTTACTCAGACAATTCCGGAGTCAAAGTGGTGGAAAATAAGATCGATTCAAAAAAGTTATATGAAGTGGGCAGCATTGATTTTTCAATTATGGTTGTCAGCAAGACAGATAAAACCAAGGGAATTGTTGGTCAGTATGTTGCCGTCGAGCCAGCTAGTATTACATATCGCAAGGTTAGGCAGTTTTTGAGTAGCAAAACTGTAACAACGCCAACTTCACTATCGTCCTTAAATCTCAAGGGAGGATCAGGTGAAACCGGGATTGCTTCTGGAGGACATTATTCAATTTGTATTAAGGGCTCCAACCTTCGCTACTACATTATGGATGCCGGTTGTAAAAGCAGTGTGGATCGGCTCTCCATTTTCTTGACAAATGCAGGAGGTGAAAAGCTTGCCAAGGTTACTACTCTGAATCAGGGAGTCAACAGAAGCGGTGGCGGTTATTCAGCAGCGGAGTTTGGCAAGGTCTATATTAAGAAAGATGGAACTACTTCCTCGGAGATTAAAGGGGAGTGGAAAACAATCAATAACGTTCTTCTATACTCAGACGGTTCCGGCGGAAAGACACTCTAGAAATTTAAAAATAATATTACAGCTTGATGAGGCGAAATCAAAGTATAAAATGGGACTCAGATTTTGCGTATGCTGTAGGATTGTTTGTAGCTGACGGATATCTTTCAAAGGATGGCAGACATCTAGAGTTTACTTCTAAAGATGAGGAACAGGCCAAAAATTTTGCGGTATGTTTGTGTTTAAATAACAAAATTACCAAAAAATCACGGGACAGAGAAAGCGATAAAAAATATTTTCACATTCAACTCGGTGACGTGAAGCTCTATCGATTTCTAAGTGATATCGGTATCAAAAACGGAAAGAGTTTAACAATTGAAAAGGTGGATCTTCCGCAGAAGTATTTTGCTGATTTTCTTAGAGGATTTCTAGATGGAGACGGGTCAATTACAATAAATAGCCATCCGGAAAGCAACAAGTTGCAGGTTAAAATGAGGTTTGCTTCTGCGAGCAAGGTTTTTTTACTCTGGCTTAATAAAATGATAGGGAAAAATGTCGGAGTTGCTGGAGGTTTTATTACTACAGGAAGTAGATGTTGGTCTCTAGTTTATTGTAAGTCTGACTCAATATTGTTAATAAAATACCTTTACTCTCCTCCCGGTGTGCGTTGTTTGCAAAGGAAGAGAGCTATAGCGATGATGGTTTTGGATTTACAAGAACTCTAAAAAGGTGTAGTATATTCATACTGCGGGTGTGGTGAAATGGTATACACGGCAGATTTAGGATCTGTTGCCGCAAGGCGTGGAGGTTCAAGTCCTCTCACCCGCACCAAACAAAAAATACTATCACAAGATAGCTTTTTTTGTTTTAAGTGGTAAAATTGGAGTAATTTAACACAAGGAGCAAATATGAGCACAAAAAAAGCCGGCTATATCTCACTTCTGATCATTCTGCTATCTTTCGCTATTGGTGCGTATTATTATCCGCAGATGCCCCTGATGGTTGCTTCTCATTGGGGCGCAAATGGAGAAGTAAATGGGTACATGTCCCGTTTTTGGGGCGTATTTTTGATGCCGGTTATTTCAGTTGGTTTGTTCCTGTTGCTTATGATTGTTCCCAAGATTGACCCCAAGAAGGCGAATATTTCAAAATTTAAATCATATTTTAATGGTTTTATAGTAACCTTCTTCGTATTCTTCTTCTATCTTCACTTGCTCACGATTGTTTGGAATTTAGGCAGCCATTTTAATATGACTCAGTATCTTGCACCGGCATTTGCAGTATTTTTCTTTTATGTCGGTCTCTTAGTTGAGAATTCTGAGCCCAATTGGACGATTGGCATAAGGACTCCATGGACGCTTAGCAGCGAAGATGTATGGAGAAAAACACATAAATTGGGCGGAAAACTGTTTAAGTATTCGGCCGTAATCGGACTCTTGGGGGTGATCGGCGGTCAATATGCTTTTTACTTTGTTATTATGCCGATATTATTTACAGCAATTTACGCCACAGTATATTCTTACTTTGAGTATAAAAAAGTCAATAAGTGAGATTTTAGGCCG
The DNA here is from genome assembly GCA_964419835.1 of uncultured Candidatus Saccharibacteria bacterium. Lineage (GTDB taxonomy): Bacteria > Patescibacteriota > UBA1384 > XYA2-FULL-43-10 > 1-14-0-10-43-13 > CAYQPT01. The sequence continues at coordinate 366 of CAYQPT010000049.1, read as the reverse complement.
CGGGAGGTGAACCGCGGCCATAGGTTCGGAAACACCCATCTTTAGATGCGCATCTTTGGTCCACTTTGAGAGGAGGAAGTTACGATGCCGAGACGAATATTTCCAGATTTATAATAATATGAGATCAATCACTTAAGTATATGAAAAACCACAAAAACGACAACCAAGCTCTAGATGAGCTAGAGGAAGCTTTAAAGAGAGAGGATCAAGAGAAGCGCAAGCTCCCCATGCCCGTTTCGGGCAGGAGTATTTTTGAGATCAAAAGGATAAAGGACGAGAGGGGCGAGAAGGGCAATAAGAAGAAATAGTGCTTTTTGCCCGAATTAGGGGTGTAAAACCGGTTGAAACCGGTTTTTTTCGTGCGGG
>CAYQPT010000048.1:0-3301 GCA_964419835.1 uncultured Candidatus Saccharibacteria bacterium | reverse complement strand
TTTTTATTTTTTAGTGTATAATAATAACCATTCTGCGCTTAAGCGCAAAGTACAAGGAGAGCAGGGATGAAAAGGTTAGTAGTAGTATTGCTTCTGGCCATCATGGTGATGGCTCTCGTTAGCTCCGCGATTTATGCGGAAGCGGTCAAGCCGGTTCTAGTGAAGAAGCCGACGATCGCAATTCTTCCGTTGCAGATAACGGGCGCCAAGGACGCGACAAGGTCCATGTTGCCGGAGCTCTACAAGGGCATGTTCGAGACCCAAGGATTTGAGGTTACGATGGGTGTCCCCGTAGAGCAAGCCATGAATAAGCTCGGCATTGCGACGACTCGCATACTGGACAACAAGGAGCAACTGCTTGTCGGGCAGAGTTTGGGCGTCGATTACATCTTGGGCGCCGGCTACAAGTTCAGAACCGCCAAGGTTTGGATCGGTCTGGGTCCCAAGTCTCGCACGATCCTGGCGATCGAGTCGAAGATCGTTGATGTTAAGCAAAGTACAGTCGTATATGAGAAGAAGACAGAGACATACAATCGGAGCGACTCCAAGTATCAGACCGGAGTCGGGCTCCTCGTCTCCTATCCCGCTTCGATGTTCATGGGCGGTACTCTGAGTAAGGCGGAGAAGGGCGCTGCTGAGAAGTCGCTGGAAGCGACTTACGCCGAGTTCTTCGCTTCGCTTGTGAAGACGAACACCAAGATCAGGTAGGTGTTTGCCATCTGCAATAATCGGTCCCCGGGTGCATTCGCGCTCGGGGATCTCTGTGTAAAATACTCAATTTTATAGAAGAAGCTCCTGCCACAGGGCAGGAGCCGGAAAGAGTGTTTGTCACGATCTGAACCGTTCATTGCTAGAGGCAGAAGAGCATGTTCTCGATTCCGTTTGGGTCGGAAATGAGAGTCGAGTGCCCACCTGGGAGGACCTCCTGAACAGGAGTCATTCCAGTAAAACACCAGATGTTGACGCCTTTAGCTAGCGCACTATCTTCGCTGACGAGTAAATCGTCTTGCGCCGCAAAAAGGAAGTACTTCATCCCTGTGTCGGAGTTGCAGTCATGGTTATTCAATTCCCTCACAATATCCGACCCGGCCGTAAGTTCCTGCACGGCTGGAGTATCGACAATCGGAAACCCTACAGCATCTGCATCATTCAGAAAGTGCTCCTGTAGTGAGGTCAGGAAATCCACTTCTGGGTCCAGCTTTGACCCTTTGTTGGGCCCGCAGATCAGGATCGCCCTGTTGACGAGCGTTTTGGGCCTTTTCTGCAGTACTTCCAGTGTATACCGGCATATGAGTACTCCTCTGGAGTGGCCAAAGAGGTCGACGCTTTGACAGCTAGAGAGAACCGCACCCAACTCCCTTGATACATAGTCAGTAGGGAGCTGCCAGTCGTAATGCAGTCCCCATACTGCCTTGTAACCCTTTGCAAGAAGGGCTTGTCCCAAAGGCCTCATGGCGAACTCATCGCTCATGATTCCATGAACAAGGAAGGCGGTGCCATCACCTATATTGTTTGAGTCGCCGGCGAGCAGGGTCAAGTGGATGTCGCGATCCATGGATGTGCTGTTTGCAGCGCTCAGCAATATGCGCAACGATCCGCTAACAGCAAACCATTTGGGGTCGATCGCCATTCCGATTCGGCCCAGTGTTTCCGTGGTATTGCCGATCTTTCTCCATTTTCCCCCAATCCAAGAGATGGGCAGATAAGATGGAGTTCCCGACCTAGACATGCTTCCATTCTGCACGATGGTTATTGGTCCGGATGGCGGAACGGTCGGAATTACGGCAACCTCACTGCCGATTGTTCCTATAGACGGGTTAGTCGGCCTACTTGAGACGGTTCGTAGCTCCACTGTTACGGAAGCATCTCTAGTGAAAGTGCCGGCAGGAATACTAATTCCCACATCGCCAATCGTTTTGTCGACGGCTTGACCCGCCGTGACATTGAAAGTCTCCGAGGCGATTGGTGCCGGACCGCCATTGTTTCCCGGACCGGCTTTTCCACCGCCACCCCCGCAGCCACTTACGATTAGAACAAGAACCACACACAGTATTACAAGACAATTACGGTAAGAACGCATAGCATTCTCTCCCTTCCAAGTATTTTATCTTGCACATTGATTTTACAATAAATTAGCTCTGGAAAACAATAAAAAATCATACATACAAGTGAGTCAAGTGGTTATTTCTAAATATTTTCCAGAAGTGATACGATCGAAGTATATGGCTACAAAAGTTGAGAAAATTTTTGATTTTTGGGCGGTGGCGGAAAAGCTTAAGGACACCAAGCGCTGGAAAAGCGTTCCGCAAATGAAGCAAAAAGAAACCGTTGCCGATCATTCATGGCAATTGGCGGCATTGGTTTGCGTTGCTATTTCTGAGCTTGAACTTGATGTTGACGAGCTTAAATGTCTAAAACTTGCATTAGTTCACGATTTGGTTGAAGCAATTACAGATGATTTAGATAGTGTGTTAGTTCATTCCGGCGAAGCGGACGGAATAAGTAAGAAGGAAGAAGAAAAGAAAGCTATCTTGGAAATTGTAAAAATTTTGCCTAAAAAATCAGGATCTGAAATTAAAAATCTCTGGAATGAATATGAAGAAAGAGAATCTCTCGAGGCGAAACTGGTCCATGCGCTCGACAAACTAGAATCAATTAGCCACTTTGTGCATTTGGGGCATGAATCTTTTCATGAACACGACGACTTTATTGCCACCTACTGCCACGAACCTGTAGAAGCATTTCAGGGGCTCACTCCTTTCCATTATGTTTTGCAGAAAAAGTTGAAAAGCGAATACAGAAAACACGGTTGGGGGTGGAGGAAGGAGTACAACGTTCCAAAGGTTTCCGAGCCGGCATTAAATAAAGCAAAACGGATATTAAAATTTGCCGTAATCGGTGAAAAGCTAAAAAGTACGCGCAGATTTTTAAACACAGAAACAATGAAGAAAAAAGAGTCCTCTGCAGAGCATTCTTGGAATCTGGCATTGCTTTCATTTGTTGCTGCCACAGAATTTAAATTCCAGGTAGACATTTTAAAATCAATCAAAATTGCATTATTTCACGACATTGCTGAGGCCATAGCAGGGGATGTTGATATTTCTCTGGTTCATTTTGGAGTTATCACTAAAGAACAGAAACGAAAGAGGGAGCTTATTGCGATTAAAAAGATTTCAAGAATAATAGGTGAAAAATCAGGTAAAGAAATCTTCAATCTCTGGCTGGAGTACGAAAATTCATTAACACCTGAAAGTAAATATGTTAAGGCAATGGATAAGATTGAAGGAATTAATCATATGTT
>CAYQPT010000047.1:0-5118 GCA_964419835.1 uncultured Candidatus Saccharibacteria bacterium | reverse complement strand
TAGAGTTGTTGTATTTTGCCATTGAGACATTTATGTTTGTCTCAAATTTTCTGGAATATTCCTCGAGAGTTAAATCCGGAATAGTTTTTCTATTAATCTCTAAGGCCAAGCTAAAGGAATCAACAATCACTCCGTCAAAATCAAAAAACACAAACTTTTTTTTCATAAAATCTTTCTAATTAACTACTAAGATAGTACCAAATTAAAAATTTGTAGTAAAATGGAAGTAATGAAGAAAAAGCTTTTAAAGGAAATTACTTTGGGACTGATCATCTGCTCGTTGTTTTTAATCATCGGGCTTACGGTCTTGGTTCATTTCCATCCGGTTTTGAATTTTGATGTTAAAATTTCGAAAGAATTGCAGTCCGAGGGCGACAATAATTTTAATAAAAATTTAATTTTTTATATTCTTTCGTTTGTCAGCTTTCTAGGCAGGACCACCGTTGCCGTCTGGGTCGTACTAGGATTTTCTTTACTATTCTGGTATTTAAAATATTATTGGGAGACGCTTTTTTGTCTGCTTGCATCTCTATCGGCGCTCATAAATTCAGGGCTCAAACTTTTAATTGGCCGTCCCCGTCCAGATATGAGTTTGGTTTATGTTTTGGACCATCAAATTTCCCCAAGCTACCCTTCGGGTCATGTTGTGTTTTTTACCGTCTTTTTCGGTTTCTTAATCACGGCAATGTATTTTACTAAAAAAATCCCCCATCTTTTGAGGATTTTCATAACCACAATCTCCGGCGCACTAATAATTTTGATTTCTTTATCAAGAATTTACCTGGGTGCGCATTGGCTGACTGATGTAATCGCCGGATATCTTCTCGGTGTCCTTCTACTTTCAATACTGCTTTATTTCTACCTTAGGGACTATCTAAACAGAGCTACTCACTAAAGAAATTGGTTTCGTTGTTTCTATCGATCAGGTCGTGCGCTTTTTTCATTTCTTCCGGCGTATAAATGTATTCAATTTTAAATCTACCCGCCGTAGTTTTATTCATATAGTCGTGAGTGATTTCCAATATTTGAACCAAGCCCCAATAAAGCCACTTGCCCGCAATATTTTCAACCAAAAAAACTCTAACTGGAGGCATGTGATAGATTCTAATATCTGGCTTGTTCTTAAATCCAAAAGTCCTGTCTTTGAAATCATCTGCAGTGAGGGGCTTTCTGAGATGGCTCTCGTAATTTAATTCAGAGGGAAAACCCTGCTCCCTTGTAATCTGGAGCGTGTCATTTATTTCAAAATTGCTTCCCATGTATGCTCCTATTTTTCAGCGTGAATAAAAAGTGTATTTTTTAAAATGTTAATAATCTCTGCCTCTACAAATTCTTTGGTAATTTCAGATGGGTCGTATTCACCATGAGAACCAATGCTTCCACCCTCGCCCGGCATCATTGTTGAGACCATTATGCCGACTTTTTTGCCATAATTATTGGCTATAAATGAGATATAGGGAGCGGAGTCTGGTTTTTTAAATTCATCTTTTAATCTGCCAGGGAAAATGTTTAGAGTCATATTGGCAGGATGAAAGGCGGCTATTGCATCGACAAATTCTTTTTCCTCGGAAACATGGTAATCGTGGCCATATTGGGAGAGCTCATTTCCGATATCTACAACAACGGGCCAGATTATTTCATGCTTTAACTTTTCAAAGTTTTTTGAAAACTCTGCTTGAGCGGCTTTCTCTGCTTCTCTCTTTGCCGAAAGTCCCGCTTGGTCGTTTTGATAAAGACCCATCAATTGACTTAGCACGGCACGATTTTGCTCTAACATAATTCCTCCAAAATTTTTAATTTTATCCCGCGAAGCTTTATGCGGAGTGGGACTATGATTTACCTGTCTTTTCTCATCTCTTCGGTTTCAGTCGGGCGGTTGCTGTCGTCCTGCAGGCGGAAAGTGTTGCCAGTCTCCGGTGTTGAAGACTCAATAAAAGTAATGTCAGAGACGGCCATAACGCGGTGAATTTGGCCAGGCCGCATAAAATATCCTTTGTCTATCTCCATATTTTCCTCAACCGTCTCACCATTTTTATCGCCTAAAGTAATAACTGCCTTTCCTTCAATTAGACAGAGTGTCTCGATTTTCTCATCATGATACTGCAAACTCAGGCGCTGTCCGGCATTGACGTGAATTATTTTACCGACTGCCGGCGCTTCCTCCGGCGTATAAATAATTTCATATCCCCAAGGCTTTTCGACCTTCTTTTGGAAAGGCGTTAGACTGAATTTTTCAGTGTCAAAATTTTGTTCCATGATAGTTTTTAAATTTAATAATCTTGATTTAATAATATGTTAAAAATTATCGCAATACAATTATATAAACACCAACTGATAACAGGACAATCAAAACATATTGGTGTAAGTTATCGCTATTCTTGTTCAGTGTCATCTTTCACTAAGTCGTCCATCTGACTGGCAAACTCCGGATCGGGCCAATTCTTTTTCAACCAAGGGAGCAAAGGGGCATGCTCTTTTTTAATTCCTTCTTTAGTTATTTCCCTGGCAAGTTGGTAGATAAGTTCGTCATCTCTCGTCTCCACAACAGCTTCCACAACCTCAGCAGTTAGTTCAACGTGATTAATGGGAAGCAAAACTCCCCTTTTTGTTAGATCAGCAAAAGAAGACGGGCTTATTTCTGACTTTTCAATGCTAGCGTTTACTTCCGGCAAAAATTCTTGAATACTTTTTAATAATTTCGGTTTAAGGGCATTGGGAGAGATTTCTAATCCATCATAAACAATACCCACTATCTCAGCGTTATTTGTTTTGACTGCACTCTCTAAAATGCTTATTCTGACCTCACTGTCCCTCCATTTACCGAAAGGAAGAAGAGCTTGAATCATGCTCAAATCGCCGTTTTTAAGGGCCATGCGGAATAGATGTTGTGTCAAAAGCTTCAAAGCATCGTGGCCATTTACTAGCAGATCCACAACTAAATCTGGTTGCCCTTTTTGTAGGGCTTCAAATATACATGCTTTTCCCACCTCAAAGTCATGCAATTCTGGCCTTTCAGATTCGTTCCTATTCATAATATTCCTTTCTTTACTTTTCCTACATAATATCACAGCAAAAAGTAAAACGCTCATTGCTCCATCGGATTGGCTCCAGTCCAGTTTCCTCTGACTAAATTAATTTTTGGTTATTTATAGTTATTTTTTGACAATTAATATTAATTAGTTTTAAAATTAGATTAGTTATATAAAATTTAAGTACTAGGAGGAACATGGAAACAGCGAGTATTAAACAATTTCTTGAGATTCCCTATGAAAAACTGGAAGAGATGAATTTAAAGGCACGGGAAATCTCCGACCCTAAGAAGGCCGAGGAGAAACACAGAGAGTATCTGAAAAATGAAAAAAGGATCAAGGCAATAACAATATGTTTTTCTGATCTCGAAGGCCGGCTTCATATGCTCGATTACGACAAAAAATATTTCCTGAAATCCACTTCTAATTTGACCTTTGACGGTTCTTCAATCCGCGGTTTCACCGCTCAGCATGAGTCCGATTTACGGCTCGAGCCGGATTGGACCAGCTTTATGTGGCTGCCATCTGATGTTTTTGGGGCTGGAAAAGTTATTATGTTTGCCAACGCCCTAGAAAAAGACAAGACCACCTACGATTCCGATTTCAGAGCAAAACTACAAAAATACTGCGCCGGTTTAGCTAAAAAAGGTATTAAAGTCAGCATGGGACCGGAAATAGAAGGATTCTTGCTGGAAGGAATTGATGCGGAACAGAATTTTATCAGTAAAGACGGATTTAAATTAATTTCTACCGGAGGATACTATCATTCTCTCCCGCTGGACAGACTGCGTAATTTCATTGACGAAACCGCCGAAGCACAAAGAGCAATGGGATTTGTAAATGAAAAGGACCATCCAGAAGTCGCTCCGTCACAGTTCGAAATTAACTTTTCGCACACAGACATTCTGCGTGCTTGCGATCAAATTCAGCTTTACAAATTGGTCTGCCGGCAGGTTGCAAATAACAATGGGATGACGGCAACTTTTCTGCCTAAGCCGATCCAAAATATTAACGGCAGCGGTATGCATACAAACCTTTCGCTGACAAAAAACGGAAAAAATATTTTTTATGATAAAACAGGCAGAGACGGGCTGTCAAAAACGGCTTGGGATTTCATCGACAGGATTTTAAACAGAGCTCCTGAATTATGTCTAATCTTAAACTCCAGCGTTAATTCCTATAGACGGCTCGATCCGCATTTTGAAGCGCCCAACCAGATAAAAGTAACACCAAATGACCGGGGGTCAATGATCCGAATTCCTTCAGGAAATGAAAAATCTGCCCGAATCGAAGTCCGGTCAGTCGCGCCTGATGCAAATCCGTATTTAGTGATGTTCGCTCTTTTGAAAACAGGGCTGGAAGATGTTACACCAAAAAAGTCTGCGGATAAAAAAGAACGGTTAAAGTTCTTACCCGGCACAATTTCTGATGCAATCCGCATCTTCAAAGGAAGCGATTTTGTTGAAAAAATTATAGGAAGGGAGAGTAAAGAAAAATATATTACCTTCAAGCAGTCTTCCGCAGATAGAAATCCGAAAGAGCTGGGCGCTACTATTAAGGACTCCGAAATTATTTACCATCACGAAGTAACAAATCAGTTCCTTTGGAACGCTTTTTAGAGATTATCCTCAACTTCTGCTTTGATTATTTACATAAGCGTCTTTTTTTGATAGAATTTGGATGTTTTCATTCATCTTTTTGGATGAAAAATATTCCCCGATACCTGCCTGCCGGCAGGCAGGGCTCATGGCAAAGCGGAGTATTGTATAATATTGATATGCAATACTATGTATATGCTTTACAATCCATGAAAGATCAGGATCTGTACATTGGAATCACTAATAATTTAGAACGAAGAATCCAAGAACATAATTCTGGTCAAAATAAATCGACCAAATCAAGAACCCCTTTCAGATTAATTCATCAGGAAAAATGCGCATCTAGAATTGATGCACGCAACAGAGAGAAATATTTTAAATCTGGATGCGGACGAGAATTTGTTAAAAGTTTTATTCCCCGATAGCTCAATTGGCAGAGCGCTTCGCTGTTAACGAAGATGTTACTGGTTCGAGTCCAGTTCGGGGAGCCA
>CAYQPT010000046.1:0-5468 GCA_964419835.1 uncultured Candidatus Saccharibacteria bacterium | reverse complement strand
CCGTCCCTTAAATTAGCTCTTTGGAAAATTTAGCTATACATTAAATCTAAATAAACAAACGTCGCCATCTTGCATGATATAGGTTTTACCTTCGGTCCGAACGAGGCCTTTTGTCTTTGCGCCCGACCAACCACCTTGAGTAAAGAGGTCCTGCCAAGGGATTACTTCAGCAGCAATAAAGCCCTTCTCAAAATCAGTATGAATTACGCCAGCTGCTTGTGGAGCGGTAAATCCATTCTTTATCGTCCAGGCCCTTGTTTCGGGCTCGCCTGAGGTAAAATAGGTGATTAAGCCCAGCTTTTCATATGCTTTTTTGATTAAATTGTTAAGTCCGGTATCGCTAATGCCTAGAGTCTCGAGGTATTCCTTCTGGTCTTCTTCTGAGAGTTCGTTTAATTCACTCTCAATTCGTGCTGATACCGGCACCAAGTTGCTCGTTAACTCGTTAACACGTTGACTCGTTTCCTTGTGCGAATTAACGGATTTACTAATTAACGAATTAACATCCTGAAGCTGATTTTCTGAAACATTGGCAATGTACAAGATTGGTTTCTGTGTCATTAAGGCCAGCCCCTTCAGCGCATCTTTCTCTAAGTCATCGAGCTTGGCTGTTCTGGCGTTCTCGCCTTTATACAAGACATCTTTTATCTTCTGCAGCCCTGAGTGGATAAGTTTTGACTCTTTTGTGCCTGATTTGAGCTCTTTTTCGACTGAAAATAGCCGTTTTTCAACGGTGGAGATGTCGGCCAGCTGGAGCTCAGTTTCAATCGTTTCAATATCGGACAAGGGGTCAATCTTTCCCTCAACATGGGCAATATTTTCGTCTTCAAAGAAGCGCACAACCATAGCAACTGCGTCGCACTCTCGTATATTGGCTAAAAACTGGTTTCCTAAGCCCTCTCCTTTTGAGGCGCCACGAACCAGGCCGGCAATATCGACGAACTCAATCACGGTCGGAACGATCTTTTTTGACTTGGAAACTTGAGCTAGCGGAGCCAATCTCTCGTCAGGAACCTCTACAATGCCCACATTTGGTTCGATAGTACAAAAAGGATAATTCGCCGCTTCCGCGTGCGAACCCTTAACCAATGCGTTGAATAATGTAGATTTGCCGACATTTGGGAGGCCGACAATTCCTATTTTAAGACCCATGTCAATTCCTGTCATTCCCGACCCGATCGGGAATCTTGTTAATAATGAGCTCATTCTAGCACATTTGATGAATTTATGATATACAGTAGTCGTCTCTGTAATCGTGCAGAGAGGTGGGCACTAATTGCGGTGCCGCTACCCTCCCTAATTGTTGGGAGAAGGGGGAAGAAATGAAACTCAATGATGTAGGAAGACAAATGGTCAGGGCATTGGGGCACATGAACCGGGGAGAAGTCTTCGCGTACTTTGCAGAGGATGGCTCGTCAGAAGAGAGTATCCTCGATGTCATCGCATGGATCAGGGAAAACTGTCTCTCTGATCTCAACGCCAAGGTCAGTATGGATTTTCTGATTCCAGAGTCGATCAAGATGGCGGAGGAATGCAGGAGAACGCAGGGGCTCGGGACTCATCACGAGTCTCAGAAAATGCTAAGGGTTTCGGCCAAGCTGCTGAGCAAGTCGTTCGGCATTGGACCATCCAGTATGTCGGTCGTCCAGCCGGCGGTTGAATGGAGTCTTAAGGTCTTCGATCTGCTTGAGTTCAATGAGGATGACCAAGGGTTGCCTTACGGTATGCTGCTAAAATGCGGTGAGCGGTTGGACAAGAAAACGCTCAGAACCGTTCTCGACAAAGTGAAAACCCTGGTGAAAGACCCTGAGAAGTCCGCGACTGCCATGGATCTTCTGAGCGCTGGGTTCAACCGGTACAACGGAGCGTACATGGCGTTTGTTGCTTGGGAGAACGATCCCTACCTTTCTTGTGTCACCATGACAGCTTCTATAGACACGGTGCTGCAGGTTTTAGGGGATGCTGTGCAGGCCGTTGATCTCTCAGATCAGTTCACTCTATGGCGAGCCAGAGCGATCTTTAGTTGGATCAGCGGCTTTTCTCCGGTGGATGAAGAGAAGGCGAGAAAGATGGTCGAAGCTACGAACCCTCCCCTTCTGAAGGAGCTGATCTAGTCCCGAATCTTGCGAATCGCTGGTGCGCCGCGCAGAACTATCGCGCGGCGCACCAGAGCGTCCCTATTTATTAGGGGCTTTTTTGTATGAATTATACTTTTTCTTTGCGAGAGCAAAAAGGTTGTTTTGTACTAAATATAATTCACTAAATTTTTATAGAGGGTTGGAATTGCGTTGCAGATATAATGCAATTCCAAAATCATACGAGTGTCTTTGTCTCCCTCAAAATTTGATCCTTTCGTTTCCGAGGACTCGTTTTTATATATTTCGTTAAACAGGGGAGCATTTAAATTGAATTTATCTTTCAGCCATTGCTTGCTGGTATTATCAAAAACGATTATTAAATCGGCCTTTTTAACTAAATTTTCATCTAGCTGCCTAGGTTTGTGACCTGATGCATCTATACCAATTTTTTTGAGTTCGATAAAATGAGTCATTGAAAAATTAGAGGTATCACTTGGGGCGTTGATCCCAGCAGAAGATGTCTCTATGCCTTCAATATGGTTCTTTAATAAGTAATCCTTTAAGCAGTATTCAGCAATCACACTTCTTTTCACATTTGCCGTGCAAACGAATATAATTTTCTTATTTTTCATAGTTCTTGCCATTTTTAATCAGTCATTCGGTTTATCGGTTAAATCTCAAAGATTCTGATCTTTAGTCCCATAGCGAGTTCACTATATTAATTTGAGATCGTTTGGAAAAGACTAGATTTCTTAAAATTGGAGACCAAGAGAGCGGTGAGCCAAGCGGCAATTACCGGCAAAAGCATTAAAATCCCCAGAAGAGCACTATTTACGATTAGTCCCTCAGTCTTGGGCTCTAAAAACGGTCCGCCTTCATAGCCTAAGATATGATCTGTTAAAATCATTATTGTTGCGCCCCAGAGCATAAGAGCCAAAAAATTCAATTGATATTTGTGCTTGAATATTAAACTTAAAAATGTTGCCAAAACTGCAGCGATAAAGGTTGTTAATAACCACATAATTATTCCTTTCCCTTGAGCGCTAACTTATGTTGCGGGAGACGGTTTACAGCAAGAACCATAATCGTCCAAACGACGAAGATCGAAATCGTCATAGGGACACCGATCCGGAGAATTTCCGGCCACATTTCACTCCAGCCGGCAGTGAAAAATGGGAAGTAGGGCACAACCTCTTTGTGAGCAATATGCTCAATGATAAGCATTAAAACTCCACCGTAAAGCATCGAAAGCAGCCAGTCGACATGATATTTTGCCGGAATTTTCTTCTTAATAACTGTGGTTACAATTGCTGCCGTTGCCGGCGCTGCGAAACATGCCATATTTTCCTCCAAATAGTTGTTAGTAAGTTAGTCGGTTAGTTGTTAGTTTTGATTATTGTTCGAGTGAAGCGAGAACTATTCTAGACTTCTCACTTCGCCTGCCTGCCGTCAGGCAGGTTCGAAGAATAACCACAGCTCAATTTTAGCACATTCTAGTCTTGATGAAAATTATAATACAGACTCTATGCAGAGATTAGTTCACGATCGTGAATGGATCTCTACATAAAATATTAGAATAAGATTGATATTATATAATGAGACGTCACTCATGTTTCTTTTTCCAGCGAACGCTTTTTAGCAGCGGTGCATAGAGGTCATCGTCCATGCTAATGCAGATTTCGGCAAGTTCTTTTTTAGTTGGATTGTTTTTTTGAAATTTTACAAAGGGCAGATCGGACACCAGTGCCATTGGGGTTTGTTCTTGTCCTTCGCCCATGTAAAGAACTGCAGAAACGGCTATTGCGTCGGCAATATTCACCTTAGTTGCCTGCATTTTTACGCCAAAAATATCTGGCTTTCCAATATAGTCATTCAAAGCTCTAAAGCCCGAGTGAGCAACGGAAACTCCGGTTGTTCCCCAGCGAAGGGGGGTTGTTTTGCTGTCGGTAATCATAACTCCGACATTTTTTAAATTAAATCTTTTTATCAAATATTTTCTAATTGCATTGACCGTTTTTTGCGAGTTTTTTGGCCAAAGAATAAAGTATCCGTTGCCGTTTGACTCGTCAATTCCGGCAGCCGGCAGTAAAATATTATCCTTAATAGTCAGGCAATAATTATATTTGCTTCTGGTCCGCGGCAAATATAAGTCGGCTTCTGCCTTCACCAATGTATCTTTTAATATTTTGCCATCATTTTTTACAACTCTGCCTTCACAAATAGAGACGATTTTTGAAGTAATCGCCAGAATAGAATTTTCAGGAACGCTCACAACAAATTTATCCAAAATATCATAAATAGTATGATTGCCGGGAGTTATTTTATCCGTTTTTATCGGAATAATTTTCATAGCAAAAATGAATGGCGAATGTTAACTAATGGCTAATTTACGAATCAACTGATTAACTATTTGACGGATTAACTGCGACCTTGTCGCGTTTCAGCCAGCCGACACCAAGGTAAACAAACGGCGTCTCAATAATTGACATAAAACACTTAAGGAGCCAGTAAGGCAATATTAGTCCAAACAAAAAGCTAAAGTTGTCGCCAAACGGTTTGTTTAGAGCATAGAAAGCGATGAAGATAAAAATTGAAGTATCCGCAAACTGGGCAATGAAGTTTGATGCGTTTGTTCGCAGCCATAAATTTTTCTTGCCAAGTTTTTGTCTGATTTTGGAGAAAATAAAAACATCTAAAAACTCAGCAAAACCAAAGGCGACTAAACTTGCGATCGACATTCGAATTGAGATCAAAAATATTTGGTCGTAGGCCTTTTCCATTGGAGCGAACCTTGTTGAAGGGGAAAGGTGCGTCGCCAGCAGGGAGAAAAGAGAGAGAAGAACAATCACAACCAAACTTGAGCGGATTACGCTCCGTGCGCGTTCCTTGCCGAATGTTTCGGTTATTATGTCGTTTATGCCAAACAAAATCGGGTTCAAAAAGATCGCGACAGAAGCATTGAGGTGAAATGAGCCGATGGTAGCTAGCGGGAAAGTCTTGGCTCCCATGAGTTCAGAAACAACAGTACAAAAAATGAAAATTGAAACTAATAGATCGAACTTTTGAATTTTTCCAAACATAATAGATACTCCATGAGTGTTATCCCCGAGAAGTCGAGGATCTTATTAAATAATAGCCCTCCTGAAAGAGAAGACCGTTATTTTAGTTCCGGCAGTATCGAGATAAATTTTTTTGAGAACTTTGTAATCATGGCGCTCCTGGTTATTATTTCTCATTTACCATTTGTCATTAATCATTTATTTAATTATTTTCCATTGCCTAATTGATAAATATTCAAATGATAACTGAATGAAAATTGAGAATTGAAAAATGATAAATTTTATTATTGTGCCTTTAAATATAGCAGGCGAGATGAATAAGTCAAACATG
>CAYQPT010000045.1:0-5765 GCA_964419835.1 uncultured Candidatus Saccharibacteria bacterium | reverse complement strand
AAAGAAGTGTTTTAACGGCTAAATTGTTAAGGTGTTTCGCTACTAACTAATATTAGAAGGAACAATTTTGCACATTACTCGCTTCTTCATAAAAAGAACATCATATAGCTTCAAATTCTCGTTAAGATATGTTATCATTCATTTATGATAATAACAAGATTCGCTCCAAGTCCAACAGGTGAACTACATATCGGCAGTGTGCGCACTGCACTTTTTGCATACCTATTTGCAAAAAATCAAAATGGCAAGTTCTATTTGAGAATTGAAGATACCGACAGAGAGCGCTTCGTCGAGGGATCAGTAGAAAGAATTATAGAATCTCTTAAATGGCTTGGCATTGATCACGATAACAGCAAGCCAATGGTGCAGTCAGCTCGTCTCTCAATGTACAGAAAAATCGCTTTTGATCTTGTGAAGGCTAATAAGGCTTATATTTGTACCTGTTCGAAAGAGCAGTTGGCTAGGGCTAGAGAAAAGCAAATTAGTGAAGGTAACCCCCCGATGTATGATGGTTCTTGTCGTCAAACAGGAATTGAGCCAAAGGATGTGGAAGGCCGGGAATTCACCATACGAATGAAAATGCCAACATCTGGCAAGATTGTAATCCATGATTTAATTCGTGGCGATGTCGAATTTGATCTTTCTCTTATGGACGATCAAATTATCCTTAAATCTGACGGATATCCAACTTATCATTTAGCTTCAGTAGTTGACGACCACGAAATGGAGGTTACTCATGTTATTCGTGCAGAAGAATGGTTGTCGTCAACTCCTAAGCATTTGGTCTTGTATCAAATGCTCGGTTGGGATGCTCCCAAATTTGCCCATCTTTCAATGATTTTAGGACCCGATAAAAAAAAGTTGTCTAAAAGGCACGGTGCAACTAGCACCCTAGAATATAGGAGGCAAGGTTATTTACCTGAGGCATTAGTCAATTTTATGGTTTTCCTCGGATGGAACCCCAAAGATGAAAGAGAAGAATTTACTTTGTCTGAACTAATAAAAGAGTTCAGAATAGAGAATCTGCATAAAGCACCAGCAGTATTTGATGTCAATAAGCTACGAAATATTAACGAACAGTATATCAAGAAAGCTGATCCGACAAAGTTAAAATTGATACTTGAGGATGAATTTGGACTTAGTGATCTTAAAGAAAATGAAATGTTGTTGATACAACGGGGTGGCTATTTTACTTTAAAAGAATCAGCTGATTATCTTCACAAACTTCTACAAGAGCCAAGTTATAAAGCAGAATTGTTGATTTTTAAAAAATCAACAAAAGGAAATACAATTAAGGGTTTGGAATCCTCAGTAACACAGTTAGAAACTATTAATGAATCTAAGTGGGATAGTCATGCTCTGCAAGATATATTGTCAGCAGTTGTACAAAAAAACAATCTTACAAATGGAGATGTCTTTTGGCCATTGAGAGTAGCACTTTCAGGAGAAGAAAAATCACCTTCACCTGTCGAACTTCTTTTGGCACTCGGTAAGAATGAAAGCCTACATCGGCTTAAAATTGCTATTAATTTTTTAAACTAACATTATCTCCCTGATTCATAGTGTTCTCGTAGGTAGCTCAAAACATTTTTTAGCGTTCGAGCTTTTTTTGTGTAAGAAGTTTCAACCTTATAACACTCTTCATATGCCAGAAGGCTAATTTTTTCAATCGCAATTGACAAACAAGCGTAATTATGGTAATATATACAGTTACCGTACTTTGATATAATAAGCACGGAGCACATTGACAAGGAAAGGAGCTGTCTTCTGTAGAAGAGGTAAATGAGTTCAACGCTCAAGTTGCCTTCACTAAGAAGCAGCTTGAAATACTATTGCAAACCTGCTTACAGGCAGGCAACAAGGTTGGTGAAGCGGCGTGTAAAATGGCGCTCGCCTCCTTGGATGTGATCGAGATACAACACAACCCACCTAAGACGTGGGGATCTAAGGGAGGGTTGTAATGAAGGTTTCAGGTCGTCTTCAGGAAACATTCTGGGTTGTTATTGCATCTTTCTGGCTATTTGGTCGCCTTATCAAGGCAATCGTCTTGCTTCCGGCAACCATATTACGCCAGAAGGCAAATGCATCGCTTCGTACTGCAAAACTCGGCAAAGGAGGATTCGGAAAATGATCCGAGACATGGCTAAGAGCGTTGTTGAGATGCTCAACGATCGTGGGTATTACCCTCGAATTGATGAGGTCTCTGCATTCCCAGGCGTTGCCGAGGTTTCAGTCCGAGGCAAAGCTTGTGTGAATTTCTCCTCAAACGATTATTTGGGGTTCACACGACATCCCGAGATAATCGAGGCATCTTCCGCAGCATTGGCGGAATATGGCTCTGGTTCTGGCGGTTCCAGACTGACATCTGGCACCCAAACAATGCATCGACGCCTCGAGGAACGGATTGCTCAGTTTAAGGGTAAAGAGGATGCAGTTGTATTCTCGGCTGGCTATCTTGCTAACACCGGTATTATTCCGGCGCTGGTTGGAGCACCGCTGAAGTCGCTAATCACTTCTCTTGACCCTGACAACTCCATCTTTCCTCCTTGCGAGATTTTCCTGGATGAATTGGTGCACTCAAGCATCATCGACGGGCTTTCAATAGCTACATCCAGGATCTTCGGCAACAGGACACGGTTCCGTTTCTATAACCACCTGGATGTCGATCATCTCGAGTCATTCCTCGTAAGCTCAGAAGCTGAGAACAAACTCATCATCACTGATGGCGTGTTTTCACTTCATGGCCGTATGGCGCCCCTGGCGAAGATCGTTGAAGTCGCCAAAAAGCACAGAGCAGAAGTTTATGTTGACGATGCTCATGGTACGGGGGTTCTCGGTCTGAATGGGCTTGGAACGGCTGAACACTTCGGTGTTAGTGAGGAGATCGATTTTCCAGTCGGTACTCTTAGCAAGGCACTGGGTGGCTCTGGTGGGTTTATCGCTGGCAGCAAGGACCTCTGTAATTACCTCAGGGTAGCTTGCAGAACCCATGTTTACCAGACATCAATGGCGCCAGCAATGGCAGCCGGACTAATCAAGGCTTTCGATTTGATTCAGGAAGAGCCTGAGCGCAGAAGAAATCTTGCGAAAAGCGCTGCTCATGTGAACAGAGAGTTGATCCGTCTTGGTTTCGATACGTTCGGTTCCAAAACGCAGATTATACCTGTTCGCTTCTGGACAGAGCAGAAAGCCAAGCGAGCGACAGAAATGTTACTCGACAGCGGGGTGTTTGCCCCCTGTTACTACTATCCTGCTGTTCGTCGTGATGAAGCCATGGTCAGAATCAATCTTATGGCCACTCATTCCGACGAGCAATTGTCGATGCTTCTGACTGCTCTTGAAGCAGCCGGTAGGGATACCGGAGTTATCTAACTCGACGCCAACCGGCTCAGTGTATCTTCGGACATGCTGAGCCCTTTCTATATCTTCAAACAATATGCTAAAATAAAATTGCTAATCGAGGGATAATAAAATGAATATTACTCAATTTATTTTAATAGTTGCTTTATTTAATTTTATTTTAAGTTTTTATGTACTAAAAAGTAATTTAAAGAATCCACTCAATAGATCTTTTGGACTCTGTGCATTTTTGTTGGGAATGTGGGTATTCTTGAACTATTTATTTCAGCGATCAAATTCTATTATGATCCTGCGGTCTATATATGCATTGGCGCCATTTATTATATTATCAGCAGTTCTTTGGATTACTTATCTAAAATATAAGCAATTAGATCGAAAAATTTATGTCGCTAATATCAGTTTAGTCGTAATAAATTTAGTCTTTGCTTTTTTAATGTTCACAAGTAATAAAATGATTGCCAACGTTTCTAATTATTACCATTACACCACCGGGTATTTATTCACAATTTTTACTTATTATATCGTCGCATTATTTTTAGGATTTTTGATTTATCTCATTTTTGAATATGTTAAATCTGACCAAATTTTCAAACGACAATTAAAGCTAATAACTATAGGGATGTTTTTCGTTGTTATCATTTCAACAATAGTCGGCTTCATTCTTCCAGCAATGGGCATAACTAAATTTAATGTTTTAGATAGCCCTAGTTCAATATTTTTCGTTTTGTTGGGTTCTTATTCAATAATGAAACACGAATTACTAGACATTAAATCTGCCACTGTTGAGATCATCTCATATTCATTGGCTGTTCTAATGTTTGTTGTGTTATTTATCTTAGACGAGGCAGGAATAGGTCTGAAAGCATTGCTATTTTTATTTATTCTCTATGGTAGTTATGCTTTGACAAAAAACATACGGAAAGAGTTAGAAAGCAGCAAGCATATTGAGAAATTAAATCGCCAGCTTGAAAAAGACAAGAAAGAGCTCGTTGAACTTGATCGTATGAAAGACGAGTTTCTTCAAATGGCTACTCATGAGTTGAATACACCAATCACTGCAATTCAAGGAAAGCTCGATATGGCTGTACGAGAAAATATGTGCGAATTAAATGAAAAGCAAAAGAGTTTCTTTGAGCCGATTCTAGATCAAACACTAAGGCTGGGCAGACTCTCAAAAGATGTCCTTAACGTTGCCCGAATTGACCAGCACAGATTAACAATTAACGCTAGCGAGACTGATGTTGATTCTCTAATCTCTCAGATCGTGTCTGGCTTTGACATAAAGGCAAAAGAGAAAAAGAATTCCATAGCTTATATTCCTATGAGTAAATCTTTACCCAAATTAACAATCGATCAAAGCAAAATTGGCGAAGTCGTAACCAACCTAATTACAAACGCAAATAAATTTACTGAAAATGGAAAGATCGCTGTTACCTCTAAGCTAAAAGACGATAAAGTCATTATTTCTGTTGCAGATACTGGAGTTGGAATCGACGAAAAGGATCAGAAACATCTTTTTGAGAAATTCTACCAAGTTGGTCGTTTTGATCCCCAGAATCCTCAAGAGCAGCAGGGCTCAGGCTTGGGACTATATATCTCGCGAAATATCATAAATTTGCATGGTGGCGATATGTGGTTGGAATCAGCCAAGGGTAAAGGTTCAACCTTTTACTTTTCATTACCGCTGGAGTATAAAGAAGTAAAGCAGGTTCAAAAAATTCATTCTGACGGTTCAAACTTAAGAGTTCTTTAATCTATTCTTCATAAAAATTTAATATACCAACACTCCGCAAGGAGGCTTATGTCCAAAAAGTTACTTATTGTTGATGATAACTGGGGGTGCAGCGACCTCTACAGAATGAGGTTCGAGTATGACAAATGGGAAGTGAAGATTGCCTATTCAGCAGAGCAAGCAATGGAAATGCTTAAAGACAAACAATACTTACCCGATGCCATTCTTTTGGATTTGATGCTTCCCAAGATGCAGGGCGATGAACTTTTAGAGATAATTAGGAAAGATCCACGGATAAAAGATGTTGTCGTTGTAGTCTTAACTGCTTTGAGTCTTAATCCAAATGATGAAGAGAGAATAAGCGGTGAAGCTGATGATTATATTATGAAGATCGATATATTACCAGAGCAACTGGTAAAAAGAGTGACGGAATTGGTTGAGAAGAAGAATCCTAGCTAGAATCTGGACTTTTAAGCACAAATAATTTATACTAGCCACACTCTAGGCGATTGTTAGTTAGGAGACTATTGCTAACAATCTTTGAGTCTCTTTCATAACAAGCTCTGGAAATTTAAGCTTAGTGCCCCAATCAGTCATTCTGAAATCGTTCCACTTTGTGAACCATAATAAAAACACCAATAAATTGGTGTTTTTATTATGGAAATTATTTAGC
>CAYQPT010000044.1:0-6909 GCA_964419835.1 uncultured Candidatus Saccharibacteria bacterium | reverse complement strand
ACGCTTCAAACGCACACACCCGCTAACGCGGGTGGTTTTTGCTTTAAATAAAAAGTTCACTTAATAAATCAAGTGAACTTTTTATGGTGGGCGTACATGGACTCGAACCATGGACCTCGTCATTATCAGTGACGCGCTCTAACCAGCTGAGCTATACGCCCCAAACACACCAAAAATTATAACAAAAAGATGTGCTTTTTGCAACCGCAGAGTGCGCTTAACTGTTAGAAAATTCATAAGGCAAAAACGGGTCAGGAATGGTAATTTTACCCACTCTCATATCACCTACTCCCGTATAAAGAGAGGCGGTTCCATCTTCCTTTCTCACAAGCCCCCCGCTGAAGATGATTTTTCCCAAGCTTGAATTTTTTGATTCGACTGCAGGAAACTGATCTGCGGTAGTTAATATTCTGATAGGAGAGGTAATCCAATTTTCAGGATCAAAAATGAATGACATTGCATAATAATGCCGTTTTTCTCCTTCAAAGTGGGCGATGTGTCCAAGTACTCCAATTTTTCCGTTAGCAAGCAAGTGAAGCTCGTTTGCCCCGCCCCATTCTCCATCAGAAAACTGACCCTCAATAATTTTTGCCTTAGAAATCGCCTTTTCCAACTCGTCAAGAGATTTGATTTCAATAAAACCAATCTTTCCACCGCCAAATTCACCTCCGGAAGGACGCGTAAACACGCCCACATTTCCATTTGCAAGCTCTAAAAGACGAATATCCTTCATTTGCTCTGGACCAACTGCAAACGGCAGGGCTATTTCTCCACCATCTAAAACCAACTCCCTTACGCAACCCTTATATCTATAGAAAACTGTCCGGAATTTTACTTCTCCGTTTTTCAAAAATTTAACCTTAACACCTCCAATTACCGTCCACCCCTGAACATCCTCTATGATAAAAGGATCCTGAAGGTGAAATATAGGGGCACCTGAAACTGTTTCCCAATGATCTTTTGTTTTTTCAAAAAACATAACTTTCGAGTCTTCGGTCTTCCTCGGCTCAACACGGCCTATCAGGTACTTTTTGCCGTGACGGTTAAACGGTTTGGTCGAATTATAAATTGTTATCTCCCCTTCCGGAAAGTCATTATCCAAACAAAATTTTTGTTTATCACCCAACATAAAACAGAGCAGTTTGCCGGTTTGCCTGCTATTTACATCGAATTTATATTCGCCCAAGAGCTCTTTGCAGCTTTTAGCTTTTTTGTCTAAAAAGGAATTCTTCATAATGTCTGTGGATGTTACAGGTGCAATATTAAAAACGCAAACAGAACAATATTGCTGTTTTATTTAGATAGCATGAGAGCAACTATTTGAATAATTTATAATTCGATCAATTCAATAATATTGCCAATTTTATCTTTCAAAAATACATATCGTTTCACAGTTACGCCGCTTCGAACCGGAATATCTACGCTAAAACCATTCTGTTTGAATGATTCTAAATCTTCTTCCAAATCATCGCTGATTAATCCAGTATGATTTTTTATGATTTGTGCTTTTGGATCATTTATTTCTTCAAATTCAAATACTTCCAGCCCCATTCCTTTTTTATCCATGAAAACCGCTTTCAATTTTGGATCGTCCTCTTCAAATCTTTTCTTCTCAACAAAACCAAGCTTCCTGTAAAACTCGATTCCCTCTTCCAAGTTCCCAACCGTTAAAGCCACATGTGCAATTTTTGTAATCATTTTATAATTCCCTTCTTCTTTTCTTCAACTCTTGTCTGGCAATTAGTTCGGCATTTTCTGAGAAGAAAAAATCTTTTATTTCTAAATAATTTTCTGCCTCAGTAATTGCCTCTTCATTGGACAATCTGAGTCTTTTGCTATCAGCAATAAATGCTCTCTCAGTAAATCGCCATAATTTATCAGCGTCTCTCATAACTCCTTCGTTAGTCGAAATAAACCCCTCCCTTGTATCATGCTGGCTTATAATTTCTAAAACTTCGGAAACTAAATTTGTGTCATATTCAACTTTCTTTAGTATTTGATTTGCCATTTTTACACCATGTGATTGATGTAGTTCTCGCAATTGTGCTCTCTCGGTTGCGTTTCCTCTTTTTGATCCCGTCAGGCACTTCGTGGCTTCTTCTTTCGGGATCTTGCTCCATCCAATGTCATGTAGAATCGCAGCGGGAATAACCACATCGAGATCAGCATTTTCGATTCTGCATAGTTTTATGGCGTATTCCGTCACAATCTCGGCATGACCTTCATCATCACGCTTGTCTTGGTACGGCAACGCCAAATCCCATATTTCTTGAAAAATTTTATTCTCTAACTTCATTTGATTACCGCTTATTATTACTTTTTTTATACCACAGAACAGCACAAAAGAGCTAGTCCTTTCCGTGATATATACACGGCCGTTATATATTTCACGGAAAGAATTATTTAAGAGCTTGTTTTACATGAAAATCGATATTCGATTTTTCCGAAACAATATAAGCAATATAATCCTCCACTTTATATTCTCTCGCTGCAATTTCAACTAATTGTCCAATATTTTTGTCGGTTACCCATAAACTCTGCTGTATTTGGCGAAACCCCATCCTTTTAATTATTCTTCGAAACATATCTCGGCTGTAATGCAAGCGCTCCGGAATATCAAAAGACACAAACCTGTACTTGTGATCCTGTTCTTTTCGTTCAACAATACTCTCAATAATCTTAATTTTGGCTTTGTTCGTCAGTTTAATAGACCGCTCACCATCGTCCTCTATTTCTATGTACTTACTTCTTTTGAGCTCATAAATTTGATTAGATATCTGTTTTCCTGTTAAATTGTCACCACACAAATCTTTGTATTGTTGGTATAAATCGCTTCTCCTGATTGATTGGGCAGCTTTTTCTCCCATATCAAAAGCAAATACCAATAAGGACTCGACACTTCCCCAAAATGCTCTGCTATAATTTTTCGGATTTCTGACCATATAATTTTATTATATCTTAATTAATTTTTCCGTGATATATCTACGGCCGTTATATATTTCACGGAAAAATTCATGACGCAGTTGGCGCATAAAGAGCCCACCCCGCCGTCGGCGGGGCTCTGCTCGCTCTTTAGATTCAACTGCCTCCTAAAGCATACCGGCTTCTTTTAGCCGATCTCTGATCTCCTTTTCAAAAGGCGTCTTGTCAACTGCAACGAACGATCTTGTTCGGATTTGACCTGATGCACCTTCCTGAAAAATGACGACTATTGTGTCGCCATCGCACAGAGTAATGTTACTGCCGGGAAAAGCCGATTCGCTTTTTGCTCCCCGTTTCCCCCAGCACCGTCCTACAAAACCCATCTGGAGACATGTGTTCCAGATATCACTTAGTACTTCGCGTGCCTTGACCAAAAGTTTCCCGTCACCCAATTAGTTCTTTCCCCTTTCGTTTGTTTAAACCCTTACACATTTTACAGAAAAATAATTTTTCAATCAACCCTTAAAAACGCATTGTGGGATCGCCACAATGCGGCGATCCCACGGTTAGACCCTTCTCATATCCTTCCTTGCTTTCGAAGCTCTGCAAGAACCACTGGAACATCATCGGCATAGTCGAGGTCGTGGGCAAATACGCCCACATCCATAGTCGGAATAGCCACCCCACAGCCCAAGAACAAGCCCATGAAATATGCCAACTTCCAAGACGGCAGCTCGAAGCCAAAGTACCTTCGCCCGACAATCCCTTTCTCAAACTTCGGGAAAGGAATTCTGTATCCTGTTACAAGGCCCCAGATGTACCAAGTCTCCGGCGGCACAAGTAGTCGAACACAGGCAACAGCCCTACAGACGCCTAAGACGCTCTTGACTACACGAAGCTCGCCAAGGAGCACTGACAGACTGTTGTTCTTCATTTCCAGAAGCTTTTTGAGCTGTCTACCCCAAACAATCTCCTTGGGCTTAACAGCGAAAACATTGGGCCGTCTATTCATCGTGCCCGGAATGTACTTAACGCTCTTCTCTGGCAAACAAACTTCGGGATTTATCGCCGGCCAGACAAAGCCAGCACCGGATGCTAGAGTCGCTTGGAGTTCTTTGAGAGATCTGGCGTCAACCAGAATCGCGTCACCGTTAACCACCAACACCTCATCATACTCTTCGGCCGCTTTGATACCGGCGAAGATGTCTCCAAGCGGGCCATTGCCACCAAGAACCAACCTAACATCAGGAAAACCCCCCTAGTCTGTCGCCCCAACCCGGAGGATGGACGAAAAAGACGGCGTCAGGGTTAAGCTTGAAAGCTTCCTCGAGGATATACGCGACCATAGGCCTTCCAGCGACTAGAAAGAATGCCTTTGGAACCCGCTTCTCTCGCGAAACATCTTGCTGGAGTCGACTGCCTCTGCCGGCGCCGACCACAACCACTGCCAATCTTTTCAACATGACAGTCTCCTCCCATCGCTTCAGTATGCTCAAACTAGCATAAATTCCCCTCTGGAGCAACCAAAACCATTGTAAAATATCTATTTTCTGCTAGAATCCGATTGAGGAATATACTTCCAGTGGAGGCTCGCATGCACAACAGCATTGTTAATCACTTGGCCTATATGGTAGGCGGGATAGCCCTCATTGTGATAGCAATGATCCCGATCTTCCGTACGGCCGGAGACGGAGGAAACTTCCTCACCCGGCTTGGTTGCCTCAAAATCATCCTGGTGGTTGTCCTGGGATACATCGGGATAGGGATGACTATCTGCCATACAGTCAGCCTTGTACGCTGCCTACATTAACCAAATAAGCGTCCAAGAACGCTGCCACAATCTTTCTTCACTCCGTGGTGCGCCGGCCTCCTGCTTGCGTACCTTTTCTTTTTATACAATAAAAAAGCACTCTTTCGAGTGGAATTGGGGGGCTCGATTGAACTCGAGCCCCGAGCGGTTTACGCCTATGGCGCGGTGGGAGAACGCCTTTCTTCCGCAATAGCTCTTGTCGTGCCAGTTTTGCATCTTCTCTGCGACAGATGCTGGCGTGGCCCGTACTGGGCCGAGTTCGATCCGCAGGAGTCCATATCCCATTCATACTAACCACCTTGCTTGGTCTACGAGCTCAGAATCCGCTCCGTAACACTTCGGCGCAACTCCGGATCAGTCTTTCCTGCCGCTTCGGCCAGTAAAGCAATCTGTTCGGCATCCTCGCTCCTTCGTTCACGAATGAATTCCGACATCATGCTTTGCAGCCAGTCCCTATTCTTCTCATTTACCTCCCTTGCTACGGGAGCGAGCCGAGAGACAATGTCCACCGGTCTGCGCTCTCTTTCTCTCCGATATTGGAGAGATCGACCGAGATCTTCTGAATATCCAGCACTCTTTTGCATTTTCATCACCTCAGCCCAATTATACAATAAAAAACAAAAAATCACTCTTTCGAGTGTTTTTTGGAAATAAGATCTTTTCCAACTAAATAGTGATAAAGTACGCACCTATGCCAACTTTGTTGGCAAGTAGTTAGAAGTTAGTAGTTAGCAGATAGGAAATATTGAGTTTTACTATAAATAGTTAGCTCAACAGCCCTAAAAACTAAAAACTATCAACTATCTACTGCCACTCGTGTGGCAATAGGATTTGCGTCTCAATATTCAAGAACGAATATCAGACGATCGACCGTATCTGACCGATGCGCAGCATCGGAATTTTCATTTTTCAATTATCAATTTTCATTCAATTTTCAAATGATCAATGACCAAATGATAAATAAATGAGAAATGTAAAATGCTAAATGATAACTCCGTGCTACGCACGGCAGATTCTCCTTAGAAAGGAGGTGATCCATCCCCACCTTCCGATAGGGATACCTTGTTACGACTTAGTCCTGATCACCGATCCCACCGTGGTGCCCTGTTGGGCCCTTCGGGCGTTACCGGCTTTCCTGACTTGACGGGCGGTGATCGCGATTAGTTAACCTCTATCGCACCCCACTGGACATGCGCGTCTAACGCATCCAGCGAGTCCTTGCTCTTTATTTCCAATATTTGTCGAACGCCATCCTTCGTAAGATGTCTCTTTCTTTGCATTAGCTTTGCTACATAACAAAACTTTGCAAATTGGAGACGTTTCTTAGCTTGAAGAGGATGAGATGTGAAAAAAGGAATTATTTTCTCTACAATATCAGAGAAATTACTTACCTTATATTTCACATGCGCTCTCCACTTTCGATACCGATCATAAGACAACTTGTAAATATTACCGCACTTCAACACTTCTTTGATTTGGCGGAGGATATCCTCATCGTCTTCCCGAACTTCAATCTCGAAAATGAGACGTATCTCCAGACGGTTTTGCTTATGGCGATTTGCTGTTATTGAAAAACAGCCTTCACCGTCGACAAATCCGACAATGTAATTTGGATTAAGCATTAGGTTTCTCCCTTCCTATATTATACCGTACAAAGTACGAACATACTATAGTACTATGGAGTCAGCTGACTTCCTGATAACCATAATGGTTAAACTTGCTATCAGGATCTCCCTGGGTCACGCAAAGGGCTATTTCCGACATTCCCACACCGGCTTTTTATAGAATCTTCCTCTAGGTACACGCTAGAGTCGAAACACCGTTGTTGTGTGGGACTACCGTTCGTATATTGGACCCTTCAGTCATTTCCTTACGGAAGATGACCTGTCCTCAACTACATGAATGGATTTACACCATTTAGTCCTATGCGCTGCCAGGCGCATTTATTTTGTACAAGACCCGAGAACGTATTCACCGTAGTATGGCTGACCTACGGTTACTAGCGATTCCGACTTCATGAGGGCGAGTTTCAGCCCTCAATCCGAACTGGGGGTAAGTTTGATGGGATTAGCTCCACCTTGCGGTTTAGCGACCCTTTGTTATTACCCATTGTAACACGTGTGTAGCCCAGGACGTAAGAGCCACGCTGATCTGACGTCATCCCCACCTTCCTCCGA
>CAYQPT010000043.1:0-7105 GCA_964419835.1 uncultured Candidatus Saccharibacteria bacterium | reverse complement strand
TGGAGTAAGGGTTATCACATGTCTTGGTTTGGCAGGCGGCGGAGGCGGTGATGTTTTGAAAGAAATCCGCTTTTACAGTAAATTCTCCGTCATCCCAGAATTGTCGGCCATTTTGGCTGGCTACTAGCAGGTGATATTGATATTTTGTTCCGGCTTCTAATTTAGGGAGTGCGATGTCATGATCAGTTGTTATAGTTTTCCCAAAAGTAGTATTTGCTGGGGGGTATGGATATTCAACTTCGTCGTCAGTTTTCCATCTTATAAATGCTATAGTTGGGATACTGGTCTTAAATTTTAGATGCATTATTCCAGTATCATCCTGCTCAGACTTAAAATCAGAGACATCTGGCGCTCGAACAAACGGTTTGCAATTGTCTGAGATTGCTGTCGAGCTGTCGAGCAAATCTCCCACTTTTAGCAAAGTATAATAGACGCCCTCACTTTCTGGACCGCGTGTAATTGTTTTTGACAAAACACAACCGGATGAGCTCTCAAACTCGATCAAATAGGTGCCTTGTTTGGCGCCATAATTAGGATCATCAATCCCGGCTGTAAAAACTCCATTATTGACGGGGATAGTTTTAGTGGGAAGTTTTGCAAGTTCTGCCGGTTTTTTGGGAGTAATTTTAATGGTTCCATTTTCAGATGAATCAATGGCCCCCTTTAAATATGCCTCATTCTTAGTATTAGCAAGAGTGTAAAAAGCCGGATCACTAAAGAAAAAATCATTTGCATCTGCCTCATATAGGGACATCCCTCCGACTTTAGAATTATAAGGAGGGAAGTCATCATAATAATTGTCCATATAGAGACTTATGTGACTTTTATTCCAGTCTAACCCATTTAAATCCACCAAAGGATCCTCATCATTATCGTATTTCTTATACATCACACTTGCATTGTATCGTTCTTCTTTGCTTCCGTTTTTATAAAATTCTGTAATGCCAGAAACAAATCTACTTTCTTGATCAAATGAAGACCATTCTTGGGAAAAGGTAATGTCATAATAGGGCCTCCCATTGATTTTGTCCCATTTTTTTCCTGACAATCCTTCAAGATCACCCTCATTGGGAAATATTTTACTCAAAATGACATCTGCGCCAATTGGTGGATTTTTTTTGCCCAAATTCTTAAGATACTCTTGTGCTTTCTTAAAGAAATCGGAATGTTCATAATATATTTTCTTCATTGCTGTTTTGGCTAGTCCGTAACGCGCGTTAGTCCCGATTGTTTCATTAGAGTAAAACTCACCTGCAACTTCGCGTGTAAGGAATTGTTCATATTCACTTAATGAAGTAAAGGATCTTTCCGGTTTTTTACCCATTGCTATATCTGTTGCAAGGGAAGCCATTCCCTCTTCAATCCATGACGGAGGCATGTTTTGTCCGTGCCAACGATGAGCTAGTTCGTGAGTTAAGACTTCAGTAAATAGTTTATTTGGATCGTTTATTGCCATATCGTTCATGTCGTGGAATTTAAAAATAATTAAATTTAAAGAGGGATTATAATAGCTTCTATCGAGTGGTGATGCTGGATTTGGCGGCATCCATGCAAACCCTATCGAATTTTTATTCACCTTGCCTCTTTTTGCGCCATCCAATGGATTCCCATAAAGTGCCAGAAGTTTGTCCTCAGCTGAGGGCCATTTTGAATTGATAGCTGAGATCAAATCGTCGGTCCACTCATTTGTTGTCCCTGGTTTGTCTTCACCTCCATGATCAATAATGCCTGTGAATTTCTCAAAAACCGGTGTAACTTTTGTTATGTCTATATTTTGCGCCGAGGACGATGGGTTCATACCCGATGCAGGAACCCTTTCTATTGATTTACCATTTAAAGTTAGCCCAATATTCATATCTTTTGGCACCCGATCGGCACTGGCCCCATCAAATAAACTTTTAAATTTTTCATCAGTTGCATTGATCAAATTGATCATTACATCGTTATATTTTTGGGTTTGTTCTGCGGTAGCCGCGCCTTCGTCGTAACCGTAGATTAATTTTAAATCCGATAAAGAAATTCCTTCCGGCACTTCTGTTTGGAGTGGTTGATCGCAATTTGAAATATTTGCCGATCTAGATTTTAGTGTCTTTATCTCCACGCTTTTCTCTGCTTTAAATGAAATGACAGTTCCCTCTGAAGCGGTAGATTTATCTATGTTTGTTATCTCTGATTTATTTACACCGGAAATTAAATTAATCGTCTCGTCTGCCTCAACTAATTCCTTTGTCTTGGCCTCAGCAAAAGAATAGGTTTCTTCCCCATCTTTAACTTGAATGTCAGAGAGAGATAAGTCAGACATAAATGGGTCAGCTAAATTGAAATCTTTGCCTGCCCATGTCTGGAATGTTGCTGTATCAGTTTTTGCCCTACCTCTTATGACAATAGCGTTTTGATTAGGAACAGCTTTGGGGGTGATTCGGGCAGCTTTTGCTGTTCCTATGAAATAGTTGGAGAGAGATTTTGGGGAAGATGTTCTTGATACATCTGATCCTGACTGATACTCCAAGGTTTGTCCGCGGTATAGGTTAATTGCTGACCAGTCAGCTCCTCTGGTACAACCTTCCACTTTGCAAGATAAATATGGATCCGGCCCTGTTGAATTGTTATCTTGCATTACAACAAAGTAATCCGTGAGATTGGGATCAGAACCAGCTAGGTTAGAAGGCATAGGATTTACCCCTCCGGTATAGTAACTATAGCTTTCTGGAAGCTTTGGGTATTTACCGGTTGCCGCAGATTTTTGTATCGGATCAGATATTGCATCGGTATCACAAATTGCCACGAGTCCTTGTTCTAAATCTGACTTTTGTTGAGAGCTATCCCCGAAATTTACAGTGTGGACTCTTTTAACTTTGTTAGCTCCCCCATATGTTTTACAGGCGCTTGCGACCCTGGCTACTTCTGCCATTTTTATCTCTAAGTCTGCCCTAGTTTTATCGTAGGTATTAAATTCACCTGTTTGTTGATTGTAATAGGAGAGAGAGGAAGCGATAGATGACTCAGCAAAAGTCTTTCCGCTTGGGGTGATACTGGAAAGAGATGCGGGAGAGTTATTAAATGGTTCAAGGGAAATACCAAGTTTATTGACAGAATCGCGCTTTAAGGTAAAAATCTGGACGTCTTCCTTGCCGAATCCAGCTTTAAGAGCAAGGTTTATATTGAATTGACCAGATGTGTCATAGTTTGAGATTACTCCTTCTATATCCCAGTAACCATCTTTAACGATAGTGATTTTTGTAAACTCAGGAGAGGGAGCATTAATTGAATAATGGCCTGCCGCATCTGTTTTTGCAACTACAGGGTTGGCTTCAGTATTTGTGGATGAGGATAGAGAAATACCTACATCAGACAGAGCACCTCTCGTATCCTGTCCGTAAATATTACCGGAGATAACAAAAGTGCCTCCTGTATCGGCCTTAAAGCCATGCTTGATGACGAAAAAAGAGCCGATTGCTAACAGGAGCACGACGACAGACAACCCAATAATCCTACGTTTTGAAAAGATCAAAACCCTCCTAGAAGCTCTATCTTGATTTCATGATAACATTATTTAAAGATGTGCCACAATGCACAAATCTCGTTTAGAAATTCTAGAGGATGAATAAAGCTCTAATATGCGGCAAGAAAATCACAACCGCTACCACAAAAGCAATTGTAGCTGAGATCAAAACTGCTCCAGCCATTGCGTCTTTTACGCCCTTGATTACTTCGTGATTTTCGGGATGGAGGAGATCGAAGGTCTTTTCAATGGCGGTATTAATGATTTCAATTGCAAAAACTAAAATCACCGCCATAAAGAGGATTGCCGCTTCAAGCCGCGAAACATTTAGAACATAGGCCAAGATTCCGACCATTATAGTAATAACCGCATGTATTCGGGCATTTTGTTCTGAAGTGAGTAGAAAAATGACGCCGCTAAAAGCATTGTGAAAGCTTCGTACCATTTTTTTTACGCTGAAGGGTTTGTATACCATGTTCTTCCTTACATATTATGGTTAATAATTTTTGCTGCCCCATCCCATTTCTTTTCGTCTGTTTCATGGTCAAAACCGGCTAGATGTAATATGCCGTGTTTTATCAATTCTACCATGCTTTCATCTCTTTCCTCTGCAATTTTTGGGCAAATGATGATGCTTCCTAAAATATTTAACTTTGACTGCGAAACCTGTGTTTGCGGAAAGGAAAGAACATCAGTTGCTTTGTCGATATTCCGATACATCTTATTTAGAGTTTTAATTCTTTTTTCACCGACGAACAAAATTTCAATCAAAACATTATTAATATTTAATTTAGAAAGCGCTTCCGCAACCGTTTTTTGTGCTTCTTTCTCATTAAAATCGAAAGAAACTTTATACGTGAAATTGATCTTAAGCATTTGACTTGTAGTCTATTCGTTGATGGTAGATAGAAAGAAGGGTATCTTTTAATGATTTTCCGATTGAAGAAATTTCTTTCTCAGAAAGTTTTGAGTTTGCAAGCTGTTTTTCTGTTAGTCGTTCCGAGATTGTATCATCAACAATTTTGTTTATCTGCTCAGATGTCGGGTTCTGAATCGATCGAGCGGTTGCTTCAACGCAGTCGGCTAGCATTAAAATAGCTGACTCTTTTGATTGTGGGACGGGTCCTCTGTACTTGAAATCAGTTCTTTTAATTTTAAGTCCCTTTTCCTTTGCTTTGCCATAAAAATAGAGCGCTCTTGTCGTGCCGTGATGCTCTACTATTGCGTCAATAATGTTTTCCGGTAAATTGTATTTTTTAGCGATCTTGACCCCGTCTTCAACATGGGAAATTATTTCATTTGAATTTTTCCGGATTGAGTCAGCATCCTCTTCGGTCGGGATTTGTTCTCCTTTTTGGTTTTCTATGAACAAGGAAGGGTTTTCTAATTTTCCTATATCGTGATAATAGGCGGCGGTTCTGACTAATACAGAATCAGCTCCAATTGCTCTTGCTGCTTTTTGAGCAAGAGTGGAGACATTTATTGAATGGTGATATGTGCCTGATGCTTTTGCAGACAAGCGAAGAAGAAGAGGGTTCGAGAGACTCTCAATCCGAAGAAGCCGCCTGAGTGTCATCATGGCTTCGGATAGCACCGGATTAAAAATCAAAATCCCAACTGTTAACGAGATTCCCATAAAAAGGGCGGAAACAACAAGAACAATAATTCTGACAATGAACAATGGGTTCATCAGCAAAATTATTGAGTCTGATATTAGTAAAATCAAAAAAGAAACAACACTGATGAAAAAAGACAGAAAGACAGAGTATTTTAGAGATGATTTTTTCATTTTAACTTTTGTCGGACAGGAGTTCTGAGGCAATTCTTGCTACCAGTGCTCCGTCGATAGAATTTTTATTTTTTGCGACTACGGCGCCGATTAGCTTGCCCATTTGGCTTTTGTCCGTAATTTGCAATTCTTGTATTGTATCCCCCACAATTTTTCTTGTTTCTTCGGGAGACATTTGCGCTGGAAGATATGTATTTAAGATATCAATTTCTTTTTGTTCGGCTGCTGCCGCGTCTTCTTTGCCGCCTTTTTGGTATATGGAAATGGTTTCTTGTCTTTGTTTGACCTGCTTTTTAAGCACTGAGACAACATCTTCATCTTTCATCTCACTCTTGGTAGCAATTTCTGTGTTTTTTAGCTCAGATTTTAGGATACGCAAAACCGCCACAAGTGCATCGTTTTTTGCCTTGTATGCCTCAATATAGTCCTTATCAATCCTAGCCTTCAGCTCATTTTCCATTTTTCATTTTCCATTTAATTTCCATTTTACCATTTTCAGATTCGTTAAATGATAATTGGCAATTAATAAATTTAATGATAATTGAGAACTGATAAATGATAAATAAAATTGGCTTGCTAATTTTCTAGTAGCCACGTTTTAGCTTTCGGATAACATTTTTTCTGATGGCAGATTTTCTTCTCTGAGAACGGTTTATGTCTCTTTCAAAAAATCTCTTTGTTTTGGCGACAGTCAAAATACCGCTTTGCTGAACCTCTCTATTAAAGCGTCTAAGCAGTACATCAAATTTTTCTTCGCCTTTTCTCTTAACCTCGATCAAGAATATCACCACCTTCCAGCATCTTTAATTTACACTCTATTTATAACAAAAATTGTCTAAAATGGCAAGTCGAACTCTGGTCAGACAATATGGCCTAGCGTATTACCTCCCAGTATGTGAGCGTGAATGTGCTTGATTGTTTGTCCAGCTTCTTCTCCAGAGTTTATGACAAATCTGAAACCATCAGTTATTCCGGCTTCTTTTGCAATATCACGGGCTTTAATCATCATTTTGCCCATCAATTCCTGATCGCAATCTTCGAGCTCTCCTATCGAGGTGATATGTTCTTTGGGCAAAAGAAGAATATGCACCTTAGCTTGAGGGTGAATGTCTGAAAACGCGATTAAATCTTCGTCTTCGAAGCAGATTTTTGCCGGGATTTCATGATTAATAATTTTACAAAAAAGACAGTCCATGATTTGTCTCCTTAGAGGTTAATTTAACTTGAGATTAGAAATTTTAAGATATCGAATCCCGAATATTGCTTTCTTCTCAAAACCCGCCTTTTGCGGACTCGTGCACCAATGATTTCTGGCCATTCTTTCTTGAGCCAGCTCTTTTGAGCTTGTAATTGCTCACTAAAGCCACGGGTTTTGAGCTCATTGTCGACCAGACCGCCAAGGTGTGGATATTTAGATAATTGCGGAAGTGGAGAGAAAAAACCATGGGCATAATGACAAAGTTCATGAGCAATTGTTGCCTCTACCATAAAATCGGGCACTCTTTTATCTTTGAAGTATCCGGTAATCATGATGAGCGTGCTGCTCTTGCCTATCTTTCGAATGCTGCCAAGCCGTGTACGAGCATCTCTTCCGAATTTAATATAAACCTCATTGGAGCGTGGAACATCAGAAAAGTGCTTCTCCCATATCTCGCTAAGTTTTAAATCAAGCCAAAGATTATTTCTCATAATCGCATTATAACATAAGAGTCCACATAGCTACGCCAGAGCTTTGGAAAGTTCTTTATTGAGCAGAAGAAACCGTGTCAAGCAATTAAAACAGGTAACTTTGCTGGGGCTGTTCTGCAATTTAA
>CAYQPT010000042.1:0-7296 GCA_964419835.1 uncultured Candidatus Saccharibacteria bacterium | reverse complement strand
TTTTTCCATTGACCGGAGTCGCCATTGATGTTCTTTATTACCATAACATTTTAGCAACATCACAATATTTCGCCGGTGCGGTTTTACTTTTCGCAATTTACCGCTTGTCATTACAGAACCAAGCCGTCGTTTATACTACAGAAGTTATTGAAGGTTTCGGGCGGGGCAAAACAATTGGTTTTCCAACTTTGAATCTTATTATCCCAAAAAGTTTTAAATATAAATTTGGCATTTATGCCGCTAGAGTTTGGATCGATGGCAAAGCCGTACCTGCGGCGCTCCACTATGGACCCATCCCTACTTATAAAAACGGCAAACCTTCACTCGAAGTCTATCTTCTTGCCTTTGCTGGAGATAAAATGTTTAAAACGGTTGATTTTGAACTAAGCCAGTATTTACGCGGTATTAAAAAATTTGATAACGCGAAAGATCTCAGCGCTCAGATAGCCGAAGATGTTGCTAAAATCAAAGCACTGCCCGAGAATGCCCTGACAGTCGGGTAGAACCAATTTATTCTAATTTAAAAAAATACAGCATGAAGCTGCATTTTTTTTAATGGCGGGATCGACCGGACATATGAACGCGCTCGCGCTCCGAGATGCTATCTCGGGCTCGCCCTAGAAACCCTCGGTTTCTAGTATCTTCCGACACGGGAAACCCAGTTTTCCCGACCCCTTTCTCCGGTTCTCGTCCGCTCTCGACCTGCATAAAAAAAAATAGCCCAACGGCTATTTTGCTTTATGGCGGGATCGACCGGACTCGAACCGGCGACCTCCACAGTGACAGTGTGGCGTTCTAACCAACTGAACTACGACCCCGCGTAAGCATATTATAGCAATTTTGCGGGATAAAATCAACGCTTGGGTATGGTGCTTTATTTTACCCGAATAAGCCACCGCCCTCATCCTTTACATTTTCTTCCTTCATCTCGATTGTTTTAGCGTCCACATCTCCGCCTTCGTCTTTAATTTCGACTACCTTATGGCCTTCGTTTGAAGCGATGTGTTGTCTCGCTGCGGTTTCACTCGCTGATGAAAAAGCACATCCTTCGTTAATGCATGTATATTTTGTGGGCATTTCTTCCTTTTTAGTTAATTTATGTCAATATACCGCACAGAGCTCAAGCTGTCATTATAAAAAAGGGCATATTTTAGTGTATAAATGCAGAAACGCCACCCTCCCGAGGGAGAATGGCGTCCTGATCTTGCGTTGAAAACGCTACTTGCGGCGTCGGCGAATGCCGAAGCCAGTGAGGCCTACGAGGCCGGTGAACATGGCCAGCATGTTGCCTGGCTCAGGAACGGCAGTAGGGGTCCACGCCGCAACCATGAAGTCGTAACCACCTCTAGATGTTGCTGTTGTGAATGACCCAGAGTTGTTTACTGAACCCGGTTCGGCACTTGTCATGAAGACACGATGTCGCGTGTCGACATTGTACATGACAGCGAACCAGCTGAGGTTTGCATCCATGCTGGTGTTTGTGAACCACCAGTCAAATGTCTGGGTAGGCCGGGTGTCGTTCATGCCGACTTCGATGTGTCCCTCCCAGAGGAAGTCTCCCACGGGATTGACATGTGCGAGCGTTTGGGTTGAGAACTTCTGCCCATCCAGCTGCCAATACCCGACGGTAAAATCGGAGCTGTGCAGTGGGTATGCGAATGGGATATTACCCTCTCCGTTCTGGTAGAACGGCGGGTTTACCACTGCCTGCAAGAAGGATGATGTGGTACTTTCCCAGTTCTGGATCCCATGGATCCAGAGGCCGAATCCCGGCGCCTGAGATGGTCCGCCGTTAGCAGCGACATCAGCGAAGGCCGTGGTTGCGAACAGAGTGACGACAAGAACAAATATTGCAGTGATTCGTAGACTCATAGGAGTCTCCTTTTCGGCGTTTAGCCGTGCCATCCGCTCGCATGCGGATTTGGCGCTCCGGTCTGAAATGTTCCTCATCCGTGAGTCAAGCTAGCGATAAGCTTTGAGATCTAATTTAATCACTTACATCTAGCTTTGACTCACGGAAATATCTACCCCATCTGACTTCCCCTTAATAAGGGGAAGAACTTTTTCAACGCTCGAACCTCGATCCGCCAGCTGGCGGATAGGGGCTCAAGGGTGATCCCCTCACACTTCGCTTGCGCAAAGGGTGAGGGGCTGATTTCTGAGCCATTCAGTGATGGCTTTATGACCGAGCTATCCGTATGCACCAGATGGTGCTAAAAGCGCTTATGGCAGCAGGTACGGCCCATATGAGCCATGAAAGCTGGAAGCTGCCGTAAGCGTGCGTGAGCCCGGTCTCAATGATCTTTGATGCATATGTACCGCACCAGAACATCATTGTAATGAAACATGCTATAGCGAAGGACATCATAGTGAAGTCTCCTTTTGGCACAGAGAAGAGTATTTTTTCCTCCTTCGCTATCTATTATATTAGCACATTTAATCAAAAAAGTCAAGGTAATGAGCTCAAGTTGAGAGTGTTTGTAAGCGGTAGCTCTTTTATTTTCGAGCTAAAAATGGTAGATTTATAAGGTAATTTGTGCGGGTATGGTTTCCGCCAAAGGCGGACAGGCAGCGGTAGTAATTCGTTCCTGCGGGATTAGTTTAGTGGTAAAATGTGTCCTTCCCAAGGATAAGTCGCCAGTTCGATTCTGGTATCCCGCTCCAAGGTGAATGGGCAAGGATGAGCAACTTCCGCTGTGCCCCGTGAAGTCTTGACGAAGTGGGGTTACTCGCTCCAGAATATTAGATAGATAGTAGGATGGGTGGGTAGCCAGGTAGAATATTTGAGAACCATCCATCTATCGTGCCGGAGTAACTCAGAGGTAGAGTAGCTGTTTCGTAAACAGCAAGTCGTGGGTTCAAGTCCCACCTCCGGCTCCAGAACAACAGTTCGTTAGTTGGGTAGATAGATAGCAAGTTAGAGGGGAACAAATGTTTTTATTTGAAAAACTAAATGTTTATCGGAAATCTCTTCAACTTTCGATTGATCTTTAAAAAATTGCCTCAGAATTCCCATATAAATTTCAGAGAGTCCAAGGTCAATTGATTGGTTCTGTCATTTCCGTTCCATTGAACATCGCAGAGGGATCAGGAAGAATTAATTAGAAAGAGAAAATCCAGTATTTGAGAATGGCCCAGGCCTCAGCTTTTGAGTTAATACCGATTTTAGAGATTTGTGAGGGATTGAAATTGCTGAACAAAGTAGAATGGACGCCGAGGGTTGAAGAAATATGTAAAATGTTGAGCTCCTTAATGAAAACTATCAACTAACCCACTAACCGACTACCAATCTAACTAACTATTTTTATGAAAAACTATTTCAAAGACGGGTGGCTGGGGATTAAGAAAGCGCTGTTTGAAGATTTTATCAATCTTTATCTTTTTTCGGCCACAATATTTCTCGCTCTGGTTGATGTTTTAATTTGGAAATTGGTTTTAAGCACTAAGGATCTATTCATATTTTACGGCATGGGAATTTACCCGATCCGGTATTTAATGATATTATTATTAATAAATACCACTTTGGGGCTTTTTTCTTATGACAAGGAGAAGGAGATCAGCTATCTCTTGCTTTCCGCTAACATAATGGCCGCCATCTTGGTTCTTGTCTTGGAAATATTTTACCTATTCAACTTGTAATGCAAAACTGGAAATACAAACGGTTATTCGAAATCTTGCCTGGCGCAATCGTCTGGGCCATTCTTTTGCTTCCTTGGGCTTTTTCAATATGGTCTCCGAAGATTATCGCAATATTTATGATTTTCTTTCTCTGCTACTGGCTGACAAAGATTTTTTTCATGTCTTACCGTTTAATTCTTGGCTACAGAAATTTTAAGCAAGACATTTCCCTTGATTGGCTGGGAAAGCTGAAGGATCTGGCGCCGGCCGATTCATGGAAAAATATTTATCATCTGGTAATTGTGCCGACATATAAGGAAGACATTTCTATTTTAGAGTCATCGGTGGAATCTGTAATTAAATCCGATTATCCGATGGACAAAGTCATTTACGTTCTGGCGACAGAGGAGAGAGACAAGGAAAATGCGGAAAAATATGCGGAAATTTTGAAGAAAAAATATGGCAAACAGTTTCTCGATTTTATCTCAATAATGCATCCGAAAGACATCCCTGGAGAGGTCGTGGGCAAGGGGCCAAATATTAACTTCGCCGGAAAACAGATGGCCGAGTACTTCGAGAAGAAAAAAATTCCTTTTGAAAATGTGATTGTGACCAACATGGATTCTGACAATATGATGGACAAAAAGTATCTTCCGTGTTTGACCTATAAATACCTTACCGATCCCGATCCGGTTCATAAGAGTTTTCAACCACTCCCAATGTATTTCAACAACATTTGGGATGTGCCAATGCCGATGCGCCTAATTGCAATGGGATCCTCCTTCTGGCAGCTGGTGGTTGCAACACGCCCTTCGCGTCTTCGTAACTTTTCCGCTCACGCTCAAAGCTTGGAAACTCTTTTCCGAGTTGATTTCTGGTCGACTAAAACGATTGTTGAAGATGGGCATCAGTTTTGGAGAACATATTTCAAATTTAACGGGCGACACGAAGTTGTGCCGATGTACACTCCTATTTATCAGGACGCTGTTTTAGGGGACAATTTGAAAGACACTCTTTATGAGCAGTATCTTCAAAAAAGACGCTGGAGTTGGGGTGTTTCCGATATTCCCTATGTAATGGAGCATACAATTGGAAACAAAAACATTCCATTTGTTGACCGGTGGTGCAATGCCCTTATTCTGTGGGAAGCTCATATCTCATGGTCAACAACTTCAATAATATTGGCGACTGCTTCTTGGCTGCCGTTGGCCTTTAATCCGGGATTCAAAGATACTGTTTTGGCTTTTAATTTCCCCACTGTTTATTCGTGGCTCGTCACTATAGCATGGATTGGAATGGTAGTTACTCTTATTATTTCAACGTTGCTTGTGCCTCATCATCGCGGAAAAAAGCCGTTTAAGCGGATAATGCTAGACTGGATACTAACTCCAATTGTAATGCCGTTTTCGAACATTTTCTTCTCGTCTCTTCCCGCTTTAGAGTCACAGACACGGCTTATGTTTGGAAAACATTTAGAAATATTTCGTGTAACTAAAAAATCAGTAAAGAGGTCGTTTGTAGAGGAGGGATAATGAACTTGTTTAAAAAGAATCTTTCGGAGAGCCAAAAAAAGCTTTACTCCGGAATCTTGGTGTTTGTCATACTTGGTGTGATGTTTCTAATCGCACTCTTTTCGTCAAAAGGAATGTTTGGCGATCCCGGTGATTCGGGAACAACAGACGAAGTAGCACATATCCCTTCGGGATACTCATATGATAGATATATGGACTTCCGGTTAAATCCCGAACATCCACCACTTGCAAAGGCGCTTGCCGGCATTCCTTTGGCTCTCAGCAATAATATTGCTGGCATTAAAGATGATTGGAGTTGGGATGGGATAAATCAGTGGGAGGCGGGTTGGTACATGCTATATGAAGCAGGAAACAATCCGGAGAAAGTATTGTTGTGGGCACGGCTTCCTATGATGCTGCTAATGATAGGATTGGGTCTATTTCTCTACAAATGGGCGAAGGAGCTTTGGGGCAGGAAAATCGGGCTTTTAGTTCTTCTTCTTTACGCATTTTACCCGGATGTTATTGCTCACGGCCGGCTTGTAACGACAGATGTGGCAGCCGCCTTTGGTTTTGTGGTCGCTACCTACTATTTTGATAAAGCAATCGTCAATAAATCTACAAAATCGACCATCATTGCCGGGCTGGCTTTTGGCTTGGCGCAGCTGCTCAAGTTCTCTTCCTTTTTGCTTTTTGGCGTTTTCCTTTTTTTGCTAGTAATTCGCGCTATATTGGATCGGAAGAACAGAGGTTTTTGGAAGGAGCTCTGGTCAAATTTTAAGCCATATTTTTGGGTATGCGCCATCTCAATAATTCTCGTTTGGATAGTGTACATTCCTT
This sequence comes from uncultured Candidatus Saccharibacteria bacterium, assembly GCA_964419835.1. Classification (GTDB taxonomy): domain Bacteria; phylum Patescibacteriota; class UBA1384; order XYA2-FULL-43-10; family 1-14-0-10-43-13; genus CAYQPT01. Next base: position 1,327 of record CAYQPT010000042.1, on the reverse strand, counting down.
TTGTGTGGAAAACTCCTGTTAGTATTGAGCATGAAGTGATTGTAAGAAATCTAACTGAAGACGCTAGGACTCTTCCGCTTCGAAATTTCCTTCATGCACTTGAGGGTAATCCAATTACCCGGGCGATAGGGCATTATCTGCTTGGCGTAATGCTTGTTTTCTCGCGTGTTGCCGGCGGAAATGCCACCTTTGCGCTGGGTCATCTATCTGATAAGTCAATCTCTTGGTTCTTTCCTTTTGCATGGATTGTTAAAACTCCAATTACAATCATCATTCTGTTCTTCTGGTCAATCGCTGCACTTATTACAACTAAATTCTACAAGGACAAGAATAAATTCTGGACCGTTTCATTGTTTTTAATGCCATGGCTCGTTTACTGGGGATTAACGATGAAAGGTCAGTTAAATATTGGAATTAGGCACCTAATGCCGACTGTGCCATTCGTCCTTCTTCTAATTGGCTATACCTTGAACATTATTTGGCGGTCAAAAATAAAGATTGGCCGTTATATCGTCGGTGCTCTCATACTTTTTATGATGATCTCTACTTTATCTTATTTCCCAAATTACATTGGTTATTTCAACGAAACGGTGCCAAAGAATGACAGATATAAATATCTTGTTGATTCTTCGCTTGACTGGGGTCAGGATATGCTCCGGCTCAAAAAATATGTTGAAGATAATAATATCAAAGACATAAAAGTCGACTACTTCGGTGGATCAATGAGAACCTACTACATGCCTAAGTCGATCCCATGGCATGCATCTTATGGGCCAACAACCGGGTGGCTGGCGGTGTCTGCAACTTTTTATCAATCCTCAAAACTATATGGGGAAAAAGAAGGAAAGTGGTCATATGGCTGGCTCGACAATATCAAGCCGGTCGCCCAAATGGGAGGTTCAATTTTAATTTTTCACATTGGGAGCGAAGACTTAATTGATCATCCACCGGTTTCACCTTATCCAATATTACATGTTGATCCAGTAGGGAGCTTGGATCAGGAAAGGACTGTTGCATTATAATGCCTCCAAAAGAAATTTATCTCTCAATTGTAATTCCTGCTTATAAGGAAGAAGCAAGAATCCATAAAATTTTAGACGCTATTAAAAAATATCAAAAAGAAAAAACTTTTTTGACCGAGACAATAGTTGTGGTTGACGGTTCGCCCGATAAAACAGCTGATTCAGCGAAAGAGTACGGAAAAGATGTTGAGAATCTTAGAATTGTTGACCGGAAAGAAAACAAGGGCAAGGGTTATTCTGTTAAAGAAGGCGCTTTGCAGGCGATCGGAAAATATGTTTTATTTACTGATGCGGATAATTCCACG
>CAYQPT010000041.1:0-7339 GCA_964419835.1 uncultured Candidatus Saccharibacteria bacterium | reverse complement strand
ACACTGGGGAAATACGTTCGCGTTCCATCCTTATGTACCCGACTGTCCCACACAAAGTCTGGCTTGCCGACCACCTCTCCATTTGGCCGAATAATGATACCATCAAGCCCTGCATCAGGGTCATAGTTCTGACAGTCCTCGCCATGACGTAATGCGATTGCTCTGCCGCGCATGAACGAAATTGGAGTTACGAGCACATTATCTTCAATCCCAATATCTTTCTGTTTGTCAGCGAAGTAATCACCAAGCTTAAACATAAGATATTGAGTTTTAGTATCAGCACCGCGATCGTAGTACACATTCACCAGCGGCTTGATAGGTGCCGACTCCTGGATCATCCGTATGATTTCATCGATATACCGGCCAGGATCTTTTTTGCAGTGCCTTTCTCCCATCGAGACAGAGATCCTATGTTGCCCGCCGTTGATAAGCGGATCCTTTACACACAGGTCGATTATCTTGGCCATTGCTCGACAAGCGATCTTGTCTCCGGAAAACCAGCCCGCGGTTGTGATTGTGATCTGGCGAAAAATCGATGACATTAGCGCAAAGAAATCACCGAAATCTGCTGGCGATCCATCCTGATGCAGGAAGAGACAATCCCGATACTCGAGCGGATCGTTATCATCATACGGAGCGATCTGCGTCAAAATCGCCGATAAGTTGATAGGCACGCAATGTATATATTCTCTTCTCATGTCTGCTGAGGGGATCGACCCGTTGAATGGCACCCTCAGTCGAAGCCATTTGGGAGAGAATTTCCCCCATTCGGTAAGAAAAATATCTGCGCCAGCTTTTAGCCAGCCCTCTGGAGCAGTCCTGATGAAACTGTCCACATTGAAGATCTTGAAATCAGCAACATTTCTGTCTTGCAGGTATGCCTCCCAAGCTTTCCACTCATGGTAACCTTGTTTGTCATACTTCCACTTTTTCTCGGCGATTTTCACAGCCCCAGCAAAAGGCATCATTTCAAATTGGCAACTCGCACCTTTGTAACATTGTTCGCATTGGTGAGCACATCCCCTATGTGACTGTACGCAGCTCAACCTCCAACCAAATACGGCCAGTTCCTGCTCTGGTGTCAGATTGAAATCCACGAACAACTCTGGTCTTGGATTCTCCACGGTCGGGAGAATATCAATGTACTTGATTGGCACCCTACCGGAAGCAACAAGAGCTTTGACTTTGTGCCAGAGCTCCAGTCCTTCTTCCGACAGAGGATACCGCTGCCTCAGGTATGCGCTAGCAATCCTGAAAGCGATCTCTTCCAAGCTCGGTTTACGGTCTGAAGCCACCACTCTTATCACTCCCTTCTATTTGTACGCCCTCTTTCGAGAGTCGAGCAGGATTATATCATAAAAAGAGAAAATACTCCAGGCTAGCCGGACATATTGATGAAAACAAATTTTGCAACACAAAAACTCCACCTCGTAGGTGGAATTTTTGGTGCAGCAGAATTTAGGAAACTTATTTTACTTGCGGGAGAAGTTCAGTTAGAGCTTGCTTGACTGTGTTAGTTTTAATTCCGCTTGACTTGATTGCCGACATTTGAAGATCAAAATTCGCCGGAGTAATGCTGTAGTCTCCGCCATTTTCATCAACTTGGTGGTAAAGCAGTATGAGCCAACTATTATCCCGTTTAGCTTGCATAATCCAACCATTCAATTCATTAATAGTTGTTGAATTTGTAATGTTTTGAGTTTTTAGTCGATATTTATCAAAAGTGCCGATGTTATTATATCCGCTATCAGAAATACGGACCGAAGTGTAGTAATTCTTCGCCGAGTTGATCAGAGTATCGTTATAATCATCATAAGGTACGGAAAAACTATTAATTTGACCGTAGTCTTTTTGTAAATCAGTTTTTGATTGAACCAATTCATTAAGCATCTGCTCTAAGGGCAAACTTGTCAGGAGCGGATGAGTTACTGAGTGGGAACCAATTTCACCGCCAGATAACTGCAATGAGTGAGCTTCTGACTTAGTCAAATATTCCGGCTGGTTAAGATAGCTTGAAACCAGATAATAGGTAGGAAAAATCTGATGCTTGGATAAAACCGGTAGCGCATTTGTGTATTGTGATTTCCAACCGTCATCAAAGGTAACAGAAATTAACGGCTGATTAAAAATTGGAGCCGCTGCCGGAGTAATTGCATAATCGTCGGTGGTTAGAGAACCAACCGCACTGATCATATGAAATATTGTCAAAGTAGCTGCACTGGCTGGAGTAGTAAATATGCCCTTATATTGACTCCAAGTAGATGAAGAAGCAGGAGCGTCTTTTAGGTTTATATAGTTAACGGTGCCATCAGTATTTGTGATAACCGCCATAACTTTAGTCTTAACACTTGACTTATACCAATCGGAAAATTGATAAGTCTTGCCTCCTTCAATTGCCTGTGGCGTATAATACCACTTGGCATCACCGCTGGAGTATTTTGTCATCTGCACCTTCACACTCTTGGACCCAGTATGGCCAGTGTTCTCATAACTAAAACCTGTAGTATTCATCCCCCATTTTCCGTGCTGCCAATCCATCGGCAACTTTGAGTCAGTAAATGACATGCTTTCCATTCCGCCATTAGGAACATTATCAGTAATTATGGATTTTTCGGCAACCGAAAGAGAATAATTATCTGTCCAAAGTGTTCCGACCTTATTTAACACATGAAAAACGGTCATGGCCTTCGTACCGGACGGAGGTGTTATTGTAAAACTGGCCCTTTGCCAGCTTGCTGTTGCCGGTGTCTGTCCCAGATAGCCATAACTGTCTTTCCCATTGGCGTCTAAGTACATCGCAACAACATCGGTGGCAACTCTTGAAGAGTAATAATCCGAGAAATTATATTGGTTAGCCGAATCTACGGAAACCGGGTTAAAGTACCACTTTGCATCGCCGCTAGTGTATTTTGTCATATTGACCATTACTGCTGTGCTGCCGCTCTGACCCGGACGGCCCAATTGAAAATAAGCTGAGTTGGTTCCCCAACCGCCCTTTAGCCAGTCCAGAGGTGCTTGGTTTGTACTATCCAAGCTCTCGACCGAAGAGTTGGCGATCAAGTTTGGGTTCGCAGCCATAACATGCGAAAAGTTAAGCCCTTGAAAGGGTAGAATTAATAATGCCAGGAACACAAATAATTTTTTTATCATGGCCCTTGTTTACCAAAACATTATGATTTTGTCAATAGCAGGACTCCATAATTTTCATTATTTGTGCTCAATCTTGCGATATTGAGTAAACTTCAAAAAGATTAAAAAAAGAATTAAATAGATATTTGTCCTTTATGGTATTGACAAAAAGAATTAATTTGTGTAGTATGCTGGTCAAGCGATTAAACGAGGGTTTTTTCCCTCTTTTTTATTATAAAAATATCATTTTAAGGAAAGTTATGTACAACCTACCAGCAACAGGGCCAAGTTTCTTAGGACACATTCTGATTTCTTTCGCGGCAACAGTCGTGATCTTCTTTAGAAAATCTTTCAAGAAGCTTCTACATAAAAATGGCTAAGAGAACTTTCTGCATCGTTGTACCTGCACTCAACGAGGAAAAAGTAATTGCAGCTTCATTACAGGCCATGAAAAATATTGTCAGGCCCGACAATATTTTTGTTGTGAGCGACGGATCTGACGATAAAACCACAGGAATTGCCAGAAAAGAAGGCGTGAATGTAATGGGTCTTCGGCACAACTGCGGTAAGGCGACTGCGTTAAAGAAATTAATTAAAAGCAGACAACTAACCAAGAATTATTCATACATTTTGTTTTCTGATGCCGACAGCCGGCTATCCAGAAACTTCATGGGTGAAATAAGAAAATTTATAAAACAAAAACCTGCCTTGATCGTTGGAACAGTTGCTTCGGACAAGAAAGGGCTGGTCAGTGCGTTTCGCACTTACGAATACGGGATTTCACATAGAATCTATAAACATGCCCAGAATATTATTAGTGCGGTCACTGTTGCCCCTGGCTGCGCTTCCCTCTACAGAAGTGATGTGTTAGATAAACTCGAACTCCAAAGCTCAACTTTGACTGAAGATTTTGATCTCACAATTCAAATTCATCAAAAAAAATTGGGCCAAATTATATACGCCCCTCACGCTGTAGTTACAACACAAGACCCGGTTACTCTTAGGGATTATTGGAAGCAAGTCCTGCGTTGGAATACCGGAACTTGGCAAAATATATTTCTTCACAAACTTTACAAGCCAAATTCAAAATTAAACTTGGAGCTTTATTTTTTACTATTTGATAATGTTCTCTGGATATTTACCGTCTTTCTTGCATTCTCGCATCCACTAATTTTCGTGAGACTGATATTTGCTTCGCTTCTAACTATTTCAATTTTATCGCTTATTATCTCATTCATTGAAAAGAAATACTGGATCATTCCCTACATCCCGTTGTTTTCGATATTCTATTTTATTAACATCGTTTCATTTTATTACGCCTTGCTTAGAGTTATTTTTGGTAGAAAAAAATCTCTCCTTTGGGATAAAGTTAACAGATATCTGGTTACCGTCCCGGCAACAAGAGCTTGACACCCACTATCATACCGCTGTATTCTTGATCTGGAAAACCAAGGAGGGATTTCTGGAGGGAATATTAAAAAAGTTCTTTCTTGCGGATTATTTTTAATTGTCACGGTAGCTTCCGTCCTTTTAATTAAACCACCGCATGCTCATAGTAGAAATCTAGAGGTAAACATCTTTCTTCCAGGGTCTTCTTCTAATGTTTCTGTTTTAAGCCGTTTTGAGTCTGATCTGGGAGTAAAATTTAACTCCTGTAAATGGTACGAGGATTGGTCGGATCCTTTTTTTGTTGATATCGCAAAAAGATTTTCAAGCCATGGTTGTACCCCCGAATTAACATGGCAGCCTCAAACGGGTGGAAACGGCGTCCCCTACAACGATGTAATATCGGGCAACTATGACGCTTATTTGGATGAATTTGCCAGTAAAGTAAAAAGCGTTAATGCTCCTGTTAGAATCAGCTTGGCACCGGAAATGAACTCCGAATGGGCCCCTTGGGGAGTTACAAATAACGGCAACACAACTGAAAGCCATAAACAGTTTTGGCGTTATGTTGTAAACCGCTTCAGAAATAACGGCGTTACAAATGTGTCATGGATCTGGTCTCCCAATGTCCGTTTCTATGGTGATCCCTGCTCATATAGCCAAATCTATCCGGGCGACTCCTATGTAGATTATGTCGGTCTAGATGGATACAACTGGGGCACAACTCAATCATGGAGCGTTTGGCAATCATTTTCAGAGGTTTTTGGCGCTTCATATAATGAATTAACCAGCATCAGCTCGAAAAACATTTTGATTATGGAAGTTGGTTCCGCAGAGCAGGGTGGCGACAAAGCAGCATGGATTACAAGCATGTTCTCTGATATGCGCAATAAATTTACCAGGATCGAAGGATTCACCTGGTTTTCAATCAATAAAGAGACGGACTGGAGGATCAATTCCAGCGACGCCTCAAAAACAGCATTTTCAAATGGGGCAAACGGAAGAGTCAATACGGGTGCAGCCACTTCAAGCACTGCTCAGAGCGCAAATAGTTCCTCTGAGTCGGTTAACAAAAAAGGATCGAAAAACTATCAGGTTAACCTCGGCAATAAGGGCGTAGCTTCAAGTGAGCAAGATGAAAACAAAGCGGGTATAGCTGAACAGACCGACAGTCCACCAACCACTACGAATTTTAATGATGTCAGTACTGAACCAAAAACCACTTTTGCTAAACTCGATACAAAACTTGAAAAGGATAGATTTAACAGCACAAGTCCATTATGGAAGATTTATTTTCTCTTTAATCTTTTATTTTTGTTAATTGTGTTTATTTTAAATATTCGACTGCACCACAAACATCTCCGCTCCCGATTCCATTACTAAATTCTTAACACTCTTTTCTTCGACCCTCTTTTCTCAGCCCTTCTGTTGACAACCAAATCTATTTTTGCTAGGTTCTGGATAGTAAAAATTAATTAATAATCTTGTAAAAAAAGGATGTAATGAAAAAACTATTTTTCATTCTGATAGCATTCATGGTTCTATTTGGCACTATAAATGCACCATTAAATGCCCATGCACAAAGTATCAATTTGATACCAAATGCCTCGGTTGAGTCAGGAACGTCAGATCTAAAAAAGCCGCTAAATTGGCAAACTGAAAGTTGGGGAAGCAACACAGCCACGTTTTCATATAAAACAGGTTCAGCAAAGGACGGAACTAAAAGTTTACATGTAAAAGTCGCATCATATAGTAATGGTGACGCAAAATGGTATTTTGACCCTATTTCAGTCGTGCCTAGCAAAGATTACATGTTTAGTGACTATTATAAGTCTTCCGTCGAAACTGAAATTGTAGTCAGAGTATTCGATCAATCAGGAAATTCATCTTATATTTACTTAGGCACTATTGCTAAATCGACAGCATGGAAAAAAACTAACTTTCAGTTCACTGCTCCGGTAAATGCCAGTAAAGTCACCGTTCTTCATTTGATCGCCAAAAATGGATACCTTCAAACTGACAATTATTCGTTAATTGACAAGGGAAGTCCAATAATTACCGGCAATGTACCAAATAATTCTTTAGAACAAACTGACGATGGAACCAGCCCTCTTAATTGGCAAGCGGAAAAATGGGGCACCAACACCTCCAAATTTAGTTATTTGAATTCAGGAAAAACCGGCTCTCACAGCGTTAAAGTTCAAATTACAAAGTATACTTCTGGCGATGCCAAGTGGTCTTATTCTCCACAACCAGCCATAGCTGGAGACTATTTATTTACGGATTACTATAAGTCAAATGTAACGACTCAAGTTGTGGTTCGATTGACAAAAAATGATGGAACCGAAGAATATGTAGGGCTTGGGAGCGCTGACCCCTCAAGCAGTTGGAAAAAATACTCGGATATTTTCACTATTCCGACCGGCATAAAATCATTTACAGTTCTTCATTTCATTTCAGCAGTTGGTTTCCTCATTACCGATGATTATTCCGCTACCGCCCACACGATAGGCGGTTTCAATCGGCCAATTGTTTCGCTTACTTTTGATGATGGTTGGGAAGAAAATTACACATCGGCTTTGCCAGTTTTGGCTCAGTATGGCTTTAAGTCAACTCAGTTTTACGCCACCACCTTCATTGAGTCCCAAACCGATCAGATTTACAAAATTAAAGCTTTCGCAGATGCCGGACACGAGATCGGTTCACATACGATCACCCATCCTCATCTGATCCCTATGTCTATTGCCCAAATCGACAGTGAACTCTCCGGTTCAAAATCATATCTGGAAAATATTTTTGGGACCGGTAAGATAAACTCGTTTGC
>CAYQPT010000040.1:0-7583 GCA_964419835.1 uncultured Candidatus Saccharibacteria bacterium | reverse complement strand
GAACCATAATAAAAACACCAATAAATTGGTGTTTTTATTATGGAAATTATTTAGCGCTTTTGCCGGCGAGGTAGCCGCTAGACCATGCCCATTGCAGATTGAATCCTCCTGAGTCGCCATCAACATCAATTATTTCACCTGCAAAATATAGATTTGGCACAATTTTTGATTGCATTGTTTTCTCATTAATCTCTGATGCTGGGATGCCGCCCGATGAAACTTGTGCTTCTTTTAGAGGGCGCACTTTACTTACGGTTAGAGTTAAATTTTTTAAAGTTTGAACTATAGTTTTGCGGTCAATTTTAGAAACTTCGGCCGCTTTTTTGTCAGGATTGAAGGACAAGTTTTTTAGAATTGTTATGACGAGATTTAATGGGACAATGCCGGCGAGAGCGTTTTTGACTGATTTGGTTCCGTTAGTCGAAAATATTTTCTCAATTTTTTTATCGAGAGACGAGGCCTCCTCTTCTGGAATTGCGTCGATATGAATTTCTACTTTGGATTGGTTTAATAGCGGAGCGATTTCGCGGGAGAGCCCCATAATGGCCGGACCGGAAAGGCCGTAATGAGTAAATAATATGTCGCCGGTTTTTTGAATAATTGTATTTCCATTCGCAACAACGCTTGCAGTGCCTTCAATTTTTAGTCCTTGAATATCTCTTGGCCAAGTTTCTGCTGTTTCAACCGGAACAAGAGCGGCATAAATGGGAGTAACTTTGTGACCAAGTTTTTCAATCCAAAAAAGTCCGTCTCCTGAAGAGCCGAGTTGATGAGAAGCTTTTCCGCCTGTGGTTAAAATGAGCTTCTTGGCAAAAATTTCTGAGCCATTTTCAATCCTAATTTTCCAATTTCCCTCTTTCTCGATTCCGCGGACCAAGCAGTTCGTTTTAACTTCCACTTTTTTAAGCTTTAGTTCATGAGTTAAAATATCCAAAACCGTTGAAGCTTGATTTGTTCTTGGGAAAATCCGTCCCTTGTCTTCTTCTTTCAAAATTAATCCAAGCGACTCAAAGTATTCCATTGTCTTATTTTGATCAAACTCAGATAGAGTGTCTTTAACAAATGATGGATTGGCACCGTGGTAGCGGCAAGCGTCTACAAAACGGTTAGTCAAGTTGCAACGGCCATTTCCGGTAGCAAGAATCTTCCGGCCGATAATATCATTTTTGTCTATTAAAATAACTGACTTCGAGGAGTTCGAAGCAGCAAGCGCCGCCATTATGCCGGCTGGACCGGCCCCAATTATTGCAATGTCATACATTTGTTTGTTCTCAAATTACCCGCATATTATTGCACAAAACAGCTAAAAATGGAATGCCAAGGGCCTCTTTGCAGTTTGGGATTTTTTTGATATAATACATATAAATTATCGTCATTGACGTTTTTTTATTGGATAAATTAACAAATTGTAAATTATTACCCCACTTCGCATAAAGCTACGCGGGGCAGAAGGAGAAACATGGCAAAGAAGTACGTTTATTTTTTCGATGAAGGCAAGAAGGAAATGAAAGCACTCTTGGGCGGAAAGGGAGCAAACTTGGCTGAAATGACAAGCTTGGGTCTACCTATTCCACAAGGGTTTACTATCACCACCGAAGCCTGCCACGAATACTACGAAGTCGGGAAGAAATTCCCAGCAGGAATGATGGACGAAGTTGAGAAAAACATCACAAAGCTTGAGAAGCAGATGGGCAAGAAGTTTGGCGACGATCAGAATCCACTTTTGGTTTCAGTGCGCTCAGGCGCTGCTGCATCTATGCCGGGTATGATGGACACAATTCTAAACTTAGGTTTAAATGACAAAGCTGTTGTAGGCATTGCAGAGAAAACCGGCAACGAAAGATTTGCTTGGGATTCATATCGCCGTTTCATCCAAATGTTCGGCAATGTTGTAATGAGAGTTGACGGTGAACTTTTCTCCGAAGCAATTGATGAGCTAAAAAAAGAAAAAGGCGTTGAAGTCGACACTCAACTTACAGCCGATGACCTTAAGGAATTGGTCACCACTTTCAAAGCAATCGTTAAAAAAGAAACTAAAAAAATGTTCCCGGATGACCCAAGAGAGCAGCTAAAAATGTCAATCGACGCTGTTTTCGGTTCATGGAACAACAAAAGAGCAATCCTTTACCGATCACTAAACAATATTTTTGGACTTTTGGGTACAGCAGTAAATGTTCAGTCAATGGTCTTCGGAAACATGGGAAATGACTGCGGTACAGGTGTTGCTTTCACAAGAAACCCTTCGACCGGTGAAAATAAATTCTACGGCGAGTATTTGATGAATGCTCAGGGTGAAGATGTGGTTGCAGGCGTTCGAACTCCTAAGAACATGGAAGATTTGAAAAAGGAGATGCCAAAGATTTACAAAGAGCTAAATGATATCCGGTTAAAATTGGAGAAACATTTTAAAGACATGCAGGACATGGAGTTCACCATTCAGGAAAACAAGCTATACATGCTTCAAACCAGAAACGGCAAACGAACTGCCGCTGCCGCCATCAAAACAGCTGTTGATATGGTCAAAGAAAAATTGGTCACTGAAGAAGAAGCAATTTTGCGTCTTGACGCAGATCAGCTCGATCAATTACTTCACCCAATGCTGGATGAAAAAGCCGAAAAAACTTCAACTATTATTGCCACCGGCTTGCCAGCATCTCCTGGTGCCGCTGTTGGTGAGATTGTTATGGATGCAGAGCGAGCTCATGACCTAGCGGAAGAAGGACATAAAGTCATCTTGGTCCGAGTTGAAACTTCACCTGAAGACTTGATCGGCATGAACGCATCAGAAGGTATTTTGACCGCACGAGGCGGAATGACCTCACACGCAGCTGTTGTTGCTAGAGGCATGGGCAAATGCTGTGTTGCCGGTTGTGAATCCTTGACCATCAACTACAAAACCAAAACCATAACCACAAAAGACGGCACAGTTTTGAAAGAGGGCGAAGTTATTACCCTAAACGGATCACTCGGACGAGTATACAAGGGTGCGCTTCCTGTAGTTGAGCCAAAGATTTCCGGCGACTTCGACAAAATTATGAAATGGGCCGACAAATACAGAAGACTTGATGTTAGAGCCAACGCCGACACCCCACATGATACAGAAGTAGCACTCAAATTCGGCGCCAAAGGCATTGGACTTTGCCGAACTGAGCACATGTTCTTTGACGAAAAGAGAATTTTCTCAATGAGAAAAATGATCTTGTCTAACTCGGTTGAAGAAAGAGAAAAAGCTCTTGCCGAGATTCTTCCTTACCAAAAGAAAGACTTTATGGAGCTATTCGAAGCTCTTAAGGGCTTCCCGGCCACAATCCGGCTTTTGGATCCGCCTCTACATGAATTCTTGCCACAAGCCAAGGAAGATATTGCAGATTTAGCAAAAGAGATTGGTCGGAGCGTAGCCCAGATTGAAGAGAAGATTGCTTCACTTCATGAAGTTAACCCAATGCTAGGCCACAGAGGCTGCCGACTTGGAAACACCTACCCAGAAATCACAGCAATGCAAGCAAAAGCCATTTTGGAAGCTGCCTGCGAAGTTAAGGCCAAAGGCATCAAGGTTGTTCCTGAAATCATGATTCCGCTTGTAGGCGATCTTAAAGAATATATGGCACAAAAAGATATCATTCTTAGAGTTGCTGAAGAAGTATTTGCAAAGAAGAAAACCAAAGTTTCTTACAAGATCGGCACAATGATTGAAGTCCCACGAGGGGCACTCATGGCCGAAGAGATCGCCAAAGAAGCAGAGTTCTTCTCATTTGGAACAAACGACTTGACTCAGATGACATACGGCTTCTCACGAGACGACGTTGCAAAATTCCTACCGGAATATTTGAAACTCGGACTTTTAGAGCGAGACCCATTTGTTGCTCTCGATCAAGCCGGTGTTGGACAATTGGTTAAAGCAGCTGTTGAAAAAGGCCGATCAACCAGACCTGAAATCAAGCTCGGTATTTGCGGTGAGCATGGTGGCGAGCCAACCTCAATTGACTTCTGCCACAGAGTTGGACTAACTTATGTTTCCTGCTCTCCATTCCGAGTGCCAATCGCACGACTAGCCGCAGCACAAGCTGCCCTTCGAGAGAAAAAGTAATACTATTGTCATCCTGAACTTGTTTCAGGATCTATACACAAAAATAAGCTCCGAGCAATCGGGGCTTATTTTTTGTTGAGAAAAAATTTAATTTGTGATATTCTATTTCGTCTGGCTAGGAGGTGATTACATGAACAACACAGATAAGTACTGAGTCGCCAAGGCAAAAGGCAAGGGGGCGAAGTATCTTTCCGCCAAGGATCCCGAATCCGGTTCCGTAATACACTTGATCGCTTTCACTTCTGAGGCGGCCGCTCAAGGCCGACTCAAGCTAAGGGGGTTGGAGGGCTCCCCAGACGGCCCCTATACAGCCGATGAGTTTCTCGGCAAGTTCAGCCGTTTCGGCCATGTCGTAGTATTTGCCGAAGACGATAAGCAGGTGTGGGGGCCTGGTCCAACTGCCGAACTGGGATCGCCGGTTTTCCAACTGGTTTGATACCAGCAAACAGCCCGGGCTTGGCGCAACCGCGTCAGCCCAAAGGCCAGAGTTATCAAAATTTGATGCCTCTGGTTTTTTTAGTTCTTAACTTTTATTTCAATAGTTTAGCCAAATACTGCCCGGTGTATGAATTTTTCACACGGGCAATTTCTTCCGGAGTGCCGGTCGCAATTATTTGTCCACCCTTGCTTCCGCCCTCAGGACCTAAGTCGATGACATGGTCGGCTGATTTTACGACATCCAAGTTATGCTCAATTACCAAAACAGTATTTCCTTTTTCAACAAGGGCGTTTAGAACTCCAAGGAGCCGTTTAACATCTTCAAAGTGGAGACCGGTAGTTGGTTCGTCTAAGATGTATAAAGTCTTGCCTGTGCCTCTGTGTGCCAATTCAGTGGCAAGCTTTATTCTCTGTGCCTCACCACCTGAAAGAGTGGTTGCTAGTTGTCCCATCTTTATGTAGCCAAGGCCAACATCGAACAGCACTGCCAGTTTATAATGAATTGCCGGAATATTTTTAAAGAATTCCGTAGCATCCTCGACTGTCATATCCAAAACTTCAGCAATGTTTTTACCTTTATAGGTAACTTCTAGAGCTTCTTCGTTATATCTTTTGCCTTTACATTCCTCGCATGTAATATAAACATCCGGCAAGAAATGCATTTCGATACGGATATATCCATCGCCGTGACATTTTTCACAACGGCCGCCCTTAACATTGAAAGAAAATCTTCCTGCTTTGTAGCCGCGGATTTTTGCTTCGGGAGTTGCGGCAAAAAGTTCTCTGATTAGGGTAAATACGCCGGTATAAGTAGCCGGATTGGATCGAGGGGATTTGCCGATTGGAGATTGATCGATATTGATGACTTTATTTATATAGTTAATTCCCCGAATTTCATCATGCTTTCCCGGTTCGTCTTTGGCACGGAAGAACTTTTTTGACAAAGCTTTGGCCAAGATGTCATTTATTAAAGTTGATTTCCCTGATCCGGAAACACCGCTGACGCAGGTAAAAGTATTTAACGGAATTTTCGCATCTACATTTTGTAGATTATTTTCCTTAGCGCCAATAATTTCTAAGTACTCCCCGCTTCCGCTGTGTCTGATTTTAGGAATTTCAATTTTTTTTCTACCGGACAAGTATTGTCCCGTTATTGAATCATTTGATAACATAATTTCTTTCGGAGTGCCTTCGGCTATCACTTTTCCGCCATGCTCGCCTGCCCCCGGACCAATGTCAATCAGCCAGTCTGCATCCATCATTGTTTCTTCATCATGTTCAACCACAATTACGGTGTTACCAAGATCGCGGAGATTTTTAAGCGTTTCAAGTAATTTTGAGTTATCGCGTTGGTGAAGACCAATGGATGGCTCATCCAATATGTAAAGAACGCCCATCAAACCGGAGCCAATTTGAGTTGCCAAACGTATTCTTTGTGCTTCACCACCGGCCAATGTAGCGGAATTTCGGTTTATTGTTAAGTAAGACAGACCGACATTCATTAAGAATTGCAATCGTTGGACAATTTCTTTATTAATTTGCCGTGCAATCTGATTCTGCTCAGCATTTAATTTTTCAGGCAATGCTATGAAAAATGAAAGCGCGTCTTCAATCGTCATTTCAGATATGTCTACAATATTTTTTTCCCCGACTAAAACGCCCAAAACTTCTCTCTTCAGCCGTTTTCCTTCGCAGGATGGACACTTTTTAATGACCATATATTTTTCAATTTCTTTTCTGATGTAATCGGATTGTGTTTCCTTATATCTTCTCTCCAGATTTGGTATTACACCCTCATACTTTGCTTCGTATCCTCGCACATTAAATGTGTCTTCTCCGGAGCCATATAAAATTACTGTTAGGTCATCTTTAGAAAGCTGAGAAATTGGTTTATTTAGATCAATCTTATGTTCCTCTGCGGCGGCTTCTAATATAGAAAAATACCATGTCGAATTAGCCGCGCTCCTTATCCATGGACGGATTGCCCCTTCATTTACCGTCAGCTTTGAATTAGGCAAAATTAAATGCGGATCAATTTCTTGTTTAATTCCAAGACCTTGGCAAACCGGACAAGCACCATGGGGAGAGTTAAAAGAGAAGGAACGCGGTGCAATTTCCGGCATCGAAATAGAGCAATCAGGACAAGCAAAAAGCTCGGAGTAAGGAGTGTCCTTACCGGTCTCTAAGTTAGAAACAATAATTTTTCCCTTAGCCAAAGAGAGCGCTTTTTCAACCGAATCATACAAACGCTTTTTGTCTGATTCACCTATGTTTCCCGGCTCCAAAATAAGCCGGTCAACGACAACTTCAATTGTGTGTTTTTTCTGTTTGTCCAAATCCTTAGATTCTGCCTCGTCTAAATCCATGACAACGCTGTCGACTCTGACTCTACCAAACCCTGATTTTAGTATTTGCCCGAAGATATCTTTGTGTTCGCCTTTTTTGTCTTCAATTAGTGGTGACAAAATGGCAATTCTTTTCGTTTGTTTTACAGATTTTAAAATTTGGTCGACAATTTGTCCGACAGTTTGCCTTGTTACCGGCTTTCCGCACTTTGGGCAATGCATTGTGCCCGCTCTAGCGAACAAAAGACGGAGGTAGTCATAGATCTCCGTGACGGTTCCCACAGTTGAACGAGGGTTTCGCGAGGCAGATTTTTGGTCAATTGAAATTGCTGGAGAGAGTCCCTCAATGTGGTCGACATCCGGTTTTTCCATGATCCCCAAGAACTGCCGTGCGTACGAAGAAAGTGATTCTACATATCTTCTTTGCCCTTCGGCGTAAATAGTGTCGAATGCGAGCGATGATTTGCCGGATCCAGATAAACCGGTAATTACAACCAACTTATCTCTTGGAATTTCTAATGAGATATTTTTTAAATTATGCTCTCTGGCACCAGTAATTTTTATAGAACTCTTGTTCATAAATTGTATGAAATAATGATTTTATCCATCTGAAAAACTAAAGGAAAGTATATCAGTTATAGAATAATCTATCAACACTTCGCCTTAAGCAAGCTAAAATGTAACTATGACACTGTGGTTGTGCAGTTTGAAAA
>CAYQPT010000039.1:0-7707 GCA_964419835.1 uncultured Candidatus Saccharibacteria bacterium | reverse complement strand
CATTTTCCCAAAAAGTCCAATCATCCGAAAAAGGCCGAGATGATTTTTTAGACAAATTAAAACTACTTTTATTGATAAACCTAATTGAAACATAAACGCCGGAGGCCTGAAAACTCTCTTTCCTTAATCTAAATCCAGCTTTCGAGACAAGCTTTCGCAAAACTGAAATGGCTGCGCTCTTGGTTCGTAACTCCGGTTCTAAAACATGAGAATGACTGATGGTTCTTGTCTTTGGATAAAGATCATCGACTTCATAGCCGCGCAACCGGAAATACCAGTTTTTTCCCATATGTCCCAGATTCTCTGACAAGTATGAAAGCGGGCAGCTATAAAAATCTGTGGGCGACTTTAATCCAAGGAAGTTAAGACGATGCTCCATTCTAAAGTTGATTCCGGTTATGTCTGTAAGCTTAATTTTTGAATAAAAATCACTTAATTGATCCAGCGTTACGACGGTTAGACCATCAGGTTTCTTTCTTTCTGCCGCCATTTTTGCAAGAAATTTGTTTGATCCAATACCGATCGAGCAGGATAGGTAGTCTCCAACATTACTTCTGATTGCCTCCTTGAGATTCCTTGCTAATTTTAGCGATGATTCCATGTTTTGCTCATTGGGGGTTAATTTTAAAGCGAATTCGTCAACACTTAGAACTTTATAGAAGGGGGTAAATTTTTCGATCGTTTTCTTAATTTCCTGATGATAAATCATATAAAGAGCCGGCCTTGCTTCCAGGATTTTTATATTTGGAATTATTTTTTTGGCCTCAGTAATTCTACAAATTTTGACGCCTTGTTTTTTGGCTTCCAAAGATGCGGCTATGATACAACCGGAGTCACCGGTATAAGGTGCAACGCCAATAGGGAGCCCTCTTAAATCGGGCCTGACTTGCTGTTCAACAGAAGCAAAAAAAGAGTTCATATCTAAAAACAGCACGGAATAATTTTTTGGAGCCAAAGCAATTCCCATGCTGATAATTATATTATAATACCGAACATATATCGAACACTTTGTCCACAGACCAATCTTAAAGTCGTCCAATTATGCCGGCTGATGCATAAGTTTTTACAGAAAACTGATCAGTTTTACAGTCCAGTTTGTCTGTTCTGCTAAAAATTCAATTGTTTTAATCAGTTTAAGATAAATAGATTCCAATGTATTCCCGGGACAAACTGATAACCTATAGATGTATTATGATTAAGAGTTTTAAGGAGGTGAATATAAATGAAAGCTTTAAAAAGAAGTTTGGCACTTCTTCTCGTAATTCCCATGATCGTAGGAGTAATGGCAGTTGCAAAACCAGCAGAAGCAATGGTCAATAACAGTCTTGGAGACTTGATAGTAACCAACGGATTATTTACAGGATATAACGCAAATGATCTTGCTGGGCTAATAGCCGTTGACTCCATCACTGGTAGCGGAGGATCAATGGTGGGAACCAGTGATCTTTCAGACTTGATTGTTCTGGACGGATTGTTCGGCTGGGGTGGAAACGCTAATGACTTAGCCGGCTTGATTGTAGTAGACAACATCTACAATAGTGGATTCTAGACGATAGTAGGTGCTTCCGATAGTCACCCAATGCATGAGCCGAAAGGCCCATGCATTGGTGCGCGGTAAAATCCGCCCAGAACAATTTAGAAAATAATTATTTTCTGGACGCTATTCTACTTTCAACTTCTGATTTCAAATGAAGCGAGATGGCAATCATAATTGGTCCGGTAATTAAAGCATAAAGACCCAAAACCCAAAATAGTGCAGATCCTCCCGCAATCGGTTTAAATAAAAGAAGAAATCCGGTAATGATTGCAAAAATACCAGCAATTAAAGAAAGATTTTTTGCCTCCGGTCCATAGAGTTCATCTGGCGCAATAATATGGTAAAAACCGTTGATAATTAAGTATAGTCCAATAATCATTATAAATTTAATCATTGCGAGTCCGGGGTACTTGAACGCTATCACTCCAAGGAATATTTCCACCGCCCCTAGAATAATCATCCAGACCCAGCTCCATTTTTTTGCACTTAAGGAAAAAATTCCGGCAATAATTTCAGCTATACCATTGATAATCAAAAAAGTAGCTAAAATCAATACGGCGATCGCCAATGTCGCTCCGGGCCAAGCCAATAAAACCAAGCCGAAAAATATTAAAGCAATCCCTCGTACCAGCATTGACCACCATAGATTTTTCAGCACATTTGATAACATAATTCATTCTCCTTTTTTAACACGTTTAATAATTACTTATATATTAAGTAATTGCTGATTTATATGTTGGAATTAACAAAAACCGTCCCGATGAAAATATCGGGACGGTTTTTGTTATAAATATGTAAAATTATTTGTATGAATTATTCATACAAATATTCTTCGAGGTCTTTGGACCGTTCACCTTTTTTAAGCTTAGACAATGCTTTTGCTTCAATTTGCCTAATTCGCTCACGAGTAACACCGAATTCTTGTCCGACTTCTTCTAAAGTATGAGTTCTGCCGTCTTCCAATCCGAACCGCATCTTTAATATTTTCTGCTCTCTTGGAGAAAGTTCCCCTAAAAATTCTTTAATTTTATCGCGCAGAAGCTGTTGGGCAGTCGATTCTTCCGGAGAAATATGTTTTGTATCTTCAATAAAATCACCTAACTTTGAGTCTTCTTCCTCCCCAACCGGAGCTTCAAGGGAAACGGTTTCCTGTGAAATTTTGATAATATGTTCGACTTTATCCACATCCAGCCCTAACTCCTGAGCAATTTCCTCTGGAGTAGGTTCGCGTCCTAGGTCTTGAACGAGCTGTCTCTCAACACGGATTAATTTATTGATTGTTTCAATCATATGAACCGGAATACGAATTGTTCTTGCTTGGTCGGCGATCGCTCGGGTAATAGCTTGACGGATCCACCATGTTGCATAAGTTGAAAATTTGAAACCTTTTTTATAGTCGAATTTCTCAACCGCACGCATTAAACCGGTATTGCCTTCTTGAATTAAGTCAAGGAGGGAAAGACCACGGCCAATATATTTTTTAGTAATTGATACTACGAGACGCAAATTTGCTTCAGCCAGCTGTTTTTTAGCTAAAATATCACCTTTTTCAATCCGTTTTGCCAGTTTAATTTCTTCCTCTGTTGTGAGTAAGGAAATTTTGCCTATTTCACGCAAGTACATCCGGACAGAATCGTCAGCAATTTCTCCCAGATCTGGCTCCTCTTTTCCTTTTTTAAGCCCTAGTGTCTGAGCCAAAATACCTTTCGGCTTGTCTTCCTCCGCCTTAAACTCAATACCATTTCGGAGCATGTAGTCAAAAATTTCGTCCACCTCGGCCACATTTTCTTCAGGTTCCGGCAACGATTGCAAAAACTCGCTCATCGAAACAAATCCGTGAGCACGACCTTTTAGAAGGACATTGTTGACCTTATCGGAAAACAATAATGGTTCTTCTACTTTTGGAACAAAAACTTTTTTTGCCACAGAGACTCCTTCCGGAGAAAATTACTCATACAAAAAAACAAACATACTTAATTGAACATTTGTTCTTAGTGTTATATTCGTGATTTTATCACTTTCGCCTTATTTTATCAAGCTCGAAAACTCTTGCAGAAGCTCTTTTAACTTTCCCTTGTCGCCCGCCGCTTCTGCCATTTCTATTTTTTTGGCAAAGTCGGACTTTAAGTGTTCTTTTTCATCTGAACGCAATCTGGCAAATAGAAATTCCAACTCCGATTGAATCGTCTCAACATTTTCACTTTCCAATTCCTTTAGAACAACCATCGAATACTGGCTGATTGCCGATGCGGCTTCGGGACTGATCTTTGCTTTGTCAATTTTTTTCTCATTTACCATTTGGGCAAACTTATCAACCGACGGTTCGATTAATTTTAATTCCGCCGTTCTTTTAACTTTTAATATCATCTCTGGATGAGCCCAAATGATTCCTAATATCTTTTCCGTTATATCGAGCTTTGGAGCGCTATCCTCATTTTTGCTCACTTTTTTTTCCCCGTCGCTCTTGGTTTTTTCCAGCACATTCAAAATCGTTTTTTCAGCAACCGAGAGCTTCTTGGCCAAGTATTTTACATAATATTCTTTTTCTATGTCTGAAAATATTGTTTTGATCACTGGCAAAATCTCTTTTGCTATGGCTTTTTTTGTCAGAACTGACAAATCGGGGTTCTTTTTAATTAATAGATCTATCCAATACTCAAGTGAAGGCCTCGAATTGTCAATTGCCCGTTGCCAATTTTTAGGATCTGCCTTGATTGCTTCATCAGGATCTTTGTATGGACCTTCAATCGAAATGATTTTCGTATTAATATCATTTTGCAAAGCAATTTTAATTGCTTTTTTCATCGCTGTCTCGCCTGCTGTATCATGGTCAAAAGAAAGGGCGATCACGCTGGCATAACGGTTTAATATTTTTAGCTGCTCGGGAGTCATGGCAGTACCAGACGTGGCAACAACATTTTTAAAACCGGCCTGATGGCAGGCAATTACATCCATATTACCTTCCACAAAAACGGCAAGATCATTTTCTTTGATTGCCATTTTGGCCTTATCCAAGCCATAGATAGTTTTTCCCTTTATGTAGACCGGTGACTCAGCTGAATTGATGTATTTGGCTTGTCCGCCAGCTGGCGGAGGATCATCTTCTAAGATTCTGGAGGTAAAAGCCACCGTGGTGCCCATTATATTGTGTATCGGAAAAATAATTCGTCCGCGAAAACGGTCATACACCCGACCCTTTTCGCTTTTAATCGCTACACCAGCCTGCACTATTTCATTTTCTTGATATCCTTTTGCTTTCAAAAACTTTACCAGAAGATCCCAAGAAGCCGGCGCGTAGCCGAGTTCAAATTCTTGGATAGTTTTATTGGTTATTCCCCTGCTTTTAATATATTTTCTCGCCTTTTCTGCTTTCGGATGATCGGTTAAGATTTTATTAAAAAGTTTTTTTGCCCAATCATTTATTTCGTAAATTCTAGTTTTTTTATCTGACTTGAATTCCTTTTCTCCATATTTTACCGATTGGTTTTTAAGTTCTACTCCGGCCTTTTCGGCCAGAATTTTCAATGCGTTGTAAAAATCAACACCTTCCATTTTTTCGATGAAGGTAAAGATGTCCCCGCCTTCACCGCAACCGAAACATTTAAATGTCTGCCGTTCCTGAGAAATCATAAAAGAGGGCGTTTTTTCATGATGAAAAGGACAGTTCGCCTTTAAATTGACACCGGCTTTTTTCACAGTTAAATAGTTCGAAATAATTTCGACAATATCCAAGCGCTCTTTAATTTGCTCGACTTCATCATTCATGTAATCGTACTATATTACATTTTTAATAGATTCGGCAAACTTCTCGATGAGAACTTTTGTGTTTGGGCCGACTTTTCCAAAGCCAATTTTTATATTATCAACTTCAACTACGGGGATGATTTCTTTGCAAGATCCCGTGATAAAACACTCAGTTGCCCTTTTTAGTTCAGAAACTTTGATATCTCTTTCTTCCACAGAAAAATCATCTTTTGCAATTTTCAAAATATGATTTCGTGTGACACCATGTAAAATATCAACTTTGGATGTTACTAATTGATTATCTAAAAACATAAAGAAATTGCCTGTTTGGGATTCTAGAATGTTTCCCTGGTTAACATACAATAGCTCGAAAGCATTTTCTTTTTTAAGCTTCTGTGCTCGGTTGATAGCTTCAAGGTAGTTAGTTGATTTGATCTCGGGAATTGACCTTGAATATTCGCTAGTAATTAGCTTTACGCCGTTCTCAGTCTCCGAACTTAAACAATGAAGTTTTTCAAAGAAAATTATGAAAGTTGGTTTATCGAAATTATAATTAAACCCACCTGAAGACTCTCCGCCAGTTAAGACAATTTTTAGCGCAGCATCAGATAGTTTGTTTTTATTGAGTAATTTTACTGCGATGTTTGATAGTTCCCCTAAGTTAACTGGCAATTTTATTTTTAATAAATCAGCAGATTTTTTGAGCCGTTCATAATGCTCTTTTAGCAAAAAAGGCACGCCAGCATAAACCCGCAGAGATTCAAACAAAGCGTACCCCCGAAGGAGCCCAATGTCGTGGATGCTAATCGCCGCCTTATTTTCGGGAATAATTTTCCCGTTTAGATAGCAATATTGTTTCATAATATTCCTCCTTTAATTCGGTTCGGTGGCAATAATATCGACATCATCAATATCCCCCTGATCAATTTTTTCAATTAACTGAAGACATGCTTTCTCAAAATCGGCAAGAAATTCCTGTGAAACTATAATAAGCTTATTTCCACCTCGTATATTTTTTTCTTCTAAATGGTTCCCGAAATCTTTAATTTCTGCTTCTTGGATCAATTCCAGGTTACTCTTTGGTAGACAAACATGCAAAAGCCCGCATCTTAGGTCTCTGAATAAATCGTACTTAGCTGAGTCTGAATTAAATTGCTGATACTCAGGAGGAAATAAGTTGGTTATCGCTTTACGAAATCTTTCTTTACTCAACCTCTCCTGAAAGTAATGTCGTTTATCAAGGCAACAACCCAGGAATTCGATTCCTTGCGATATTAATCCGAAAGAAAGAAAATGATGACCATTGAGTTGAATGGTTCTTATCTCATCAATCAGCGTATTTTTTATAAAATCTTTCAGCTTGATCATTAAATTCATGGCGGAGAGAGAGGGATTCGAACCCTCGATGATCTTGCGACCAAACCGCCTTTCCAGGGCGGCGCCATAAACCACTAGGCGACCTCTCCGAACAGGTTGAATTGTAACATTTATGAGCGTATTATTCAATCAGATAATATCAAAGCTAACCAAAACGCTAGGAGGTTTAATGTCTGATGAAATTCGACCATCTGTCGGAGTGGCAACTGTAGTGATTAAAGATAATAAAATCTTGATCGGCAAAGACACGAGAAAGGGTGATGTTTACGGCGTCCCCGGAGGACACTGGGAAAATGGCGAAACCCTTAAAGAATGCTCTCTTAGAGAAGTTAAGGAAGAAAGCGGTATATCCGCAAAAAATCCAACTTTGATCTCCGTTTATGATTTTTATAGGGAAGATAAAGGAAAAAGTTATGCGACTATCGGTATGAAAGCCGATTATGATTCAGGAGAGACAAAAGACCTCGAAGATGAAGGTAGATTGGAATGGAACTGGTATTTACCAGAAGATGCGCTAAAATTTAATTTATACCCAGCGGACAAGATTTTAATTGAACGATTTTTGTCAGGTGAAATTTTTTAATTGAGGAACTAAAATGGAATTTCAACAAACAACCAAAGAATGCAAAGGCATTAAGTTTTATGCCGAGAAAGATGGCAAGGAGATTGCACGGGCAACACTTTATGTAATGAGCAATGATTTGCACGATGAGCCGTTCGGCCTTCTAGAAGATGTAATGGTGGACGAGGAGCTCCGCGGACAAGGCATCGGCACAGAAATAGTTAAAAGAATTATTGAAGAAGCAAAGAATCAAAAGTGCTATAAACTTGTTGCTACTAGCCGTCACTCACGGGAAAAAGTCCACGAACTCTACGAACGACTTGGTTTTAAAAACCACGGCCTCGAGTTTCGGATGGATTTCTAAAATTTTATTGTTCGAACAAAGTGAGAACTGCTCAATGTAAGACCTTTTCGCTACTCTCGAAGAATATGAAATAAAAACCACTAGTTAACACTAGTGGTTTTTATTCTTATGCCGGGCTACGCC
>CAYQPT010000038.1:0-7997 GCA_964419835.1 uncultured Candidatus Saccharibacteria bacterium | reverse complement strand
CGGTCAATAGGAGGACCACATGAACTTCAGAAATCTCAGAATCGCAATTGCCATCATTGTCTTGCTTATAGCCGTCTCTTTTGTGAGCGGTTGCGGCAAGCCAGCCCCCGAGCGGATCATGCTCGTCGGCTGCGACAACTCCGGTTCCGTGAAAGCAGAAGGTGTGAAACAGTACACCTCGCGCATTCTCGAGCCGATCGTGGAAGAGGAGAACGGGACCAAGCTCAAAATGTACCTCTTCACACACCGACCTGAAGTGGTCTTCGAGTCGCGCGTTAGCGAGATCGAGGACTTGTATGGAACCATAGACAAGTATGTGATTGGCAATATGTCTACCGAGAGGTATACGCTTTATTGCCCAATCATGGAGAAGTGGATCGCTGAAGCCAGGAGCAACCCAAAGGCGAAGGTCTTTGGAATCTTACTCACGGATGGTGATTGCTTCGACAAGGAGTACACGACGGCCATGGCGCGGGAGTTAGCTTCCGAACCGAACTTCGTCGTGCTCTACGTAGCTCCGGTAAGGAACGGTGCTATTCGGTCAGAGATCGAACACACGCTTTACCCTTTGAAAGACAGCCACAAGCTGATCATTTCGGGGGAGAACGACATCGCCGGCGCAATCGCTGAATTCCAGCGGAAGGAGAAAGACAATGACTGAGAACACCACCCAACTGGCAGTGACTACGATACCAGCCGCGCTTCCGGAGATTGACGTTACTGCAGAGGACGCAATCCTCGGTAGTCTCCTCGAGAAGCGCGCGGAGAAGACCAACATCATCCTCTCCGCACGGAGCGTCTTGCAGAGAATCGTTCGAGTAATAGCCGAGCACAACTCTGTCCGTCAGGGCATCGTTGATCGGCTTTCGAGCGATGATGATGACCGTGTTACCCAGAAGAGCGCGATCGAGTCCGAAATCGGAAAGAACGACTCCGAAATCGAAACCGTCGCCGCGACTGTGAAGGATCTGAGGGAGGCGTTTCATGTCAGCGTCGGCAAGGCCGGACTGACCTGCAACGAGGAGACGGTGGAAGCGATTCGAGTCGCTACTCACCGATCCTTTGGAGCAGAAAAGGCGCCCGAAGAGCCGGAGCAGTATGCTCCCAAGGTACGCACTCCCAGCTTCTGGGAGCGCGTAAGAGACTTCTTGCTCCCGATTGCGCCAGGCGCGATCTTCGCGGTCTCAGGAGGAACGGTGTTCGGAATCATCGCTCCGAGCGAGATCATGAACTTCTCCTGGCCGCCCAGCGGTCGCCTCGTCGGGATGCTTCTGGTTGGATGGCTCATGACGGTATATATCTCTCGTTCTGTCAAGAAAGCGACGCGGGAGTATATCTTGAGCCGGATGCCAGTAGACCTGAATGGACGGAAAGAGAAACCCAGTATCTGGATGCTACTCGTTTCGTTCATGCCGGGGTTCGCTGAGCTTATCATCGACGCCGTCGGGTTCTGGCAGCTCTGGTCAATTCGCGCTGCCAGATTGGCTCGTATGACTGGCCATCCTACGCAGGAGGTCCCGTTCATCGTCTTCATGATCTTCGGTCTTGCTGCTGCCTTTGGTTATTTCCTCTACATCTTCAATGCTGAGCGAAGCAAAACCGCGGATGACCAGCGAGCTGCCATTTCTGCGTTTGAAGAATGGAAGAAGTATGAGGCGGCGATGGTCAAGTATCAGGCGAGGGTCGATGAGGCAGGACAGTATCTGCGCAACAATTCCAATGCCCAAGACGCTCTTGGGAAAGCGGGACTGTTGGCCCCAGCAGTTACTCATCTCAAAGACCTCGAGGAGAGAAGAACGAAACTTCAGGCAAAGCTTGACGAGCTGTTGGTGCCATGCCAACCGAATCAGGCAATGGTTGCCCAGCTCACCGAGATCCGCGGGGTATACACCTCTTGCTGCCAGCGGTTCAATAAGATCATCGACTCTCTCGACGGGGGGGATGTCGAAGGACTCGATCGATTCTTCTCCGGGATTCCCGAAGAGACCGGAAGGCAGTAGAGACAAACATGCGTTAAACCCGAACGCTTAATCGGGATAACATAGCTTTGTGCATTAGCACACAATGCGATCAAGTAGCCGACCCGGGAGGGTCGGCTACTTTTGCGTCTAGTGAGCTAAAAATATTTATTTCTATAGAACAACACTTCTAGCTCAAGGATTCAATATTACCTGATCAATATTGGAATCCAATATATAGAGTGAAAAACCTTTAAATGGCTTGATTGTTGTTTGTTTGGGAAGACTGTTCTTATATTTTTCAGGGTGATTCGTAATAAAATGGTAGCCGTCAGATTCATAACTATATGCATAGCCATATATACTCCTGCTATCGGTTGCCTGATCAAAAGTTTTTGTAGAGCCATTTTTGAAGTGAACTGATATCTTTGTAATCGGATATTCAGACGCTGTTGGGTTGCCCAAAAAGATCCAACCGGGTTTTGATACAGCCACTGACATAGGAGAGCCGGCATTATCAGCGTTGGTTTCGTATGTTATTTTGTTGGGTTTAGAATTTTTATCAATCCATAACCAATATCCTAAGCCGGCCGATACTTTGGTTGGCTTGGTATATGAGCCGGTGTTAAAATCAAACTCAACTAGAGTTCCAAATTGAGATAGATTGCTAGCGTCCAAATTTGTAGTGTTTGGAAACGAGACCATATTTAGCCCCGTTTGCAAATTATCAGCAGGAATGGTGATTCGAGAAGCATTGGAAATATCTTTAATAAATTGAATTACTGTGTTTCTCATGTCGTCAAATGCAGCATAGTCAGAACCTGAGCCAGATGTTGAAATCGTTTTCAAAATGTTTTTGTCAAAACCAGCGAAACTAGGGTCTAGCTTGCTGTGATAATTATTTTTCCAGTCTAGAGAAATTTTAGACATCAAAGTGTTAAGATAGGCGTTTGCCTCTTTGGCTTTTTTTGTATTTGGGTATTTAGCGATCAAGTCTTTAAGGGCTTCAATGTATTTGCTGTCCTTGATGCCTTCCCGCAATGCCTCCCATCCCATGGTTGGAATGACTTCCCCGTCTGGATTCCATGTAGGATAGGCCAATAGAAAATCTGGGTAGTTATAGAAATCTTCGGAGTCAAAATCGTTATATGGATCGTCTGAGAATCCGCCATAAGTATAAATAGCTGTTGTTTTGGCGCCTGATTTTTCTGCGAAAAGACCATGAATAAAGCGGTTGGAGACCGGATCACGTAATTGAGAATAATAAGTATCGTACAGGCCAAAACTATTTTGATCGGCTTTCACGTTTGAATCAGTTATATCATACATAGCGTAAAGTTTGTTGTCGATTAGGTTGGTCAAAGCGGGCAAGTAGGTCTTGCCATCTTTAACCGTGCATTCAGCGCATGGTTGGCATTCGGGACATTCAACTTCGTTTTTGCAAACATTGTGATAAGTTACCCATGTTTCGCCGCCGGCTTCTTTAATGTACCGATAAATTCTGTCTGAATAAGCTCGATCCGCTTTTTTGGCAGCCGGCTCGTCAACATCAGTGAAGAGCATTTTTATGGTGCCGTTCTCCGATTTAATACTTTTGCCGTCCGATATCATTTGCTTGACTGCTAATTCAAATATTTTTTTGAATCGTGGGTCGGAAACCTTCTTCCAGTTTGTCGCTAGGTCGGTCAGGTCGTCAAGCGATCCGTAATCCTGCCAACGGGGGGTGTTTGGGATTACTTCTCCGTTGATTGTTAAATTTGCGTCGCCCTTAGACTTATAGAACGAGTTTAATTGATACAGGATAGTGGATCTAAGCGAGTATACCGAATACAATATTGTGTCCTTAACGATTCCTTGGTCAACCGATGTCTTGAGGCGTGTTTTAAGCTCAGAACTGTCCAAGGAAACTACTCCGTTTGTAAAATTTACTTTAATTTTTGTGCTATCGATAGTTGAATTTATTTCATGTTCCCGCATATCTTTGAAAACCGCAGAGTTGTTCAAACTATAAGTCCTATTCTGGGGATCAAAATAAACAGCATTTACTTGCTTTGTGTCCTTAAGCTCCATTGGTAAAATATCTATGCCAATTTTAACTGATTTGGTCTGACGGCCATCTGCTTTGAAGGTTATTGTTCCGCTGTAAACGCCGCCAGAAATTGTTTTTGGTACGGAAACGGTGAGCCAAAATTGTTGACTTGTGTTAGCGGGGACATTTATATTGTCAAATTTTTCTATTCGATCGGGCTGAATGCCATAGCCCAAATTTGGCCATCGCTTGTAATCGTAAACTACTTTTCTCACCTCTACATTATCTTTGGAAATTTTATCTTCTTGTCCGGAAAGATCAGAGATCGAAACTGTAACATTCTTTAACTCATTTTGGGTGTAGATAGAAATAGGGATTGGTTCGTACTCGCCAAGAGCCGAGAAAAGATTGATGTCCCGGTCTAATTCTGAGGCAATCGGAATACTATTCGGAAAGATTTGTTTAGTCGTCGATGATGCGTATAAGGCAAAGTCACCCTTCATGTCTTTAACACTGAGCTTCGGGTTTTTTTCTCTGTACTCCACTTCCTTGAATCCTCGATCACTTCGCTGCCATTTTTTAAATGCCTCGGCATCACTGTGATCAATTTTTTGCAGGGCGATGTATTCAATGGGTAAGTCGGAAGAGCCGCCAACAATTCTAAAAACGAATTGTCCTTTAATTGCCCTCAACCTTTGCCATTGGTTTTTTTCAAAAAGTGCTTGCTTAATTAACGTATCTCCCTTACCTGTTTTTCCCAGCGATAGGGCAGGGACGGATGGGTAAGTGGTGGTGCCATAATCAATTTCCTGGAAGACCTGCGTCGTGCCGGAAAAACCTGCAGCAATAGTATCTTTATATTTAATTTCAAGCATCATGTCACTCGTGGGGAAACCTTGAGAATCAACATTAAAAGCCGGAACTTTCACCGTTACAGCTTTGCCTCCGAGAATTGGGCGAAAGGTCCCACTGATTTCACCGAGATTACTGACGGGATCAATCGTTATATTGTTTTCATTATTATTTATAAAATGTAGGCATTTTGAATCATTGTTTTGAAGATTCTGGCAGCCAAAATATTTTGGGTTCGCTATCGTGTCGGCGAAGTATTTAAAATAAAAAATTGATGCAACGGCTATTGCAAGTAGGAGCAGGAAAATTGCAGCCGGTAATATTTTTTGTTGTTTGATAATTGTGGCCACCTTTTTTTTAATTAAATGCTTTGATTTTTTCATGATTTTTAAATTGATGGAAGAGCAGGAGGAACAATTGGCACCTCTTGTTCCTCTGTTCCAATTGTTGTTTGGCTGCTCTCGCTTATCGTAGAATTATTATTTTCCGAATTTGAACTAGCTTTTTGTTCTTCTGTTTCAGGAGCGCTGTCGAGTGTAGCGGAGGGAGTACTTTGTTCTTGTGTGTTGCCATAATCTTGGCTTACCGGATCTCTCGAATGATCATTGGCCAGAGTGTAGAGAAAGGAAGCAATGATGACGGCTGCGAAAAGCCCGGATACCCAATAAATTGTTTTTCTATAGTTTAGCCAAAAAGAAGAAGAGACCTCCTCTGGCCTTCTATTTGAATTTATTGGATCAGCTGTTGTTTGGTTCTGAAAATCCAAACCTTCTGTATCAGGAGCAGTCTCGTTGCTATCCTCCATAGAACCTTCCCCTCTTGTCAAAATTTAATTTCTATATGATCTAATCATAAAACTTTTTAATAACAATGTAAAATTTAATCAATACCGATTACTTAAAAGAGTGCCGAATTTTATATTGTATGTAGATATTTCTGTGGATTTGTCCGGTTTGCAAACCATGCTATAATAATAAGGGTTACCGAAAAATTTAAAATTTTCAATTTATAATTTAAAATTATAGTGAGCGTTTCACCTGCCTGCCGGCAGGCAGGCGCTCGGATTATTTTGAGTTAATAATTCAAATGTGTAATATTGGGTAAATAAAATAAAAATGGTTGATGATATAAAACTAAAAGAAGCAGAGTCCACTTCGGAAAAAGCATTAGAGAAAAAGCCGGAGGACAAGGGAGAAACTAAAAAGCCGGAGTCAACTGAAACGGCAAAATCTTCTGATGATAAATCGGGAGATAAATCAGATGATGAGAAGAAAGATAAATCTTCCGCAAATAAGGATACAGAATCGGTCATTGAATTTAAAAAGGTTTGCAAAACATATACCGGAAACATTAAGGCAGTCGATAATATCTCCTTTAAAATTGCGCCCGGAGAATTTATTTCCTTAGTTGGTCCTTCCGGTGCCGGTAAATCTACCTTGATCAAACTTCTAACTTGTGAAGAACCGCCTTCTTGCGGACAAGTTTTGGTTGCGGGCCGGGATATTTCCAAATTGGTAAAGAAAGAACTGCCATATTACAGACGAAAAGTCGGGATAATTTTTCAGGACTTCAAGCTTCTCCCTAGAAAAACAGTTTATGAAAACATCGCCTTCGCCTTAGAAGTTGCTGATGTTAAAGCGAATGAAATTGCCGATCGGGTGCCAAAAATTATTGAAATTGTCGGTCTTTCCTCCCGTTCAAAAGCAATGAGTGAAGAGTTGTCAGGCGGGGAAAAGCAGAGAGTTTCAATTGCACGGGCGCTTGTTCACACGCCACGGCTTTTGATTGCAGACGAGCCGACAGGAAACCTTGATCCGGTTACGACTTGGGAAATCATCGAATTGCTTTTCAAAATTAACCGTCAGGGAACGATTGTTCTGCTCGCAACTCATGACAAAGAAGTAGTCGATGCGCTTGAAAGACGGGTTATTTCAATGCGTGACGGAAAAATTATTTCAGACCAAGCAAAAGGGAAATATACACTTTAACTAAAGTTAAAGTGATTTATCATTTTTCAATTATCAATTTTCATTAATTTATCATTTCATCATTTAATAATTGTTAAATGGAAAATAAATGATCAATGAGAAATGGCAATTGAGAAATAATTAATTAGGATAATTAATTGTCATGTTGCCACTTACTTTTTACAGAATTGCAAAAATGTCGCTCTTATCCTTCTGGCGGAACCGCTGGCTTTCTTTGGCTGCAACACTGATCATGATCCTGACTTTGATTACAATCTCATTTTTTGTCAGCTTGATGCTAATAACAAACACAACAACACAGTCACTGCGGGATAAGGTTGATATGTCGGTCTATTTCGACGAGTCAACATCAAAGGACCAGATAAGCGCTATACAAAATATTTTGCTGACAAGAAGCGATATAAAGAGTGTCGATTATACTTCTAAGGAAAAAGCGCTTGAGCTATGGCGCAAGAGAAATAGCGAAAACGATAAATTACGCGATATAATTTCGGAAACAGACAATCCTTTACCTCGAAGCTTGGAGATTAAAACTCAAGATCCAGAGGACATGGAGAAAATTTACAATTTTCTCAACACCAATGACTACAAACCTTTAATTAAAGACATTAGTTACAAGAAAAATAAAGTTTTAATTGATCGCCTCGTAAAAATTACCAATTTTATTCGGCTGGGTGGCTGGGCAATGTCGATGATTTTTGTCTTAATCTCAATATTGGTTATTTACAACACAATCCGTCTTACCATTTTTGCCAGAAAAGACGAGATTGACATAATGAAATTAGTGGGGGCGTCCGACCTTTATGTCCGCGGTCCGTTTGTTCTGGAAGGAATGGGCTACGGTCTTTTGGGGGCAATGATCTCATCGCTTTTATTTGCATTTATTTTCAAGCTGACAGTTCCGGCGGTTGAGCAGTATTTGGGTCTATCAAACATAAACTCCTCTTATCTTGGGATAAATGTCACTTTAATCATTCTATTGCAGGTTTTAGTCGGGTTAATGTTGGGAATTTTCTGTTCGGTCTTAGCGGTTAAAAAACACCTGAAATGACACAAAGTGTCATCCTGAGCAGAGCGTAGCGGAGTCGAAGCCCTCGTCAGGATCCATGAGATCTTCTGATAGTGATTTCAAATTAATTTATGAGATTCCTCCGCCCTTGGACAAAGCCA
>CAYQPT010000037.1:0-8313 GCA_964419835.1 uncultured Candidatus Saccharibacteria bacterium | reverse complement strand
ATGAGGATGCTTAAAAGAGTAATATTGATCTGAAGCTGAATTGATGCTACCATCTAACTATGGCGAAGCTTGATATTTCACAAATTGAGCACATTGCGAAGCTCTCAAGATTGGAATTAACTACTGAAGAAAAAAGACACTACTGCGAGCAGCTGTCTTCTATTTTGGATTATGTCGGGCAACTCTCGGAAGTTGACACGGAAAATGTGGAGCCAACGGCGAACATTACAGGGCTTTCAAATGTATCGAGGGAAGATGAGATTGAAGAGAGCGGCGTTTCCCATAAAGAGATCGAAAAAAATGCCCCCGAATTTAAGGATGGCAGTTTTGTGGTACCAGGCGTTTTCGAATAAATTCGAAAACATTTATCATTTATCATTTTTCAAATTTCATTTATTTAGTCATTTAAAATCATTAAACATAATAATCGTCATCCCGTACTTGATACGGGATCCATTCAAACAGTTCTGGATTCCAGCTTTCGCTGGAATGACGGATAACAATGAATAACTTGCATCAATTAACAATTAAAGAAGCATCGGAATTGCTTAAAAAAGGCGAGATTACTTCGGTCGCTCTGACTGAGGCAATTTTTGAACGGATCAATGGGATTGAGCCGTTGGTGGGGGCGTATATTACATTGACTAAAGAAAAAGCGATGGAGATGGCGAAGGATTCAGATGAACGTCGGGCACAGGGAAAAACATTGTCCGAAATAGACGGCATTCCTATTGCAGTTAAGGATTTGTTTCAGACAAAAGATGTTAGAACGACAGCCGCTTCTAAAATATTGGAAGATTTTGTTCCGTTTTTTGAGTCAACTTCAACCCAAAAACTTTGGGATGCCGGTGCTGTCTTGATTGGAAAGACTAATTTGGACCAGTTCGCTATGGGTTCCTCGACAGAAACATCCGCTTATAATACTTCAAAAAAATATAATTCAACGACAAGAAATCCCTGGGATTTGGATCGAGTTCCCGGCGGTTCTTCCGGCGGATCGGCAGCGGCAGTAGCGGCCGATATGTGCTTGGGCGCAGTCGGAACAGATACAGGCGGGTCAATTCGCCAGCCAGCCAGCTTATGTAGTATTACCGGTTTAAAACCAACTTACGGCAGAGTTTCAAGATACGGCGTTATGGCGATGGCTTCTTCTCTCGACCAAGTCGGTCCAATGGCAAAAACGGTGGAAGATGCCGCAATATTATTAAAAATTATTTCGGGACATGATAAATATGATTCAACCAGCTCCGAGAAAGAAGTGCCCGATTATTCGGGCAAATTAAGCAAAGACATCAAGGGCTTAAAAATCGGAGTACCGAAAGAATTTTTTGGAGAGGGATTAGATAGTGAAGTTGAAAAAGTGGTTCGAGAGGGAATTGATAAATTGAAAGAATTGGGCGCTGAGATTGTAGAGATTTCGCTTCCTTCAATTAAGTATGCGTTAGCGGTCTATTATGTTTTAATGCCGGCAGAAGTAAGTTCAAATTTGGCGAGATATGATGGAATGCGTTACGGCCTATCGGCCTTAAAATCCAAATATCAAATATCAAATATCAAAAACTTGGAGGAAGTTTATTCAAAGTCTCGGGCAGAGGGTTTTGGGGCGGAAGCAAAAAGGCGGATAATGCTTGGAAGCTATGTTCTGTCTGCCGGTTATTATGATGCTTATTATAAGAAGGCGTTGAAAGTCCGTACACTTGTTAAAAGAGATTTTGATAGAGTATTTAAGGAAGTAGATATTGTTGTTACACCAGTTACGCCATCGCCTGCATTTAAATTCGGCGAAAAGTTTTCAGATCCGCTTTCGATGTATCTTTCAGATGTTATGACGGTCCCAGCCAATCCCGCCGGTGTTCCAGCGATGTCTATTCCGGCCGGATTTATAAATGTCGATGGAAAAGACCTCCCTGTTGGAATGCAGTTGATTGGACAAATGTGGGGAGAAGAAACATTATTAAACACCGGATATGCATTTCAAGAGGCGACACAGCATCATAAAGCCAAGCCACCGCTTTAATTTTTCAATTATCAATTTTCAGTTATCATTAATTTATAAATTTACCATTTAATCATTGTCAGAATGAAAAATAAATGATCAATGATAAATGAGAAATGATCATTAACCCGAAAGGTTGTCGTGGGCAAAAAAGCACAACTGCGAAGACAAAAAATTGAGGAATCACGCAAAGAGAAAAAACAATTGCGCGAGAAGATTTACTATGAGAAAAATCCGTGGCTGCTTTTCTGGAAGAGGATTGATTTTTGGGTTTATCTTATTTGTCTAATTGCACTTGTGGCTTACCCTTTTACTCCGATGGCAAAAAATTCTGCTAAAGAGCTTGCCGTTATCCAGACCTCAATGGGTGATATTGAAATAGAATTATACAAAAAAGATGCGCCAAAAACTGTCGAGAATTTTGAAGATCTGGCAAAAGCCGGGTTCTATGATGGTCTTTTGTGGCACAGAGTAATTGAGGGCTTTGTAATTCAGACAGGGGATCCGAACGGCGACGGAACAGGCGGACCGGGATATCAATTCGCCGATGAAATAAATGATCACAAAATTGTTGCCGGAACGGTGGCAATGGCAAATTCAGGAAAAGATACAAATGGCAGCCAGTTTTTTATTGTGACAGATGAGGCCCAGCCGAGTTTGGATGGTCAGTATACTGTTTTTGGTCAGGTTACAAAAGGTATGGACACCGTAAAAACAATCGCCGAAGCACCAGTTGATGAAAATGATAAACCTCTCGCGCCTATTACTGTAGAAACTATTAAAATAGAGTAAGGAATATGGCAGAACTAAAAACTAAAATCGGATTAGAAATTCATGTTCAGCTTAAGACCAAGAGCAAGATGTTTTGCCGTTGCAATAATGAAGCGTTTCAGGCAGAACCCAATACCACGGTTTGCCAAATATGCTTAGGAATGCCGGGGATGCTACCTGTTACAAATAAACAAGCAGTTCTGTGGACGATAAAAACGGGATTGGCCTTAAATTGTGAAATTCCTAAAATTGCAAAATTTGACCGTAAGCATTATTTTTATCCGGATCTGCCAAAGGGTTACCAAATTTCTCAGTACGATGAACCATTTTGTCTTGGGGGGTACTTGGAGATCGGCGGGAACAAAATTAGATTAAACAGAATTCACTTAGAAGAAGATGCCGGTAAATTAATTCATTCTAATGGAAAAAGCTTGGTTGACCTAAACCGAGCCGGAACACCGTTGATGGAGATCGTGACAGAGCCGGATATTTCCTCTCCGAAAGAAGCGGGAGAATTCCTCCGAAAGCTGCAAAAGATTGTGCGCGACGAAGTTTCTGTTTCTGAAGCGAGTATGGAGAAGGGACATATGCGATGCGATGCAAATATTTCCGTTTCAGAAATTGAATCACCCAACTCCGCTTCAAGGGAAGCTTCGCTGGACGTCGAACCGAAGATTCTCCGGATGTCTAAAATTGTCGAACTTAAGAATTTAAATTCATTTAAATTTGTAGAAAAAGCGCTTGAAATCGAGCAGGAAAAATTACGAGCCGAACATCCTAATTGGCCGGAAAAATTAACGAAGGCGACTCATGGTTATGATAGCAAGAGGAACGAAACATATGTGCAAAGACAAAAAGAAGAGGCATCTGACTATCGCTACTTCCCAGAGCCCGATTTACCTCCGTTTGATTCAAGCGAAATTGATTTGGAAGAACTAAAATCAGGGATAGGCGAGAATGAGGATACTAAAATTGAAAGATTAGTTTCAGACGGAATCTCGAAAGAAGACGCAAAAATATTGATTGCTTCAAGTACAAAATCAGATATTTACCAGGAGATTTTGAAACACTTTACAGATAAATCACTGGTGGCAAAGACGATCGTTCATAACTATTTTGGTTTTCAACTGATGAGAGATGATTTGTCGAAATCTGCTTCATATGCCAAGACGATCGAGGCATTATCAAACGGAAAAATCCAGAAGCATAATTTTGCACAAATTGCGGCAGAAATCCACAATAACGGATCGAACTTTGAAGATGCTTTCAGCAAATTCTCAGGCACCGGTGAAAAAATAGATCTGGATAAAATTATTGAAAAAATTATTGCGGAAAATCCATCGGAAGTTTCGGCTTATAAGGCAGGGAAAACTCAACTTCTAGGATTCTTTATGGGGCGGGCGATGAGGGAAACGGGTGGGAAACTAAACCCTTCTGAAGTGAACAAAATTTTGTGCGATAAGCTCAAATAAATACGGATTACAGATTTATACAGAAATACAGATTGACCATCATGCTCGAGCTTGGGCTGCATGCGCATATTAAACATTATCATATTGCTACAGTTATCTTTCTGTAATATAATTAGAGCTAGTTTCATAAACCAAAATAAAAAATACCCCACTTCGTCCAACTTCGCTCCGTTTCAACTGGAGGTTGTATCATTCTGTTGAATGAGCTACGCTGGACTACGCGGGGCGCTTCCGACTTCGTCGGTAAACGGAGGACAAAATGCCAAAAATTGAGTATGAAAATTTAGAGGATGATGCGAACCAAAAATTTAAAAGAACTAAGAAAGGGAGCCGTAGCTGGACTCTTTTTGTTGGAATAGTTTTAATTGCTTTTATTGTCGGAGTGGTTGGTGGAATTGGTGGAATAGTTGCGCTTTCTGTTAATGATGGAGCGCTGGCTAAGAAACTGGGGATTAATTATTCAGAGCTTTCAATCCCGACAATAAGAACAGAAAAAATTGTTTTAGAGGAGTCAAACGCTGTAATTGATGCTTCTGCAAAAGTCTCTGAGGCAGTAGTTTCGATCCAACAAAAGCAAACCATGCAGGACCAGTTTGGACAATTGGTGGAGACTGGTGCGGCCGGCACCGGTTTCGTCATTACCAATGATGGTCTTATAATTACAAATAAACACGTTGTTTCCGATGCCGATGCAAAATATACAGTCACACTTAGCGATGGGAGATCTTTTGAGGCCAAAGTTCAATCAATGGATCCGATTCAAGATCTGGCAGTATTGAAGATAGAGGCAAAGAATTTACCGGTAGTCGAGTTAGGCGATTCTGACCAGCTTAAAGTCGGCCAATGGGTTGTGGCAGTCGGCAACGCACTGGGTAAGTTTGACAATACTGTAACTGTTGGAATCGTCTCTGCGAGAAATAGAAAAATTGAAGCTACGGATGAACAGGGCAACAATCCAGAAGCGCTTGACGGCATTATACAGACTGACGCGGCAATTAATTCGGGTAACTCCGGCGGACCGCTTGTAAACTTAAAGGGGCAAGTTGTTGGTATTAATACAGCAGTTGCGGCAGATGCACAAAGTATCGGCTTTGCTATTCCAATTAATTCAGCAAAGTCTGCTATTGATAGTATAAGAAAAACAGGGCGGATTATCAGACCTTATTTGGGGGTCCGATATTTGCCGATCACAAAAGATTTAGCAACAACCAATAATTATCCGGTTGATTATGGAGCGTTGGTTGTCAGTGGCAAATCATCCGGCCAAGTTGCAGTAGTACCAAGTTCGCCTGCAGATAAGGCGGGTATCGTAGAGAATGATATCATCCTAGAAGTTAATGGAGAGAAGGTGGATGCAAGCAACGGTTTGGTAAAGCTGATCCAGCAATATAATGTGGGAGAGACGATTGATTTGAAGGTTCTGTCAAAAGGCAAGGAAAAAACGGTTAAGGTGAAGCTGGAGGAGGGGAAATAAAATAAGGATTACGAATTTCTACCAATTACAAATTACTAATAGAAAAATAATCTTCCAATTCGGGGGATTATTTTTCTATGACGATAAATCTATCAAGACCGGCGAGGTCTTTTTTTAGTTCGACTTTTGCTTCAGGGAAATGGTTTTTGGCAAATTCTGATATCTTTTTTGCGTTTCGACAGTCGGCCTCGAGTAATATCATTGCACCGTCGTTTATGTGACTTTTAACTTGAGTTAAGAATTTCTTAATTATTGCCGTACCATAATCATTGGCAAAAATGGCATCCTTTGGCTCGAAGGCGATTGACTTATTTTTACCAGAGCGGGGGACATACGGCAGATTTGCAATAATTAGATCGAATTTTTTGTGTAAAAAACGATTTGAGAACAAATCGGAAAAATAAAAATGTATATTTTGGATATTATTTAATTTGGCATTTTTGCGTGCCGTTCGAAGAGCTTTTTGAGAAAGATCAGTCGCGTAAAACGCGAAGGAATTATGAATTATGAATTTTGAATTATGGAGAGCATTCACTATGGATATAATAATGCATCCTGAACCTGTTCCCACATCTAAAACATTAATTTTGTCATGCTGAACTTGTTTCAGCATCTTTTTTTTACGAGATCCCGAAACAAGTTCGGGATGACAATTAGCATGATTCGTAATTCTTGATTCAGCATTCTGGAGAAAAGCTATGCTTTTCTCCACTAGCCACTCTGTTTCGGGACGAGGGATCAAGACATTTTTATTTACAATAAAATCGTGCCCGTAGAATTCTTTCCTCCCCAAAATGTAGGCGATCGGCTCCCCTTTCTTTCGTCTTCTTATGTAAGAGCGAAAACGGGAGTACTCTGAATTTGTAATTAAATATTCCGGATGAGAAAAGACAAAAGAGCTTTCTTTTTTTATGGCCTCCAAAAGTAAAATTCTAGCATCAAGATCTGGAGAGAGAATGCCATGGTTTGCGAGTTCGAGAATCGATTTATGTAAAATATTTTTGAGAGTTAGCATCGAATTTTGTAGTAGGTATTATGCAGTATGTATTAAGAAAAAACTGTGTTATACATGCTACCTTATACATGATACAAGTTAGGATTGTTGTGCGAGTTTGAGTTCCTGATCTTTAGCAATTAATACTTCGATTATTGGTCCAATATCTCCGCCTAAAATTTTTGGCAGCGAGTGCCAGGATTGGTTTATTCTATGGTCAGTAACACGGTCTTGCGGGAAATTGTAGGTGCGGATTTTTTCTGATCTGTCGCCGGAGCCGATCTGTGATTTTCTGGCGTCTCCCCTTTCTTTTGAAAGCCGTTCTTCTTCGACTGCAAGGATGCGAGATCTTAATATGCTGAGTGCCTTTGCCTTGTTTTTCAGCTGGCTTTTTTCATCCTGACAAGTAACGACTGCACCGGATGGAATGTGGGTGATGCGGACTGCAGAGTCCGTCGTGTTTACTGATTGTCCACCGGGACCAGAGGAGCGGAAAACATCTATTCTGATCTCATCGGGCTTAATTTCAACATCTGCCTCCTCTGCTTCTGGTAAAACGGCGACGGTAATGGTTGAAGTGTGCACTCGTCCCGATTTCTCCGTATTTGGGACTCTTTGAACTCGGTGCACGCCACTTTCATATTTCATTTTCGAATATACTTTGTCGCCTTTGATCTCAAAGACAGCATATTTCAATCCGCCGATTCCCGAAGTCTGCGAAGTCATAATACTTGAATTCCAACCTTGCGATTCAGCGTACCGACTGTACATTGTAAACACTTCCGAGGCAAAAAGCTCAGATTCTTCGCCTCCTGCTGCAGGACGGATCTCAATAATTACATTTTTCTCATCACTCTCGTCTTTCGGAAGTAGCTCCAGCTCCAAATCTTTCTTTAGTTTCAGCTCTTCTTCTTCAAGGTCGGTAAGTTCGCTTTTTGCGATTTCTTTTAATTCAATGTCATCACCCTCTAGTATTTCCTTGTTCTCTTCAATATTTTTTTGCACTACAAAATACCGCTCGATTTTTCTAGCCATCTCGTCCAGTCCGGATTTTTCTTTGGCAGTCGAAGAAAACTCTGACTGATTACTTTGCAGTTCCGGGCTTTCAAGCTTTTTTTCGAGCTCATGGTAGCGATTTAAAATTTTCTGGAGTTTATCGTTCATGACTTAACCATTAATAAAAACCAGCTTTATTATATCAAAATAAGCTGGTCTTTAATATCTTAGAGCAGTTATTTGTCGTCTTTTTCAATCTTGGCTTTAATGTCTTCCAAGACATTTTTCTCTGCTGGTTTTTCAGCAGCTTCAGCTTTAACTTTTGGCTCGGTTTTAGCAGCTTTGGCCTTGGTAGCGACTTCCATCCTGGCTTTGAACTTATCAACTCGTCCTGCAGTATCAACAAGCTTTTGCTTGCCGGTATAGAATGGATGACAGTTGGAGCAAATTTCAACCTTGATCTCCTTTTCGGTTGATCCAGCAGAAAAAGTAGCGCCGCAAGCGCAGGAAATGTTCGCATCTTTATAGTATGTTGGGTGAATTCCTTGTTTCATAACAAAAAAATTTTAGCACAAAACTTCATATAGGTCAACACCATGTATATACTAAC
>CAYQPT010000036.1:0-9151 GCA_964419835.1 uncultured Candidatus Saccharibacteria bacterium | reverse complement strand
ACGAAAGTAAAAATCGCTTCAAAAAAATAACCCTTCGGGGTTATTTTTTTATTTAGCGGCAATATTGGGTTGTCTAGATTCTATCAAGAGTAGTCAGTAAGGTAACATCTTTGATTTTATAATGTCGCGATAAACCCAGTCTGCAATTTGTGCAATATCCTTTAACTGACTTAATATTTTTTCGCCTAACCCCAATCTTAAGAAGCTCTTCAATACTGGCGCTAACCAAGTCAAATTTATAAGTCTTGTTGGACACCTTTGCAAATTTTGAATTCTTAAATTTTAAGACTCCCCATTTAAACTTTCTAAGCAGAGTTTTGTGCGTGTAACAATCAAAGCAAATTGCCGGTCCCAGTAGAAAATTGGCTTCACTTATTTCCAAATTATTTTTATTTACTGCTCGTAAAAAATTTTTCGCCAGTCCAAATAATAAACCCCTATATCCAAAGTGTAGTATTCCAACCCAATTTTCATTAGGCCACCAGACAATAACCGGAACGCAGTCTGCTGTTTTCATTATCAAGGTTTTTTTCTGATTGGTTAAAAGACCGTCGGTTTTCACCACTCTATCCTGATCTGAAACAATCCTGACTCTCCCGAAATGATCCGGGAACAACTTTACGGATTTTCTGGACGGAAGGTCGTCTTTTTTACACCTAAAAAATGCCCACTTAATTTTCTCGTTTTTTTCGCCCAGTATCTGTTCCATGATGTGATTATATTCGATTTATTTCCTTAACAAAAGCTCATGCCAATGTTACACTATTTTTATGATTAAAAGATACCATCTTCGCGGGGGACCGGGAACTTTTCCTCTCAATATTTACTTTTTAGGACTATTTATTTTACTATCCGCCTTAGCAATATATGTTTGGAATTTTGGCACCAAGATTTCTTTGGGGCACGATGACCTTTCATACCACTTAGCGGTAGCAGAGGGATTTGTCAGAGCTAAATCAGTTGTTACTTGGGATTTCTGGGAATCACTTCCTCTGGGCCGGCCTCACAATTATCCGCCCTTGATCCATATTATCATGGCATTTTTTATCCGGGCGGGCTTTTCATCTTTGAGTTCGGTTAAGTTGATACTAGAACTTGTGTTAGTAGGCGGTCTGTCTCTTTTCTCTTTTGGTGTTAATAAACTTTTTGGAATAAAGACGGCATTTTGGTCGGTATTTTTTATTATTTTATGGTCAAGCTTCTTGCGGATGTCGGCCACAGTACTTCCCTCAACTTTGGTCTTGTTTTCTGCTCCTGCTTTGCTTTATTTTGCATTAAACAAAAAATGGATCACTTTGGGAGCACTGCTCGTTCTGGTTTTTTACACGCATCTCTTTATGCCTTATTTTGTGGCTCTGTCTTTAATCCTATACTTAATATTTTTTGCCAGGGGATTAGTAGTGCCTACGCTAATAACAATCTTTTGTGCTTTTCTCCTATACGCCCCTTGGCTAATCCATGTGTTCTCTGCCGGTTTATCTTACATAAAATATTTTGATTCCAGCAGCACGTTTAAGGTTGATGACACATTTATTAGAATTAATTTACTACCGTTTATTTTATTCATCTTTGGGGCCGCCGCTCTCTTGTTTGAAACCCGTAAAAAATATTACCGTCCAGCGTTTTTCTTCTGTTTTTTGCTTCTTGTCTTACTGCCCATTAGTATCGTTTCCACAAACCGGACTTTTAATGGGCACTGCTTGATAGCAGCTAGTGTTATTTCGGCGCTTGGCCTCTCGCTCCTTCCCAAAAAAAGATATTTAAAATATTTTGGAGTAATTATTTTTTCATTTTATACTTTGATGATTCCGTATTTAAACCTATCAAGTAGTCATATGGGAATAAAATTTAATTCCACTTTCGTCAACGATCTCGCCAAGAGTCATTTTGGGAAACAACTTCTTTCTGAGGAAAAATATGCTCCTGCTTTTCAGGCCATTGTGTCAAATTCATCTCCCGGTGATTCTGTTGCGGGGGCGGTTTGGGGGCTTGATAATGTTTTTTATAGGGAAAGGTCTCAAATTACGGCCGCCTTATTTTTCGCAGCGAACTCCGGAAGACCCGTTTTGAACCTACGTCAACCCGAGCTATACCGTCGGGAAGAGCCGGATTTAAAGCGGGCCAAGATCATTGTATTGAGCGTTTCTCGTGAGGAATTAAGTAAAGATTATCTGAAAAATATCGGACGGAAGAATGAAGACATAAGCATCTTGGATCAGGACTTTGATCTTGTATCCGATCCGGTTTGGAGTGATGAAAATAGTATTTATATATATCGCAATAATTCTCCAGATATAATAAAAGAAACACTTCCTTCGTTCCGTTTCCCGCTCTGGCTAGCCGATCTACTTATTTTAACTCTTATTTTCTTGGCTGTCGCCGGATCCTTTGGACCAATTAATTTTAAAAAATTTAAATTTTTTAAAAAACATCCATGGTAGATGTGAAATTCATTTTATATTTATCCGCAGTAGGACGCCTATATATTCGTAGGAATAACTGATACAATAAAAAAGAACAAAAAGGTCCGTTTTTTTGCATATATTAGGAGGGTAAAATTTCGTACTGTGATCATCCTGATTGCTCGACGCCATTATTCAAACCGCTCGGCAAGGCGCATAGTTTTTTGTGCGCAAAATCCACCCGCTATCATGATTGGCATCATCACAAACATCAT
This sequence comes from uncultured Candidatus Saccharibacteria bacterium, assembly GCA_964419835.1. Taxonomy (GTDB): domain Bacteria; phylum Patescibacteriota; class UBA1384; order XYA2-FULL-43-10; family 1-14-0-10-43-13; genus CAYQPT01. The sequence continues at coordinate 6,474 of CAYQPT010000036.1, read as the reverse complement.
AAAAAGGTCCATGTAGGCGCCCTTGCGGTTTATTTAATTATCATTAGTGCTCTTTTATACAATGCTTTCCCGCATAGCGCAAAGGCGGCCTCAACATTTTTGGCTAACTGGGATTCTGGTTCTCTAAACGCTACCGAAGCTCTTGGTTCGGAAACAGCCACAAATAACGGCGCCGAGATTGGCGCAGGATTCAATGGTTCTGCTGGTGCGCTTAGTGTGTTGCCTAAACAGGGTGTTAAATTTAGCACTAAAGACAACATTGACTTGTCCCGCTCCTCTATTGAATCAAATTTTAAATTAAAGTATCCTCTCTCTGGCATAGATACCACTTCTTTCAACTTTTCCAACTCCGGTCAGATTGCCTTAGATGGAACAGTAATGTATGTGGCTGATACGGGAGGCAATAGAATTGTTCGAATGAATTGGAACGGAACAAGTTGGGATTCATGGGATGCATTTGGACAATTTGGTGCCGGCGTTGGCCAATTTAATAAACCAACCAGTATTGCATTCGACCCAACAAACGATGTCGCTTACATTGGCGACTCTGGTAACTGTCGTGTAGTCCGTATACATTGGAATGGAGTCAGCTGGGATTCGTGGAGTAATTATGGCTACTGCGGAGCCGACCAGGAACAATTTAATACCAACGGATATACAACTTTTTCTTCATTCACACTAGATACCAGTGACCCAGTTAACCCGACTTTAATTTTAGGAGATTATGGTCGTATTATTCGAATGACATGGGATAATACAAACTCCGAATGGGGAAATTGGAATGAGTTTACATCGGACAACGACCATGTTTTACAAAATATTAAAAGTGTCGCTTGGGACCCAAGTAGCAGCACACTTTACATCTTAAACGGTGTCACCGTAGATGGCGCACCAGTCTATTATATTTATCCCGCACACTGGAACAATAGTACTTGGGATCTTTGGTCTGAACCAGTCCAATTTGGAAACGCGAATTTTATTAAATCCGCAGAGTTATCAATAGATTCTACCGGCAATATTTTATATGCTTCCGATCCGGTGAGTGTGTATAAATTTGATATCTCAACGGCGACAACACCAACGCTAGGAGATGGATATACTTTCACAAGCTTCGATGGCGGAGATAATCCATTCTCCGACATTAGAGGAATGGCTTACGACGCTGCCAACTCAGCCATGTATCTTTTAGATGTCGGTAATAGCAATCCTATCATCCGTGCTCTTAGTACTGGTGCAACAGATTGGGGCACTTATTCTAAAAATGGAGGCACTCAGTCAATCGCAACCAGCTTTACTCCTGTGGATGTTGCTTATGATTCCATAAATAGTGTTCTATTTGTTGCCGAAACAAGTAGAATTCTAGCGTTGCATATGACAAACGGAATGATAGACAAATGGTATAGCTATAGTTCTCCTGGCACAACTAGCATTACTTATGATTCGGGTTCCAGTACATTGTTTGCAATGAATACAGTACAATACTCGTCTGAAAGTAAAATAAAAAGCATTCATTGGAACAATCCGGAATATAAGTTTGATGCAGAGTCCAGCTATGGTTTTGGTGCTGAGTATATGTTTGTGTCAGAGCCCAGTTTCATTTTTGACTCCGATTCCCAATCAATTTATTTGACGACTTCGGGTTACTATAATTCAGGGTGGACACTTGTTGCCAACTCCTTGTCTAAATTGAAGTGGAATGTTGATACGGGTGTGTTTTCCAATTTAGAGACCGTACCTGGTATTTCCACCGGCGCACTTGGCTCAATTGCTTCTTCTAATAGTGCAAGCAGGAATCTATACATCCAATATACAACCAGTGATAAAAGTTATATTAAAAAAATGAACTGGACAAACAGTAGCACCGCCCTTTCTGCCTATACTACTGTTGCCAATTATGAAATTATTGATTATGCCACGATGGTTGGCTCTGGAGGAAGTCCAATTAACCTTACCGACATAGTTTACAGCATTTCAGACAATGTGCTTTATGGAATAGATCCCGCAAACTATCATGTGGTTCGGTCTGCATTTGATGTGGATCATTATAATGAACCGGAAGTTTATGGTCAGAGAGGTAGTATTGATGATTACGGTACCAGTAGAACTAAAGAAGGTGTTTTTGGAGCACTCAAGGGAATTTCAATAAATCAAACCAGTAAAGATATATATATCGGCGATAGCGGTTGTCGAAGAGCGGTCAAGGTTAAATGGGACACCAGCGCGTTTACAGGATGGGCCACTTTTGCTGATCCCTTCCATTATGTTATGACAACTACTGGACAGTATCCCCTTAGAATCCGCTTTAATGTTGCTACGAGCCGCCTTGAGTTTTTCCTATCATATGGCTCGAAAGAGGTTTTCATGCAGAGCGACATACTTAGTTTGTCTGCTGATGTCTGGTACATGCTCCGTGTTAAATATGATTCATCAACCGGCCAATATTCATTGATTGTATATAATTACACAGGCAACGACTATGCGACGTCTCCCGTTGCATATAAGAGTAAAGAAGCCACCACTGTTGGATCGTGGGTCGCACCAACAAATCTTGGCGCCAACTTCTATTTAGGCATGGATACAAATCCAAATTTTGATCAACGCTCATTAGGTGGCTTTCTTGATAATTTTACAATTGAATCTTTAGCTCCACCACCGGCACCTGCAACATTGACAGTCAACCCTGTCTCGTATAGTGGCACAAAAGATTTTACCTTTACATGGACAGCCGGCGGGGGTGCTTACGCTAACGATATCCAAGGATATGAATACCAAATTAACGACGATGGATTTGTTAATAATGCCATGAATTTAACATACACGCTTAACAATACAAATAATCCCGATACAGATCTAGAGGAAGGCCCCAATGTATTTACTGTCCGTGCTAGGGGTAAAAACGGTAATTACTCACCCGTTAAAACAGTTAATTTCTATTTTAGCCAAGAAACAGCATCGGCGCCACGTAATCTTGTTATGGCTCCCGAAACCGCTGTTGGGACCCCATCGGATGATAATAATTTTACCGCCACCTATACTGCGCCTGAAGTTACCGGTGGAGAACCGGGCGATATAGTCTACTACTACAGCGTGGATGAACGACCTGTCTCTACTAGCAATACTAAAGTGACAATCCCTGGTCAAACTACAATCGAAGGAATAAAAGCAACTGTTCAGGCGGATGTCGGACCAAGCATCTTTTACATTTTATCTAAAGGCAAGAACAATTTAATTAACTGGAATGCCTGCGGTCCCGACCCAAGTGATCCGACAAACAAGACCAAGGTTAAAACTCCTGCTTATTGTGCAGTCGCCCTTATGTATGTTAATACAATGGCACCTGGCTTTCCAACAGCTGTTGCAGTTAAGGACACCTCAAATAAAGATAAATCTGTTTGGGAGGCAGTGGTAAGATGGGATAAGCCATCTCAAGAAGGTACGGGGGATCTAACTTACGAAATTTGTCGTTCAGAGAATGGTGGAGATTGGGGTTCTTGTAATACAACTACGCAAACATATTTCTATCAAACTGGATTAAGTAATACAATCGATTATTCTTTTAGAGTTCGCGCCCAAGACGATGCAAAGAGTTATTCAGATCATTCGGCAGCTACCGAGCCGATCAAGCTTACTGGTAAGTTTACTAACGCGGCCGTATATATTGAACATTCAATGTCCATTGCACCAAAGTCGACCACCGCAACAATCAAATGGTCAACGCAAGATTCGGAATTAAAAAATGTTCACAAGGCAAATAGTTATATAGAGTATGGTAAAACAAAAGATACCATAGGCAAAGAAAGCGGTGGTTTTGAGGCAGGCGAACAAGCATATGTTGACGATCATGAAATTACTATAACCGGTCTAGAGCCAGATAAAACCAAATATTATTTTCGGTTGGTTTGGTACGATGAGGACGGCAACAAAGGCACTTACGAAGAATTAGATGAAACAAAAGCGTTTGCAACAACTTTTGAAACCGGTATGCGTCCAACCGTTACCGATGTTCAAGCAACCAACCGAACTCTAAACTCTGCTGATATATCATACAAAACAAGTGTTGATGCTACAACTGAAATTTCTTACGGTCTAGACAGAAATAGCTTGGATTATACTTGCACATTCTCTACTAATGGTTACGGCACAGATCATGTCATATCTCTTCCTTGCCCTAAACAATTTGCAAGTGCAAATTCTCCAGTCACTCTAAACCATACTTCCACATATTACTTCAAGATTAAAGGCCACGGCACAGATAATGAACCGTTAGATATCGGTTCAGTCTATGATTTTCAAACATTGACTATGCCAAAGATTGTTGGTGCTGTTACGATGGACCAGGACAAGGATGCCCCCACAACAACATACCGTTTTGCATGGAAGACCAATATCAAGACTTCGTCGGTCGTTAATTTTACTAACAATAAAGGCAGAAAAGAAAGCAAGACAATACCTGAAATGACTATTGATCACGATGTTACGGTTCCAAGCTTAGCAGACGAGAGCATCTATACATTTGAGATCGGTGGGACGGATGAAAACTGGATCAATGTTGAAGCGCCTTTCACTTCAGAAGTGACAACACCGAAAGACTCCAGACCTCCGAAAGTTTCCAATATGACGGTCGAGGTTAAATCTTCCGGTTTTGGCGCAACACAAAAAGCTCAGCTAGTTGTTTCATGGCAAACCGATGAGCCAAGTACATCGCAAGTTGAGTATGACCTAGGTATTAGTGGCGGAAGTTATGCCAACAAGAGCAAAGAAGACGCTGCCCTATCCACTTCTCATGTTGTTATTCTGGCAGAGTTGGAGCCATCAAAAATTTACCATTTACGCGCAGTGTCAAAGGACGGATCAGGCAATGGCGGTTACTCTGAAGACACCACCACAATCACTGGTAAGATGCAAAATTCAGTTTTAGACATAATAATCAATTCACTTGAAAAATCACTTGGTTGGTTGTTTGGGATATTTGGCAGTAATTAATAAAGAATAAATACTGTTTGGAGGGATGATTGGAAAGAGAACCAATAATAAAAGTTGAAAATGTGGAGAAGGAATACCCCACCGGAGACGGCGAGCCAATCCCAATTTTAAGAGGAGTGAGCGCAGAAGTCCACACGGAAGATTTTGCAATGATATATGGTGCTTCCGGTTCAGGTAAATCAACCCTTCTACATCATATAATGGGCTTGGAGGTTCCAACCAGGGGAAAAATTATTGTTTGCGGGACGGATATTACCAGGTTGGATGCTGAGGACAGGGCAGTTTTTAGAGCTCGGCATTTTGGCATGGTTTACCAGTTTTGGTATTGGGCCAAATCTCTTTGCGTCTACCAAACTTTATTTCGCCAAATATTGAACGCCTCGCCCTCGCCTGTGGCTCGGGCTTCGGCAGGAACATTCCAGAGTAAATTGTATTGTTTTTCAAAATTCATTTGTAACTTTCCGTCCAGTAAAATGCGGTTCGAGCCGACGGTTTTCAAAAAATTCTTCATTCCGAAGAAATTTTTTGTATTGGCAAGATTTCCTGCTTGGTTGGCTTCTAAAATCCAAGATTTCAGGAGTTCGAGCCAATGATTTCCTTTTCGCTCAAAATCGTTAAGTTTTTGTTCAATATCGGCTTTTTGTTCGATAAGCAAGTTTTTCTTTTGCTTAAACTCGTCAAGTTCAATTTCTCCGTCTAAATGCAGGTCAATAAGCCGATTGATCTTTTCTTTGGTAGCTTTCAATTTATCTTTTAGATTTTGAGCGAAAATTCCTGACGAGTCGTTTTGTTCTTCCTCCCATTCTTCAACTTTTGCCAGATATTTGTCTTTCCACTTGTCAGGAATAGAAACTTTTTGACAATACTCTTGAATTTGGCTTGCAAGTGCTTCTTCCCGCAAAAAGTCATGTTGCTGGCATTTTTGGGTTTTGCTTTTCTTGGTGCAACGATAATAAATGTATTCTCTACCACTTGGTTTCGTTTTTCTCTCGGCTGTTATCGTGTAACCGCATTCTCCGCATTTTGCAAAACCCATAAATTGAAAGTTCTTTTCTTTTGACTTTTTGCGGGGCTTGCCGTTATCATGGATAGCAAATTGTATTTTGTCAAAAAGTTTTTTGGAAATCATTGGCTTGTGAGAACCTTGCATTAGCTCGCCTCGATATATAAACATTCCATAGTAAAAAGGATTTTTGAGTAATCCTTGCACAGTAGATAAATGCAAGGGTTCTCTATTTTTGCCAACCAAGCTAAGAGAAAACATTTTATCTCTAATTCCTGTTAAGGTGTGGTTTCCTTCGGCAAAAAGCTCTAAAATCTTTTTCATTTTGCTAAATGTTTGTTTGTCGGGTTCAATAGTTCTCATTCTTGGCTCATTATAGTAACCCAAGGGAGCTTTTGCCGGTAATTCTCCACGCCTTAACTTTTGTCTGATGCCTCTTAGAATGTTTTCTCTTAAATTGTCGGTGTAATATTTGGCTTGCCCAAAGG
>CAYQPT010000035.1:0-9247 GCA_964419835.1 uncultured Candidatus Saccharibacteria bacterium | reverse complement strand
ATGGTGGACCTGAGCGGACTTGAACCGCTGACCCCATCGCTGCCAGCGATGTGCTCTAGCCAACTGAGCTACAGGCCCATTTATTGATCAATTCTCCATTGCCATTGATCTTAATTAGGATACCAGAATTTATCCGCAATTTCAACGACTCACCCCACTATTAAGGAGGTAGGATTTATATTATAATGAGATTAATATAGGACAGATGCCCGTATTTTTATGTTATAAAGTGAGGGAAAAATATGCTCCGGAGGGCGTTAGAGTTAGAAAAACAGATACAGCAGGTCCAAAAATCGACAAGAACATTGTTTAAGTTTTTTGTACCAATTCACAACTGGCTCAGGATGAGATCCAAATCTTATTATAATTGGTCAATTAAGCCATACTCCCATGCCATCCATTGGGTTGTACTTATACTTTTTATAACAGCTACTCCATTGGCTTTCATGGCCCGAAATGGAAGACCGGAAGTTTTGGAAGCTGCCGGCATTGGATATTCAGAGACTTTTTACAACCCTAGCTCAATCGACATGGATAAGACAACTGCCAAGATTGATGTCGCCAATGGAAAAGCAAGAATGGCATACATGCAGGAACCAAGTACTTTGGGCACACTTGCCATTCCATATGACTACATATTTTCCAAAAAGGCATATATTCAGACTGTCTATGTTGACTCCACAAATTCCAATTCCAATAAAGATACAATTTATGTTTTTGGGGGACAAACAACAAATAGCACAAATGTTGTTATTAAGATTACCCCAAGTGACAGTTCAGTAATCATGCTTTCAAATGTTGAAACTCATGCTGAAAATTTCGCCTTCACATCAGCTACTAGGATGGCTTATGATTATGACGACGGGATAGTATATTTTTCCAGTGGAGAGACAATATTTAGTTTCAACCTTGCAATAGATCAATTTCTAAGCGCACCTGCCAATTCTGCAGAGTACTACACCGCTAGTTACGCTGGAGATAGTAAAAACGCAGCTGTTTCAGGACAGCTAGGCAATTCTATGCCGGTGTATATACCAAAATCAAGTGAAACTCCATACGCCGGAAAAGTACTTTTTGTCGGAGGACAAATTCATAATTCAACAGTCGGCACAGACCAGATTGCAGTGCTTGACCCGTCGAGTAATAGCTTCGAAAGTTCTTTTGACTCCGGTATCAACTTTCAAATGGAGTACAGGGATGCAACCAATCAAATTAATAACAACAACAATCTTTCAGTTGGAAAATCAACAATAAACTTTTCAGGAATTGGTCCCACAAAGGCCCTAGCGCAAGATGAGAATAATGATGATAATAGCACTAATACCAATGGAGGAGACGGTGATCCCGATGGAGGCGGGACGGGTATTGCCTTTTATAAAATATATGCCAACAATCTTTATGGAGGCAGTGCCTACTATTCAAAAGATGCAGGCGGTCAAGAGCACCTTATTTTCAACGGTAATATAAAATATTATTACTATTCCAATACTGTTACAGACGCAGATGGGGAGCCAATGGATATTGGAGGACTGGGCATCAATGGTGTTGGTGACCTTTCTTCCGTAAATTATAACTTCTCAGATTTTTCAAAGTTGACCTATGCAAAACATTGTCCTAGCTCTTATGGCAATACGATTGTTAATAAAGATAACTCCACCCAGATCTATCACTATGCAAATGATAATTTCCCTAAATTACTTAAATGTTCACTAAATACCGACACTTTCGACGTATCATCAGATATTTCCTTTCTTCCGGAATGGGGTACGGTTACTTCGGCAGTATTCAACGGTACAGACCAGGTTTATCTATTTTTTCTACCAACTGAATCAAATTCTGACTTCTTGATTCTTACCCATAATCTTAACACTGACGAAATAACTGACGGAACACTAAAATTTGGCACGACAGATCTACTAAAATCTAACTTCGCAGTTATCCCACAAGATTCAAAAGCTTATCTCTTTGGAGGAGCTAATAACGAGGGTTCACTCTATAATTTTGACCCGGTAAGTAAGACTCTCGAGCAAACTGGCGCCACAGATCCGTCCGTAAACCTAGATAAAAACACGCTTGGGGCATATGTGGGTGAAAAATATTACACATTCACTAATTCAAGTGGCGGATCCTTTAGTAACGGTCATGTCAAAGTTTATGAAAACCCAACAAGCGCCACTCCCACCGTAACTGACATTATCAACACATCACCGTCCGAGCTGGCGAGTGCACTGCAGTTTCAATCTGCATCCAGAACAGCTGCCGTATCCTATAATGACAAAATTTATTTTCTCGGTGATTTTTTAAACAGTAGTGCGCTTAGCGCTGTTTTTGTTTACGATCCCGCATTAAACTCTATCTCTCAGGCCGCCGATCTTTCTTCCGTACTTCCGTATAATAATAATGAGGTAAAATTAGCAGCTGTTGGAAATGACGGCTCATCGGATGCAATCTACATATTTAATGCTAATAAGATAATTAAATTTAATCCAGTCAATAATTCATTTAGCACCATACTTTCCGACCCTGAAATTCCATTTATTTCGCTAGGAGACGGGGGAGCCATATATACGGCATCCTCCAATGATGATAAAAGTAAGATCTATATCGCCGCCTCTAAGAGTGTGAATGTTTTCGATGTTCCCCTTCAAAAATACTTCAACACGGCAGCTCCTTTTAAATACACTCACTTTTCTGAATTCAATTTAGGAAGGATCTTTGCTCATGGTAATGAAGTTTTTTACTTTGGCGGGAACACCGATAAAATTGAAACGGCAAACCTTAGAATTAAGCCCGCCACCAATGTTGTTCAATCAAAAAATATTTATGCTAATAAAACTGGTGACATTTACAAAATAAATTTAGCTGCCTATTGCTACACGCCGGACCATAGCTGCAACTATTCTGATGGAAGAAATGTCAAATTTGAAGTGACAAAAAACGGGGTCGATTGGGAGGAAATCGATCAGAATGGAGATTTTACTTTTGCAAGAAATTCACTTGTAGATAATGCACTTGCAGCTGATCCTGATTTACGCTGGAGAGCAACATTAACCGGCACGGAATATAGCACTCCTGAGATAACAAGGGTCAACATTACCACCTATGGCGCACAATCTAGATTGATGTTTAGACAGCCATCTATTTCAACTGATTTAACAAAGAAAGCCGGCGTCTCAACAGGAGAATTTAGAATTTTACTTAGAGACGCCAATAATTACTCGACTATTGCAAGCCAAGACACCACAATAACCCTTTCTTCTAATTCCCCCAAAGGACGCTTTTCCACCTCACCATCCGGACCATGGACGGAAAATTTGCAGGTCATTATTCCTAAAGATCAGGAATACGCCAGTTTTTATTACTTAAACTTTGAAACGGGAACTCATAGGATTACGGCCAGCAGTCCTAGAATGATTGGGACCACTTATGGCATTAATACCTTAGTCGGAGATTTGGGTTCTGCAAGTAAAATAGAATTTAATAGTCCCGTACAAGTAGGACAGCATGTGCCGATAACCATAACACTTCTAGACTCCCAATCTCCCCCAAACACGATTTCTGATAAAACCGTAAGAATTTTCTCATCTAATCCAAACGATTCAATCACTCAGCCATCAGGAGCTACTGTTGATGGAATTGCAACCGGATCAATCAATGGAACAGTTGCTGGAAATAGAACAATTTCCGTGCTTGATGAGACCGACAACACATGGCTTGAGACACAGCCAACGCTAACATTTTTACCCGGCCCAGTCAATTCAATCACAGTCTCGTCGTCTCAAAAAGAGTTTGTCCAAGCCGGAACTGAATTCTCAATTACCGCAACACTTCTTGATGCAAATAAAAATCATGTCTATACTAGCTCAGGTACGGTTTCCTTAACTTCCACAGACCCGCAATTCCAGAGCCAAACAAGCAATTATAATTCAGGAAACGGCGGCGTTATTATCTTCCCAAATATTTCCCTCAAAAAAAACGGACCACAAACAATCACCGTCACAGATAATGGAACCGGAATCACAGGATCACTCGAACTAAAAGTCTTTTCCGGCACGCTTGATTCATCTCACGCCAGCTTTACTACCGATAAAGAAAAACTAATACTAAACCATGATAAAGCCAACCTAACAATTAGGATTAATGATGCATATGGCAATAGTGTTGCAAACACTAATGTTCACATCAAGGAAGATTTCCAATATGGCACCCTATCTGCCACCAACGCAACAACTAACGAAAATGGTTTGGCTACTTTTGTATATACACCCACTAAATTAGGCAGAGAGACTTTATCCGCGTATACAGATGCATTTGAAATAAGAAACAAGGTGGTGATTGAGAATGTGACAGACACACTTGCCAATCAGCTTGGGAGTTTGGTTGATTCCCTTCAAAACAATACTATCGCTAAGGCAATCGCAAAAGCCGCCAATGCTCTTGTAGCAGCAACTGCATCGTTGGGACTAATCCCAATAGTCGCAGGCATAATTAGTGGCGCTCCCGCAGTCGCTCATGCCATCACTTATGCATTTTCACTAGGACTAGAAGCAATAGGGGCTAAGAAGAGAAGAAGGTCTTGGGGAAGAGTGTATGACTCTACAACAGGAGAGGGCATTGATATGGCGACAGTTAGATTGTTTGATCAAAAAACAATGAGATTAATAAGCACAGTAGTCACTGATCTAAAAGGTCACTTTAGCTTCCAACCCGAAGCCGGAAAGTATACCATCTCTGTTATTAAGGATAGTTATGTCTTTCCAACTAATATCTTTGCTAAGTATGGCGTAGCCACCATAGATAAAAGCGTTTCAAGAATAAACTCTCGCTATGTAGGTCAGACCATTGAAGTTTCAGGTGACAACAACTTAATCAACTTAGAAATTCCAATAGATCCACATAACAAAAAGCCCACTTTTATGGTAAGGGCTAAGGTGTTCATAAATGACTTCTTTGAGATGGTGACATCTGGTCTTTCATACATCTTTATGCCAAGTATTGTACTTGGAGCACTTCTCTCCGTGTTTGCCGCTGTCATTCTTCCTACTGTAAGAAATCAAACCATCTGTTTGACCTATTTGCTTGTAGCACTACTGTATATCATTTCTCACTTAGTCAAGGTTGGAAAGTTCTCCGTTGTATATGACCAGAGAGATAAAAAGCCGATCCCTGAGGCGGTTGTGTCTATCTTTGAAAAACAATATGATGCATTGAAGGAAACGAGGATAACAGATAAATTTGGTAGATTTTCCATCTCAGTACCTAAGGGAAACTACCGTATTAAAGTGGAAAGAGAAGGATTCATCTTTCCAAGCATAAAGGCAAAAAAGCACTATATAAATGATGGAAGATACACAAATCTATACTTCGGAGACACCATAGAAGCTAAAAAAGAGAAGTTCATCAATGTGTCCGTACCAATGGATGAGAAATATGGGGATTTAACAATAAAGTGACCCATCACTCCCGTTCGAAAAGCTTATGGCAATTCGGCGAGAGATCTTTAAGCCATAAATAGTACTATGTTAAACTCTTAATCAGTGAGATACCTGTCATATCGCTTGGTATTTTTATGTCAAAAAAGTATAAAATTGTCGGCGCGATATCGGCCAAAATACCGGTAGCGCTGGCAATACCATGTTCATCAATATTCTTCCTCTTAAACTGATCATTCACGATAATAAACGGCACGGGGTTGACGGAATGCCTTTTATCAACTTCTCCGGTTTCAGGATGAATCATACATTCTGCATTTCCATGATCAGCGGTCACGATAAAAGTTGTTTTCGGATATTTCTTAATCAAGCGTCCAAGTTGTTCATCCACAGTCTCAACCGCTTCCACCACCTTACCAAGACGGCCTGTGTGCCCAACCATATCAGCATTAGCGTAATTCACCAAAATAAAATCAAGCTTCTCTTTTTCCGTGATCTTGAAAATTGTATCCGTAACCTTACATGCGGACATTTCCGGCTTTAGATCATATGTTAGCACATGAGGTGATGGCACCATGTTCCATGTCTCCCCGGGAAACGGCTCTGCATTCCCACCATCAAAAAAGTAAGTAACATGAGCATACTTCTCAGTCTCAGCAAAATGACCTTGTTTGAAATGATTGTCAGACAATACCTTGGAGAGAGGATTTTTAAACACTTCTGAAGGATAGGCAACCTTTACCGGTAAATAGCGGTTATAGGTAGATAGCGTAAGAACTTTAAGGTCTTTTACCGGGGAGGTACCCTGATCATTTCTGGGAAACAAGAACATTTCAGTCAACTGCCTCATTCTGTCCGGCCGGATATTGAAGAATATGATTCCATCACCAGATTCAACCCTGCCTGTTTTTTTCTGTGAATCCGACTTTAAAAATTTTGAAAATAATCCACTTTTAGTATGTAGATCTATTACAATGGGTTCAATAAATTCATCTGTTTTTTTTTCGGCATAAGCTTGATTGATAGCTTCCTGTGCACTTGGAAATAATTTTCCCTCTCCTTCCGTCATGGCCAGATAGGCCTTTTTAGTACGATCCCAACGGTTATCACGATCCATTGAAAAAAAACGGCCGGAGACAGTTGCTATTTTAGCATTTACTCGCATCTTTTTAATCTTTTTTTCAAGCTCAGAAACATATTGGATAGCACTTTTTGGACTTGTATCACGCCCATCAGTAAAGGCATGAATAAAAATTTCTTGTTTAAATTTTCTATCTTTCAGCATCTTCAATATAGAATAGAGATGCTCGAGATTACTATGAACACCACCGTTACTGACTAGACCTGCGAGATGGATAGCATGCTTACTTTTATCTGTACAAGATATTATTTCAACGATTTCTTCGTTGTTATAAAAATTGCCGTTCGCGATTTCTTTATCTATTAATGAGAGCTCTTGATTAATCAGCCGGCCCGATCCGATTGAAGCATGACCAACCTCAGATGATCCTATTGATCCCCAAGGTAATCCAACGTTCTCTCCAAAAGAATTTAATAGAGTGTGGGAATAGCTATTCCATAAATGATCAAAAAACGGTGTTTTTGCCTTATATATGGCATTGCCTTTTTTAACAGGGCTATACCCCCAGCCATCCATTATTATCAATATTAACTTTGGACTATGCATCAATTTCCTCTCTTTGATTTATTCTTACACATAATATTTTAGCGGATTTTCTGACGAGTTGAAATAGGGGGCCAAGTAAAAAATGTTATGTTCACTTTTTGTTCGGCCTTTGATATAATTTTAACATGCAAAATTTATTTAAAACCACCATTCAATATCCTCTTGCCGAAAAACTAAGACCCAAAACACTGAGCGATTTTGTTGGCCAAGAACATATTCTCGGCCAAGACAAGCTCCTCCGGCGGATTATTGAATCTGACCGCATCGTCCCAATGATTTTCTGGGGGCCTCCCGGATGCGGCAAAACTACACTTGCTAAGATAATTGCAAAAAGATCCAAATCAGTATTTGTCTTTTTCTCCGCTGTGACAGGTGGAGTAGCGGATGCAAGAAAGATTATCGAACAGGCAAGAGTTGATCTTGAGCTATATCAGAAGAGAACAATCTTATTTGTTGACGAGATTCACCGCTTTAACAAGTCACAGCAAGATGCCTTTTTGCCATTTGTTGAGAATGGAACCATCATTCTACTCGGAGCCACAACCGAAAACCCTTCGTTTGAGATAAATGCACCTCTTTTGTCTCGCGCTAGAGTTTTTCACTTTAGAGAATTGGGCGAAGCAGACATTACAAAATTAATCAAAATCGCCTTAAAAAAAATTAGCCAGAACCCATCTGAATACTTTCCCACAATTTTTAAAAATCAACCAGTCAAAATAACAATCAAAAATAAAGCGTTAAAACATATTTCGGAATTAAGCGAAGGAGACGCTAGAGATGCCTACAATGCTCTGGAACTGGCAATTATTTCCGCAAAAATATCGGAACACCAAATTATTATCGACGAAAAGCTGGCGGAAGAGGCAATCCAGCAGAAGTTTATCCGCTACGACAAAGGCGCAGATGGCCACTATGATGCCATCTCGGCACTTCATAAGTCTCTCAGGGCTTCTGATGTTGACGCAGGACTGCATTATTTAGCAAGAATGATCGAGGCAGGAGAAGAGCCGCTTTATATTATTAGACGATTGGTTCGATTTGCAGCTGAAGATATTGGTATAGCAGATCCGCAGGCGCTCATTTTAGCCGTTTCAACCCAGCAGGCCGTTCATTTTGTCGGGATGCCGGAATCAAATGTAATTTTGGCAGAATTAGTTATTTATCTGGCCAAAGCGCCAAAATCCCGTGCCGTTGACGACGCATACGCAAGCGCAAAAGACGACATTTTGAACAAACGGCTAGATCCTATTCCCTTAGATATTAGAAATGCGCCAACTAAAATGATGAAGGAATTCGGCTTTGGCAAAGGATATGAAATGTACTCAAAAAAATCCCATTTGCCTGAAAATTTGAAAAATAAAAGATATTGGAAAGAGTAGCAAAAACACGGTCCGAAGGCCGTGTTTTGCTGTAAATTTAAGCGTTAACGCTTAAATTATCAAGGATCCAAAAACAAATTGTTCAAGACAATAAGATCTGCAAGATCATCTGAACCACCAAAAGATCCGCTGGTTCCTCCGCCAGTGATGTTATCAACTGCAATAAGTCCTGCTAGGTCTCTTGCGTTTTGATTAGCATTGGATGAAGTAGGAAATAATCCGCCAAGTACAATCAAGTCGGCAAGATCATCTGAACCGCTCGAGAAAGAACCCCCGTCGTTGACAGTATTATCAACTGCAATCAACCCTGCTAGATTTTTTGCGTTATTTGAAAATTGAGCTTCAACCAAAGGAGCACCAGCCGAGATTGCTACGACAAATACAGCCATAACTACAGATATTGCAGCTACACTGATTTTTGCGATTTTTGATTTAATTTTTTCCATATGTTTTACACCTCCTTCCATTTGCCCTTAAACTACCAGATGTATAAAGGGCTTTCTGTAACAGTTTTGCCATAAACCAATATGAAATCGGGTGGTTTTTTATAATTTTTGAGGGCAACTACTTCCAGAAGAATAGGTATGTTGGCGTTAGGATTTGTCGGGGTACAAAATATCGCTTGGTAGATAATAAAATGATAATTACAAAATCCTAATGACAAATTACAAATATAAATCTAAATAGCAAAAAACAAAAAATGATACTTAGGCCTTTGACATTTTATTTGGCATTAGAAATTTTAATTT
>CAYQPT010000034.1:0-9250 GCA_964419835.1 uncultured Candidatus Saccharibacteria bacterium | reverse complement strand
ATTTTAGTATTTTTGACTATAAATATCGCGAACTTAAATGGAATTTCCAGCTTGGCTTCCAACCTCGGACTAGCAGCTCTTATCTGCTTCCACTCCATAAACATTAAACACTATAAATTACCTTTTTTCGCTCTCTTTTTTGCTTATCTAACCCAGCTTTTCTATACTGTTTTGCCCGGAAGCAGCCGGTATCTTTCTGAAACGGTGAGCTCCGTAAATGCTGAACTAATTTCTCTTTCCCTTCTGTTTTTAATCTCAACCTTTATCCTCTTTAAGCTTATTAATGCTAACAAAAAATTGCTCATCCCCCTCGACGAGATTCCGCCTCTGGGAGATGATATAAAAAGCGATGATAGGCAGTTTATAAACATTACTATTGCCAGTAACGCACTTATTTATTCAATCTTTTTCGGCTGCATTTTTGCCGGCACAAATATTGACAGCTGGGGGCAACGCTTTGCTTATTTTTTCAATTGTCTATCTTGGAATTGGTTTTCTTTATTATGACCGCTCAAGCCGGCACTCTCACGCTTTGGGATGGTTTGTTCTTTTTGGAATTTTAGGAATGATCGCTGTCAGCATATTAACACGAGGAGCCGGAACCATTATCGGCTGGGAAATCATAGTGCTCGCCCTAACTTTGATCGGCCGTCTACCATACATGAAGAAGCTTAATAATTTAAGTATTTTGGGATCTCAGATAATTTTTGCGTATTTTTTACTCTCGGAACCACTGGGGAAATATTTTGATCCGGAAAAAAGCGTAAGTTGGGCAAACATATTCATTGTTCCTCCCTTGTTTTACCTGATCTCCATGAGTTTGAAGAAAGACAAGGACAAACGCGATACCCCGCTTTTTTCAACGTTAGAAGGAATTCTAATTCTGATAATTTCTGTATCACTGATTGCCTCCTCTTCTGCCGTAATTTCTGTTCTTTGGGCATTGATTGGTTTCGCCTTCATTTTGATGGGACTGCCAACCGAAGATCATTCACTCCGATTTGGAGGACTTGCTGTTCTACTCTTGGCACTTTTGAAAATCTTGGTCGTAGACGCCGCCGGGCTTTCCTCATCTGCCTTCATTCTGCCAATTATTATAATTTCTCCAATCCTTATTGCAACCGGCACAATTTATCAAAAATTGCGGGACACAAGTTTTAAACCCAATGTGATCGTGGAGCGGGTTCATGCTTTGGGTGTAAAGCTAGCGCAAGAACGGGTTGAACTATTAACAGACAATTTGGCAAGTAAATATTCTAATTTCTTCCATGATCCGCAAAAACATTGGAATGAGGAGCACAATGTTCTGACTTTCTCTATCGTTTCCTTTGGATTCCACATCGTTGGACAAATTGCAGTTACCGACACTACAGCAACACTAAAAGTCCAGCTTCCAATGCTGGCAATGGTGTTTAAAGACCAAATAGTTAACTCGGTCGACGACGAAGTCGGCGATCTGCTAAAACCCTAGAACCTAGATAAAAATTTCCCTCACCAGAGTCCGCCAGATAGCGGATTGGTGAGGGAAATTTTTTTTATTTGAGCAATTTAAGAAATTGATCTTCCGAAATAATCCGTACTCCGACCCGCTTCGCTTTTTCTAGTTTTGAGCCGGCTTCGTCCCCCGCCACAACATAGTCAACTTTTGCGCTCACCGATTCTGAAACATTTCCACCGAATTTGCGGACCAGTGCTTTGGCATCATCGCGTGTCATCTCCTCTAAACCTCCGGTGAAAACGAAAGTTTTTCCGGAAATTCCCTCTTTTTCTGCGGGCCTTTCCGCTTTTCGGATTTCCACTCCGTTCGCAATTATTTTTTTGACAAACTCCATATTTTTCTTCTCTTGAAAGTATTCAAAAATGCTTTTTGCCACCACCGGCCCAATATCATAAATCGAATTTAAATCTTCCAGTGAAGCCTCCATCAATTTTTGGATTGTCTGGTACTTCTCTGCCAGATCGATTGCTGTTTGCTCTCCGACATTGCGGATTCCAAGAGAATAAATAAACCTTGAAAAATCAATCTCTTTGGAATGTTCAATAGAATCTATTGCATTTTGGGCCGATTTTTCTGCAAAACGCTCCAACGGCTCCAAGTCCCCCATCGTCAGAGTAAAAATGTCAGACGCGTCCTTGATTAAGCCCTCGGAAATTAATTTTTCTATTATTTTTGGACCTAAACCGTCAATATCAAAAGCCGTTTTGGAAACAAAATGAGTTAACTGTCTAAATTGAACCGCATAACAATTTCGGTTTACACATCTAAAAGCCGACTCATTGTCTTTTCGCTCTACTTTACCCCCGCACATAGGACAAATGTCGGGCATTACAAATTTTCTTTCTCTTCCGGTGCGGAGCTCTAGAATTGGCTTTACCACTTCCGGAATGACATCACCCGCTTTTCTGATTATAACCGTATCGCCGATTCTGATGTCTTTTAAATCAATCTCGTCCTGATTATGCAAAGTCGCCCGCGAAACAGTCGAGCCCGCTACTAAAACCGGCTTTAGCAGTGCAACCGGTGTCAGCGTTCCTGTTCGACCAACCTGAACTGAAATGTCTTCTACAATCGTTGTGACCTCTTCTGCCGGCCATTTAAAAGCAATCGCTCCCCTTGGCGCTTTGCCGACAACTCCGAGCTTGCCGAATACTTTAATGTCGTTGATATTTATAACCATGCCGTCAATTTGGTAAGGAAGCCGTGGTCTCTTTTCTTCCCACTCATGCCAAAGCTTCATAATTTCAGGAATAGTACGGCAGAATTTATTATGACCATCGCTGGGGAGCCCTAAATCGGAAATGATTAAGTGCTTCTCTTCGTGTGTCTTTGTCTCTATTCCTATCAGTGCATACCCCATAAAATTTAAATTCCTCGATGCGGAAATTTTTGGATCAAGCTGACGAAGCGATCCAGCGGCGGCGTTTCTAGGGTTCGCAAAAAGCGCTTCCCCCCTCTTCGCCCGCTCCTTGTTCAATGCATCGAAGGACGATGTAGGCATGTAAACTTCGCCTCGTATTTCAACCCTTTTCTCCATCGCAAGAGAGTAATATTTAGATTCTTCTCTCAATTTTAAGGGGATACTTTTGATAGTTTTAATATTATGAGTCACATCTTCGCCAGTATGCCCGTTCCCACGGGTTAAGGCATACTGCAGTTCCCCTTTTTCGTAGACCAAGCTAATTGCTAACCCATCCATTTTAAGCTCGCAATAAAAACCGGCTTTTTGGATAGTATCCTCCCCCACTAATCTCGCCGCCCGGTCGTACCAGTTCCTAAGCTCCCTCTCGTCAAAAGCGTCATTTAATGACATCATGCGGTATTTATGAGGAATATTTTTAAATTTTTTGAGGGGCTCGCCAGCTACTTTTTGCGACGGCGAATCAGAACGCAAAAATTCAGGATATTTTCGCTCCAACTCCACAAGCTCTTTCATCAATGAATCATAATCCGCATCAGTGACTGTGGGGTCATTTAGAACATGATAGCGGTAACGCAAACCATCAATCACCTTGCGCAATTTCTCTATCCGCTCCTTTGCTTCATTTTTTGATATTTCCTTTTCCATACGCTTATTTTACCCCTACTCTCCGCATATATTCAATAGACTGTAACATGAGTTAGTAAAATAGATATTTTATAACACAAAACATATTGTTACAATAAAATAAGTCATCCATTAGAACCTCCTGTTAACAGGCGACCATACAGGAAGACACTGAAGATCTTCCGAGCGAAGCAAAAAGCTGGCCTCGCGTTAGGCCGAACAAGGGTGCATCACATCAAGTTTCAATTGTGGTGCACCTTTTCTTTAGGCCATTTTTCGCAAGATCGCGATACGCTCATCTATTGGCGGATGAGTTGAGAATATTTTAGAGAAATAAGACTGTTTTTTCCCGAGTGGATTGGCAATATACAAATGTGCTGTCGCTCCGTTGGCATGTTTCATCGGCTGTCTGAACGTTGAAATTTTCTCCAGAGCAGAGGCAAGCCCTTCCGGATAACGAGTTAACTCCACTCCTGAGGAATCAGCCAGAAATTCTCTTTTCCTCGAAATTGAGAGCTGTATCAAAGTTCCGGCGATTGGAGCTAAAATGGCAGCGACAATTGCAATAACGAGCATAATTGCCTGCATCTGACCTCCACCGCTGTTGTTATCGTCGCGATTGCCAAATCCAAAAATTCTTGAGCGTAAAAATATATTTGACAATATGGCAATAACACCCGCCAACACCACCACAATCATCATTAAACGGATATCGTAATTCTTTATATGAGACAATTCATGCGCAATCACTCCTGACAGCTCTTGGTCGGTTAAATTATCCAAGAGACCACTCGTTACGGCGATGGAAGCATGTTTCGGATCCCGCCCTGTCGCAAAAGCGTTTGGAACAGGTTCATCTATTATGTAAACCTTTGGCATTGGCATTCCGGCCGTAATGGACAAATTTTCAACCTTGTTCCAAAGACGCGGACTGTCCTTTTTATTGATCTCTCTGGCGCCAGATACAGCCAGCGCAATCTTATCGCCCGAATAGTAGCTTACTAGCGCCTGAACTAAACTTATAGCCACAGCAATATACAAGATTGCCGGCGAATTGAAAGCCACTGAAAACAGCCAGCCCAAAGCAATAACAATGATCAGGAAAAACGCCAGAAAAAAAGCTGATTTTCTCTTATTTGATTCTATTTGATCGTAAAAAGTCATCTAGTCCTATAGTTTCCAATTTAGTGCATATTTGCCGATCAAAAGCATCGGTCTTTTCTTGCCCAAGAGTACATTTACTATTCCTGAAACCATACAAATTGCGATTAGGATAATAAATAGCCATGGCAGATAAGGAAGAAATAAGGAGAAGCCAAAGAGAAACCATACAATCAGAAGAAGAAAACCTTGTTTGGCGTGATAGTGAACAAACTCATCTTTTTTGCCAAAAAGTAGAGGAATAAATACCAGAATGTGTAGATAAGATAGAAACGCCAAGAACGCGTCGTGTCTAAGCTTATGAAGTTCGGGCCAGTCTCGTAAATTGATCGCTTTAAGGTTGATTTTTTTCATTGGTAAATTCCTATTTAATCTTATTACTCGAATTTCACTTTAACCGGTTCTTTTGCTGCTGCCTCTTCTAGCCCAAACAGCTCTTTTTTCTCAAACTTAAACATATTTGCAATAGCGCTGGTTGGGAAGGTTTGTATTGCAATATTTAAATCCCGCACATTTGCATTATAGAAACGCCTTGACGCTTGAATTTTGTCCTCAGTATCTGTTAATTCGTCCTGAAGTTTACCAAAATTACTTGTTGCTTTCAAATCCGGATACGCCTCAGCAACTGCAAATATTGATTTTAATGCCTCGGTGATCTGATTTTCAGCATCCGCCTTTGACTTCATGCTTTTTGCAGAAAGCGCTTCGGCCCTTGCTTTTGTCACCTCTTCAAACACACCTTTTTCGTGCTTGGCATATCCTTTAACTATTTCAACCAAGTTTGGAATTAAATCATAGCGTCTTTTGAGTTGGACATCAATATCACTCCATGCTTCCTCACTTCTGATTCTAAGCGTGACCAGCCGGTTGTACATTGAAACAACAACCACAATTAAAATTACTATTATCCCAATGATTATCCAAGTTGCGATCATAGATACTCCCTTAATTCAGTAGTGAGTTGTAAGCTGATTTACTGACAACTAGTTTACTGATTTACTAATAAAATTAATTATCGTTATATTTTAGATAAAGCAGAACTCCACCAATCGTCTGCCCCAACGGGTCTGAAGCGTTTTCAAGCCGTGCACTGATCGAGCAGTTCTTCCCTTCGTTCGATTTGTAAGCATAATACCATCCGTCTGTTGGATCACTTGGCAATGCGGAAATATACTTAGGTACCAGTGCCTGTTCAATAATATTCCCTGAAGCATTTAATTTCAAGAGGGTTTTTGATACAGGATATGATCCGTTGTCAGCTTTATACTGTTTCAAGGCATCAAGTACTGACCCGACATCAGTTTTGCGCTTGGAATCTCTGTCGGACAGTGTAGCAGCGGTTGTTGTAGTTGTCGTAGCAGCCGCCGTTGTTAATGCTACAGGTTCAACAATCTCTGATTCATCAGGAAAACTTAATTTATTATCAACATCAAATTCAGAAAATTCTAACTTTACTGAAATTGAAGAAACTGATGAAGATACAGGTGTAATAATTTTCAAATCAACTTTCCGGATAGTTTTGTCTGAAATACCAATCCAAATGTAGCCGGAAATATTTTGCACCATGTCTCCTGTAATACCTATCGGAGCAAGAGCGTTCCCTATTTCCAAGCTATCAACTTTATAGCGGAAGCAACGGACATTCCCAACTTTCTCGTTCGCTTCGCGTTTGCCCTTCACAGAAAAACCCGAGTCCGCACCAACCGCAAAAATATCCTTCTGAAGTGTCTTGTCTTTTATTTTATCTATATTATATGAAAGCCATTTGTTCGGCGTGGCATTGCTGCTGAATTTTATCGCATCGCTCCTGACTAACAGATCACCATTTTTTAGCATTAAGTTTATCGCCGAAGAATCTGATTCACTAGGTACGATATCCGCGCTGACTCCCTCAGAACTTGTTTTAATTGAAACCGAACCCTTAAAATCCGAGATATTACTAGTTTCGCTATCAGAGATATCTGTTGTTGAGTCCACTGATGAGTCTGCTTCAGTGGGATCAGCATCTGTACTTGTATCCGTAGCTGCAGAGAGATCTTCTTCACTTAAGTCACTTGTCGAATCAGTGCTGGAGTCTGCATTGGAGTTAGAATAAAGGTCATACACATCATTAGAGGAAGAATTGCTGTTATCGTTCGAGGCATAGAATACCGCTGCTTTAGTTGCCTTTTCCGGTTGTGCCACATTTTCATCTAAAGCGGTGTGAGAGTTTTTCTGCAGAAGAGAAAACAACGGTGAGGTAATGTCGGATTTGATTGAAGTATCTACCGACATTGTAATTTCGCCTTTTGCTTTAAAACTAGGGTGTTTTTGCATTGTTAAGGCCGACCGGATTACTGCATTTTCGGGATTAGCCGGCAGACCTCCCCAAAATTTCTCTACTCCTATAGCTCCGTAAATCTTTTCAGCGCCAATCGATATTAATCCCAGTTCAGTTAATCCGACAATAAATACCAGAAGGGCAATAACTCCTAAAACAGCGATCAAGGTTTGATTATGTAAAGGCCCGGGTCTTGACTTGCCTCCCGCACGAGCCGAAGAAAAATCTGGGGCAGTAGGAGTGGATACAGCAACAGGAGCTGGTTCGGGGCTTGGTATTGGCATTGGCGCAGGAGCTTGAACAGCTTTTGGTTTTCTTGAAAAAAGATGCTTGAAGACCCCTTCTTTGGGAGCTTGCATGGCAGGTTGAGGCATAGAACCGGCATTTGACGATTGCGTCGAGGGTTGCATTGAAGCAGAACTTGCGGGACTGGTATTAATTGCATCACCATCATTTGGTTCGAACATACTGCCGACACCGCTGTTTTGAGGCGCGATGTATTGCTGTGCAGGGACTTTCTGACCAACTTTTTCTTCAATGTTTTCAGGCACATTAAAAGGAGCTGCCCCTGCAGATGTTTGCTTGTCCGGTTCAAGCGAACCCAGAATTGGAGTTTCGGGCTTTTCCGGCTCCGGCGCCTGCGGCAAACTCTCGTCCCACGGGCTTCCGCCTGATGATGTCACGGAAGAAGGTGTACTTTGCACTGTCGGCGATGATGTCACGGAAGTAATTCCCTGAGCCATCGGCATAGCACTTGCCACCGGATTATTATTTACTTGACTTGGATCTGCCAAACCCCTCCTTAAGTAGCTTGTAGTTGGTAGTTTATAGTTTGTGTATTACAGGGTAATTATATCAGAACGCTGAACAATTCTTCTAATTGTTTAATGCTTATCGTTTTTCGTTAGTAGGTTACGAAGCTGGTATCGTCATTGGGTCACGGTAACATTACCGAATAACCTAACCGATACGAGCATCGTTACCCTAACCGTTACCTTCCAACGAAAATTTACCCTATTTCCCTGTCGTCAAAAACTCCTCTGCCCTATTTAACTGTGCATCAACCTTGCTGTTCTCCTCATTTTTCACTTCAATGTCCGGCTTTAATCCTTCGCCGTTTATCTGGCTGCCGGCAGGTGTATACCAACTTGCTACCGTCACCTTGATTGCCGATCCATCAGAAAGATCAATCAGTTCCTGCACACTCCCCTTGCCAAAAGTTTTTTCGCCAATGATTTTGCTCTGTTTCCGGTCCCGCAATGCTCCGGACAAAATCTCAGCAGCAGAGGCTGAACCATTATTTGCTAGCACCACCACATTGAAATCTTTCAATAATCCATTTCCATTCGACTTGTAATCCTTGTTAGTTTTTCCTTTCTCGGAAACAATCACCCCGTCAGAAATAAAATAGCTTGCAAGAGTTACTGCTGTTTCTAAATATCCTCCCGGATCATTTCTTAAATCTAGAATAATTCCATCCGGTTTTTGTGATACCGCGTCTTTTGCCATGCTGGCAAATAAACCGTCGGTGTCATCACCGAATTGTCTTACTTTGACGGTTAAAATATTCTTACCGGAAACATTTTTATAATTCCATTCGACGCTCTTTACTGTAATTTTTGACCGTGTAATTTCAATTGAAATTGGATCGGCTGTTCCTTCTCTGGAAATTTTCAATGTCACTTTAGAGCCCTCGGCCCCTCTAATCTTATTTATAGTTTCATCAAAACCAATTTTTGTCGTATCATTACCATCAACTTCCAATATGATATCGCCCGCCCTAATCCCCGCCTTATCAGCCGGCGAATCGGCAATTGGCGAAACAACGGTAGGAAGACCGTTTTTTTGTACTAATTCAATCCCTATACCGCTGAATTCCCCCTGTATGTCTTCCCTAAAACGATTATTCTCATCTTTATTCATATAAACCGTATAAGGATCGCCCAAAGAAGCGAGCATACCTGAAATCGATCCTTGGACCAGCGACTTGTTATCGATATTTTGCTGAACAGATTTTTCCTTTAACTTATTCCACGCCTCCCAATATATTGAGAGATTCACATCCTTTGGCTGGTGCGATGATCCATCGAGGATTTTTTTTGAACCAATCTCGATCGAAACACCTCTTTCGCCCATTGAATAGCCGCCTAGAAAAACAAAACAGATTACAAAAAAAGCCAAAACGCTAAAAAATATCCGTTTCGATCTCTTCTTATTCATACTC
>CAYQPT010000033.1:0-9466 GCA_964419835.1 uncultured Candidatus Saccharibacteria bacterium | reverse complement strand
ATTATCTTCATGCTCCAAGTTAACCAAAAAGTGCAAAAAGTGTGTACACATTACCCATCCTTATTGACATAAAATTAAAAATGTTTTTTAATATATTCCTTTTGCTGGATTGTCCATCTAAGTGGTCTCTTTGCCATTGGGCTTGACTGCTTTACTGCTTATCTCTAAGATTGAGCGGTTTATTAATTAAGCAAGCGAAAAAACAATTATGATTAATAGTAAAAAATTAGTTGAGTTATACAAAAAACAAAAGAAAAAAATAAAATTGAGAAGAATAATTAACAACCATTACGGAAAGACGCCTCTAGCAGTATCGATGTTTCTTTTGGTCGTTGTGTTCATTTGCTTTGGAATTTTTAAAACTCCAACATCGTCCGTAGTTGGTATTAAGCTTGGCAAGGTGATTTCCGCAACTTTATCAGACAAGCCGGATTTAGTTAATTTAAACTTTAAGAATGTAAAAAGATTTGAAGTTCAAAACGCAAGCAAGACTGTAATTTTTATTCCACAACTTCACAAGGAACCAACATCAAACCAGGCAGATTCGACAAATGATCAGGCACTTATAGTGCAAAAAGAGATATCAAATATGCTAAGGACATTGGTTAATGACAACCATGTTACCTATGTAATGGATGAAACAGATAACTTTGGACCGATGCCGGAAGATAAAATCGAAAAGATTAAAACCAGTTTGGCCGAAATTAGCCAACTTAGAGCTGATGTAAAGTCATTGGCAGCCCATTATGTGAAGGATGGCGGCTCAGAAGAAACTGCCAAACAAGTTGAAGCAGACGCTAACGCTAAAATTGACGGATATGAGCGGGCAATTTACTTAACCGGTGGAGCCGCGGTTCTTGCAGCAACGGACACAAATGCCCATGTATATGGTTCACAGAACCCGGCAACCATTAAAGAAGCTTCGAAACAACTTCAAAATATAGTGTATATGGAACAGAGGATAAATCAGTTGGAATCTAAGAGTGGAGCATCGAGTGGAAAAACACCTTCGAAGACAAGTGCATTATCTATACTTGGAAGCAGTGGTAAAACATCAAATAAAAGTCCGCTTCAGCCAATTGCGGATTTCGCGAAGACATCAAACAACACAGATTTACAAGCTGAGGTTCAAAAGGTAACGGATCAGTCGAAGACTGTAGGGTCAGCTAAAAATTACGAGACTGCTTCCAAAGCCACATCCGGCTCAGCTGGTTCTCAGACCAACCCTTATGCCAACGAAACGAACTTGGCCAAGCTAAAAAAAATGAATGCCGACGCAACGGAGAAATTTATGAAGATTGCCAAGGATCAAAGGAGCCAAGAGGCCGCTGACAATGTTGAAAAGATGATGCAGGAAAATGGACAAAATACTGGAATATTGGTAATGGGCCTGAAGCATGAAGATCAGATTGTTTCAGCTCTAAATAAAAAAGGTATCAGCGTTATAGTCATTACTCCGGAATCAGAAGACGGATTGGCAACAAAATAAGTGCGCTAGATGATAGGTACGCAAGGAAAACACCCCGCATCTGCCAGTTGGCAGTCGGGGTGTTTTCTAATCCTCCCGCTTTACCAAACTCATCGAGAGTACTGCCAAGTATACCGCTGATATACCCACAATAATGTAAATTATTCTAGAAATTATGCTGGTCTCGCCGAAAACCCCACTCACGACATTAACATCAAATACCCCTAAGATCCCCCAGTTTAGCCCGCCGATGATTAGAAGCACAATTGCAATCCAATCCAGTGCATGTAGGTTTTTCATTTTGTTTCCAGGTAGTAGAACTTTGATCATTTCTTGCAAAATGAGGATAGCATTTAATCAAAGTTTCACTACCTGGTTTCCTTCTAGTGATTTTAATAATTATACAAGTTCAATTTTAATCCTCCCCAATCATCATTTCTTTGTATGTTCTGTTAAAAATCAATTAATCTTTTTTGATGTATTAACAGAGATTTAATTTGTTTTTAAAATTATGATTAGGTCACCTTAGTGGTATTTCTACTCGCCATAATTATCAAATTATCATTACGGGAATGATTTCTCAGCGGATTGCGATCTAATGAGTACTTCCCAACCAATAAATTAAAATGGCCTCAGAGTCGGAATTAGCCGCTTTGGATAACAAAAACACCTTCCTTTTATCGTTCGATTTCAGGAGGGTGTTTTATTTGTTGATATGAAATCTATCGGTCTTTTAATCTTCTAAGTAGCACTAGCCATAAAAATTTTGGTATGGCCATTTGTCGTTTAATGCGGCGTGGTTCTTGGACTAATCTGAAAAGCCATTCCAATTGCAATCGCCTTACCCATAGCGGTGCTCTCTTTTTAGTGCCCGATACGAAGTCAAAAGTGCCTCCCAGCCCAACTCCAATTTTACAATTGGTTTTTTTGAGGTTTGCTGACAGCCACTTCTCCTGTTTCGGGGCTCCAAAGGCGACCAAGAGGATTTCTGAACGGGATTTATTCACGGCTTCAATAATTTTTTCGTTATCCTTAGAACTTCCGGAGTAAACTCCACCAATCTTTAGATCGGGCGTTTGCGTTTGCAATTTAAGGGCTGCCCGTTCTGCGATTGTGGGACCGCCTCCGAGTAAGAATAGTTTCAATCTGTTTTTAGCAGCGAACTCAACAATCTTATAAATAAAATCAGATCCGGAAATTTTTTCAGGAATTGTATTGTAGAACGAGGGAGCAAATGGAATCAATAAGATTGATAGTATCCACTGAGTGGTGATGACAATGCTGGATAAAAAGCGATTTTTAGGATGCTTAAATGAATCAAATTTTGCAGCCCATAAAACACCAATGCTATCAGGAAGATTTAAACTTGATTCTTGGTTTAAAATTTCCAGTAATTCTTTATCCTCACTCGCTTGAACGATTATTTCTGTATTCGGAGTACAAATTATGACCGGCTTTTTCCGAAGAATAAGAGCGGAGAGTTGTTCCTCTGACTCTGGAATGGTTAAATTGTCTACTTTTACTTTAAGTACATTTACTTTGGACATTACTATCTGAGTCCTTCGCTGTATTGCTTATGCTTTTTTTCTAAAATTTGCATAAACTTAGTTTTGAATTTTTCAGTTGAGTATTCTTCTGCGCGTTGCCGGCAATTTTTAGGGGAAAAGGACAGAGAATTTTTTTCAATCTTCTCGACGGCTTCAATTAAAGCATCTTCAGTCGAATTGTTAAATAAAACACCGGTCCTACTATCTATTACACATTCTTTCGCACCGCCTTTATTGTACGCGATTACGGGCCGTCCCGCAGCCATGGATTCAATAGGGGTTATGCCGGCATCATCTTCTCCTGGAAAGATTAGGGCTTTTGCATTTCTCATGTATTCATAAACAGACTTGTCTGACTGCCAGCCCAAGAATTCGATATTTTTTCCTGCAATTTTTTTTAGATTGTTCTGCTCTGAGCCGATACCGATTACAACAAGGGGCTTATCTAATTTGGAAAACGCTTTAATCGCCAGATCAACCTTCTTATACGGTTCTAATCTTGAAACAATTAAGTAATAACCGTCAGGAATATTTTCATTAGCTTCGATTTTCTCGATCGGAGCCGGCGGAAAAATTACTTCGGAATCAGATTGATAGTATTTTTTAATCCTGTTTTTAACATTTTCCGAGTTTGCAATCCAGCTATCAACCCGGTCGCTGGCGATTTTATCCCATATTCGAATGTTGTGCATGGTTTTGCGAACAAAAAGCCCTTTTAAGCCATAACCTATTTTATTCTCGATTAGATATTCATGGGCATAATCCCACGCATATCTCATGGGTGAGTGGCAATAACACAAATGAAAAGTTCTGGGTGAAGTTATGACGCCATGAGCGAAGGAATTTGAGGAAGATATTACGATGTCATACTCAGACAGATCAAATTCTTCAACTGCTTTTGGATAAAAAGGCAGCAAATATTTCGTATGATTTTTTATGAAAGGAGGATATTTATTTAAAGATGAAGTAATTATTTTACAATCTTCAAACAAGTGTTTGGTTCCGCTATTATCGTATATTGTTGTATAAATAGGTGCATCGGGAAACATCTCATGAAGCAATAAAAGAACTTTTTCTGCTCCTCCTATTTTGGTGAGAAAATCATGGACCAGAGCAATTTTAAAGTTTTTTAATTCAGTCATTTCATTCCCTCCAAAATTGAAAGAACTTTTTTCGCCGTTTTTTCCCACGAATACTTCTTCAGTGTTTCTGTGCCATTATTAATTAGCTTTTTTTGCAGCGAATGATCACTTGAGATCTGGCGCAATCCTTCTGTGATCTCATCGGTTTTTGATGCGTCAACTAAAAGTGCAGATTGTCCGGCTACATCTTGCAAGGTGCTAATATTTGAGGTTAAAACGGGGGTCCCGCAGGCGAATGCTTCCAGTATGGGCAATCCAAAACCTTCGTACAAACTGGGAAAGACAAATGCCTCAGCTCCGCGGAATAATTTTGCCAGTTTTGTATCATCCACATATCCGGTCATGATTATTTGGTTCCCGTATTCCACTCTCGATTCCAATATCTTTTTAATCTCAGCATAGCCGTATCCCGGCTTGCCAGCTAATACTAATTTATGGTCACTGTGATATTTCTTTTTGAATTGGGTAAATGCTTCAACTAATCGGGCTACATTTTTCCTCGTTTCCAGACGTCCCACAAATAAGAAATATGGTGATGAGATATTTTCAAAAGCTTCTTCCTTCTTGACTGACTTGTTAAATACTTCCTCATTATATCCGAGCTGAGCGACCTCGATTTGATTTCTTGGGTATTTATAGAATCTTAGAAAATCGCTCTTGTTTGCCTCACTTGTAAAAATAATCCGCTTTGCTTTATTTACTGCTTGTGTGATTGCCGATTCTTGTAGGAAAAGCTCGGTTTTAGAGTATGCTTCGGGGAAAAATTTGAAGGCAAGATCGTGGATTAATACAGTAGAGTTTTCCGGAGCCAAAGACGGAACGGTGTTGGTTAATGCTAAAAAAACATCCGGCTTGTCCTTAAGAAGAGCTAAGGGCAGGCGGAATTTATTCCAAAGCCGAGGGAAAGGAATTAACTTCTCAGTAAAATTCGCGGAATCAGTAAGTTTTTTATCTAATGGCTTATTAGTATAAAGATAATAAGTGTTTTTCCTATCAATTTTTTTTAAATTCAAAATTATCTGATAAGCAGTGTTATCGATACCTGTTTTTTCTTTCGATGCTGTTTTTGATGCGTCAATACCTATTATCATAGTTTTTTAAGTTAATCAGTTGTTAGTTGTCAGTTAATAGCTGATTTACTGATTTACTGATTTACTTACAACTGTTTTACTGGCTTATTGTTTTGCCCATAGAACAGACTTCTTGAATGCTTCCAAGCTTTCGATCGCAATCCCCGACCCCTTTACAACACATTCAATCGGATCGTTAGCTACTTCGCAAGGCACTCCGGTTACTTTAGTTAACAATGTATCAATATGCCTCAGTAATGCGCCTCCGCCTGTTAGGATGATCCCTTTATCCATTACATCTGAAGCGAGTTCGGGAGGAGTTTTTTGCAGGACATCTTTAACGGCGTTGATTATGTCTAACATCGGGGTTTTTATGGCTTTAACAATCTCTTCAGAGGTAACCATAATACTTTCAGGTAGACCGCTGATTGCATTTGAACCCGAGACTTCCAGTTTTGATTCCTTTTTCGGATTTTGAGCTGAGCCAATCTTTATCTTAATTTCTTCGGCGGTTTGTTCGCCAATGATTAAGTTGTGTTTTTTTCTTATATATTGAGCAATTGCTGCATCGAATTGATTTCCGCCAACGCGCACAGAAGATGATGCTACAACATCGCCCAATGAGATAACAGCAACTTCGCTCGTGCCTCCCCCGATGTCAATAATCATATTTCCGGTTGGTGCGGCAATTGGCACGCCGGCGCCTAATGCCGCCGCTAATGGTTGCTTGATAATATAAGTCTGTTTTGCTCCGGCGGCGTTACAGGCGTCAATAACAGCTCGCCGTTCTGTTGAAGTGATTCCGGCCGGCACAGAGACCATAATGTCCGGTCTGAAAAGCCGGATGTTGCCGGAAACTTTATTAATATAATATCGGAGCATTGCTTCGGCGATACGGAAATTGGCAATAACACCGTCTTTTAATGGGCTTGCGGCGATGATGCTTTCAGGAGTTCGTCCGATCATCTTTTTTGCCTCTTCGCCAATTGCCATAACCTGATTATTTGATGCCTGAAGAGCTACCACGGAAGGTTCTGAAATAACAATTCCTTTTTTGGGAAGATAGACCAAGACATTGGTTGTACCCAGATCGATTGCAATCTTTCTAACCATGGTTATTCGACTCTTTCTATCTTAACTCCGGCTTTGCGCAATTTCTCATCCATCTTTTCGTATCCGCGATCCACATATTCAATATCAGAAATAATTGTTTCGCCTTCTGCCAGCATGGCCGCAATTACCAAAGCCGCGCCGCCGCGAATGTCTCTACTGGAAATGTGGTTTGCTTTCAATTTTGTCGGACCATAAATCTGGATAATATGAGGGCTTAACACCTCTGCTCTTGCATTCATCATTTTTAACTCATCCAAGTAAAGAAAGCGGCCTTCAAATAGGGTTTCAAATATTTGGCTTTTACCTTCTGCTTGAGTCATCAGCACGGCGTAGGGAGATTGTAAATCAGTTGGAAAACCGGGATATGTTCTTGTGTCCAATCCGTTTGATTTTAGCTCACCCCTCTTTTCTGTCTTAATGTATACTTCGCCATTTTTAGTATATGTTTTAAATTTTGCTCCTGCACATTCCAATTTTCGCAGCACTATACTTAGGTGTTCGGGTATGATGGGGCCGATAGCAACTTTCGAATTGGTGGCTATGGCGGCAATTAAATATGTTCCGGCCTCAATTCTATCTGGAATTACTTTGTGATCCACTCCGCTGAGTTTATCCACTCCGGTAATTGTAATTGTATGTGTGCCGGCTCCCTCTATCTTTGCCCCCATTTTGTTCAGATAATTCGCTAAATCAATAATTTCTGGTTCGGCAGCGGAGACGAAAATGCGGGTTGTGCCTTTCGAGAGCACGGCAGCCATCATAGCGTTTTCGGTAGCTGTAACACTCATTTTATTTAGGATAATATCACATGCTTTGGGTTTACCCTTCAAGTGGTAGACATTATCTTTCTTGAATGCCTTAACTCCCATTTGGGCAAAAACATCCAAATGTTCGTCAATGGATCTGGCGCCGATAAGACATCCGCCCGGCTGAGCGAAAACCGCTTTTCCAAATTTTGCCAAAAGCGGACCAACCACAACTATTGATCCTCTTAATTTCTTCATTAACTTGGCTTCCGGTTCGAAAGAATTTATTTCTCTAGGGTCAATTGTAACCGTGCCATCTTCATCTGTAATTTTTGTGCCTATACTCTCTAATATTTTTTCAACTTGGTGTATGTCGGAGATTTCAGGAACATTGCTTATAATGGAAACTCCATCCGCTAAAATGGCGGCTGGCAATATCTTTAAAGCCGCATTTTTTGCTCCGGAAATTTTTATCTCACCGCTTAACTTGCTCTTGCCTTCAACTTTAAAATTTGCCATAATAATCCTTGATTAAAGAGTTACCGCTGGCTTCATTGTATGGTATTTTTGGTTATTTTTCAATATAATTAAGCCATTGCAGAAATATTATCAGTATACCAAACTGGCAGAAATACCCCATTACCCGGCTAATTAATCATTTAACTCATAATTATGAGCGCAAATAACCGCAGAACAAAACTATTATTTAAGATATTGTTTGGCCAGCTTGGTGTTGGTCTTATTGTGGTTGTAATGGCGCTTTCAATTCTTTTCTATGCACAAGGATATCGGTTTAATTATAAAAATTTTAAAATTTCCCGCACTGGAGTATTGTATGTTTCCACTTATCCCAAAAATGCCTCAATATCTTTAAACGGAAAGCTGGAAACTCGTAAGTCCCCTTATTCAAAAAACCTGTTACCCGCCCGATATGTTGTTTCCGCAACACTTCCCGGTTATTCGTCGTGGACTAAATTTGTCAGAATAGAATCTGAATTGGTAAGTGATTACAAAAATGTAGTTTTATTTAAAACCGATCCTCCGGTCTCAACCTTGTCCGATGCTCGCTTAATAGACCGGCTCAACTCACCGATGGATGATTTAGCACAAACAAAATCATCAGGATTATTTAATCAGGGCTATGAAATTTGGAATAATAATACTTTAGTTACTCGTTTTTCTAAACCTGTATACAAAGCTATCTGGTACACCTCTGATCGTGATCATATAGTATTTCAGCAGGAAGACCAGATTCGTGTAGTCGAATTATCCGGATCAAATGATACTTTGCTCATTACTTTGAATAGTGATAAAGAAACAAATTTTTTCGTAAACGACAAGGGCGAGAAGCTTTACTTTAAAGACGGTGATTCTTATAAGGTTGCAGACATTAGATAGCATTATGGTGAGTGCAGCTATTAAATTGATCTATTAATGAAGTTTCTTTGGCATGGTCGGATTATTTTTAGTGCCCGTTTTTGTATTCGATGAAGAGTTCGGATAAACTTGATTGGCGATGACAACCAACCGTTTTAAATTTGTGCCTACCGGTGTACATGTCATAAGGGATAGTATGGAGGAGCTTGTTGACTGCATAACAGACGAGTCGTTTGGTTTTACAATCTTAATCTCAGAAACCTTGTATATATAATCTTTTTGTTGATATTTCAAATGAATTACATCGCCAACCACTACCTTGTTTAAAAGCGCAAAAACATTATTGAAATCGCTTTTTACCCATGGATAGTTCGAGCTGTGGCCGGAAATAAAAACATTTCCTTTTTCGCCGGGTAGTGCCGTTCCCTGAATGTGTATCACACCATTTTTCAGGTTTGAAAGAGTGGCTTCAGATGTGTTTGGCACATTCCAGATTATCGGAGTTGACACATCAATAGATGGGACCACCATAGAGCTGTCATTTATCTGTGGAAGGGGTGGCAACGCTTGGGTTGTATTACTGTTATCCTGTGCCAGCTTGTTCAGAATGTCTAAAGCCGGATCGGTTTGCACTGCCGTCAGATCGGTTTTTTTGTAATTTGTTTTATACCAATAATTTAAGTTTTTATAAAGTTGCTGATAATTAAATCCCACAAAGATTATAAGAGTAATACCAATAAAAAGCCCAAATGTTTTTAACACATTCCAATACTTGGAGCGCTCTTTCTTGGCTTTTCTGCCCGAGAATACGCTCTCAAGCTCTTTTTCGGTAAAAATAATATGGTGTTTCATGGCACTAAGAGATTAATTGCTTGTTTACCTTTCCATTTTAGCAGATTTTTAATATTTGGCATTGGGTAGAATTTATAAAATCATCAAGTCTTTTAAAACCGTGAATCTAAAAACCTCCCCTTGAACTCAAAAAGCATGCTTTCCACGCTTG
>CAYQPT010000032.1:0-9849 GCA_964419835.1 uncultured Candidatus Saccharibacteria bacterium | reverse complement strand
GTTCAAAATCATATCTGGAAAATATTTTTGGGACCGGTAAGATAAACTCGTTTGCAACTCCCTACGGCGAATACGACACTAGAGTCGTAGGTGAGATTAATAGATACTACAGCTCACATCGTTCCACCGACGAAGGATATAACTCGAAAGATAACTTTAATCCCTACAATATTCGCGTCCAAAATATGACTAATACAACCACTGTTGCTCAGTTTAACGAATGGGTCCAAAAGGCAAAGCACGATAAAACCTGGCTTGTAATTGTTTACCATAGGGTTGGAGCCAACCCAACCCAGTTCGAATCAACACCAGCTGATTTCAATGCAGAGATGGCGTCATTGTCACAGAGCGGGGTAACGGTCATGCCGATTAAAGACGCACTTTCCGAAATTAGATCTCAGATGTAAAAGTTATTCCCTATTCCGGTATAAATTGTTCCTTAATTTAAAAAATAATCAACTTTTGTTGATTATTTTTTTGTGGACCCGACAGGATCTCGAGCGCTCGCATATAAGATAAATATAAAAGAGGCAGCTTTAATTCATTCCTTGGTGGACCCGACAGGATTCGAACCTGCGACCTCCTCAGTGCAAATGAGGCGCTCTACCAACTAAGCTACGGGCCCTTGCACCAAGGAATGAATTAAATTAAACTGTTCCTCTTTTTATAATTTCTTCAATATATTTGCGACTCTTTTGCCTTTTAATTGCTAGCTCGGCTTTTCTTGCCGCCACAAGTGTCGCAAATTGTTGATAAAATATTAATTTTGCCGGAAGTTTGTATTTAATGCTTAGGGTTTTGCCCGCATTGTGCTCATGGATTCTTCGATCTATGTTATTTGACGAACCAATATAATATTGATTGTTTGAAAGAAGAAGAATATAGATAAAATATTTTTTCATTTGTGGCGACCTTCCCGATCAATCGGGACGCTCTACCAACTAAGCTACGGGCCCAAATAATTACTAAGATATAGTACAACATTATCGTACTTTTTTCAACCCTATCCGCCTATTCCACCAAACATGTAAACAAATCCAAAAATAATAAAAGCAAGACCGAGTAGTTTCCAAAAAGAATAAGTGCCGCCGCTGCCAAGCTTGTCTTCAAACCATGAAACTCGCCCCAAACTATCAACCAGCCATTTGGAATAAATAATTCCAATGTAGCCAAAACCTAAACAGACAAAAAATATTAAAAACTTCATCGTCCTCCTAAGATAATTATATTTTAGTATAAAAAGGTTTAATTTGATAGTACTTACGTTTTTTGCTACCGGAATCGATCTCATTTGTATTGACAAATTTGATTATTTGTATATAATAATAGCCAGCTAGACAACTGGAGGTAAGATATGATCCGACTAGCAGGATCTCGTGCTCAGACCCGAGAATTCGGGGCCCCGCCAACCCTCGACACTGTAAAGAACATGTGTAGTGGAAACAGGGGCATGCCCGAAGTACTTCGAATCGGGGGAACTGAATACAAACTCGTCGCGAAAGCTTTCCTTTTGGCTGACAAGGAGAGTATTCGGCTGAAGTGGGAGCGGGAAGAATTCCCGACTGAACCCTTCTTTTCGGTCACCTTCGACATCGACATGGCCGAGGCCTCCTTGGTTCCAGTCGCTGCCGAGATGATCAACCCGACGAGAAAGCCCGATCAAGGGGGGGGCACAACCGCCCCCGCCTGACCCCGTTACGTGAGTTTGACTGTGGTCGACCGTGTCCTTTACACGGCCGACCTTTTTTTTGATACGACTATTATCATTTGATCTCTGCACAAAACGCGAATATACTAATAACTATGCCAAGTGTAAAAGATATTTTCGACGAGCAAGAAATTGAACAAATTTTAGAATCCACAAAAAAACCAGACGAAAAATCAGTTCTGAATATTTTGAAAAAGGCAGAGAAGAAAAAAGGGCTTACCGTAAAAGAAGTTGGCTTTCTGCTCAACGCGCCCGACAAATATTTAGATAAAATTTTTGAAACCGCCGGTAAAATTAAAGATGAAATATACGGTGAACGGCTGGTTTTATTCGCTCCGCTATATGTCTCAAGCTATTGCGTAAACGATTGTGAATACTGCGGATTCCATAGCAGAAATAAATCGGAAAGAAAGAAGTTGACCTTAAAAGAAGTCAGGGAGCAGGTCAAAATTTTGGAACAGATGGGACATAAACGGCTCCTGTTGGAATTTGGCGAGGACCCGAAAAATAATCCGATTGACTATGTTGTCGATGTCATAAAAGAAATTTACAAAATAAAATGTAAAAACGGCGAAATCAGACGGGCAAATGTAAACATCGCCGCCACAACAGTAGAAAATTATAAAAAATTAAAAAATGCCGGCATTGGTACCTACCAGCTTTTCCAAGAAACTTATCATAAAAGTTCATACGAAAAACTGCATAAAGGACCAAAAGTCGATTACAAGCGCCAGCTTTTTGCTCACAACAAAGCTTTTGAGGCCGGCATAGACGATGTAGGGCTTGGAGTTTTATTCGGACTATATGATTATAAATTTGAAGTTTTAGGATTGTTATCTCATGCAAAATATCTAGAGAAAAAATTCGGCGTCGGACCACATACTTTTTCCGTGCCAAGATTCCAGCCGGCCGACTCGGTAAGTTTTGATTCGCCTTACAAAGTTTCAGAGGAAGAGTTATTAAAAATAATTGCCATTTTGCGCCTGGCTGTCCCCTACACCGGCATGATTATCTCAACAAGAGAAAATGTCAGAACCAGAGCTAAAGCATTTAAAATTGGCATCTCTCAAACCAGCGCCGGCTCAAGAACTGCCCCCGGTGGCTATGGACACAAGAAAATTTTAGAACAATTTACTTTGTCCGATGAGAGAGATGTGCCGGAAATAATCGAGAGCATCCTAAAACAAGATCTTCTTCCAAGTTTCTGCACTGCCTGTTATAGAAAAGGCAGAACCGGTGAAAAATTTATGGAAATTGCAAAACCGGGCAACATTCACAATCTATGCCGGCCAAATGCGATTTTGACTTTTAAAGAATATTTGGAAGATTATGCCAACCCAGAGATAAAAAAACTGGGACAAAAAGTGTTGGAAAAATATTTCGAACTAATAGAAAATCCTGAGACAAAAAAAGAAACCGCAAAGCGGCTAATTTTGATCGAACAGGGAAAGAGAGATTTATATTTTTGATGTTCTGGGCGGTCTACGAGACCGCCCACAGCTCGTTTAGTCCTCTGGCCTCCTAACTCTGCATTGGCCCAAAGGGTACTCGAATGTCGGTTCCCCTTTTTCGCTGTCAAAATACAGAGATTTAGAGTCAACCGGCGTCAACGGAAACGTCAATGCCCTATAGGCCAAAGGCCAAGAGGGCGTGCACAATGTAAAAACAAACAATCCTGCCCACAACGAATCCATTCGTCATCCTCCTCAAGATCCATGCAAGATATAATACCAGATTCACCGAAAAAGTAAATGTGCCGGTAGAAAAAGAATGCGACCTTCGCTTGCAAAAAGCTAAGGTCGCCTGCGATGCTTACTGCGACGGGAACGTTTAACCCGCTCAATAAGC
Organism: uncultured Candidatus Saccharibacteria bacterium; assembly: GCA_964419835.1. Taxonomy (GTDB): domain Bacteria; phylum Patescibacteriota; class UBA1384; order XYA2-FULL-43-10; family 1-14-0-10-43-13; genus CAYQPT01. The sequence goes on along the minus strand of CAYQPT010000032.1, from coordinate 6,293 downwards.
TGGTGATAGCAGTCAGACACGCTCTTGGACCAGCACTCGCTGAGCTTGCCAAACCATCGGAACGCCCTGTTCAGGGGTTCCAAAGGCAGGATGGCGATAATCAGCAGAAACAAAATCACGGCTAGGCCTTCCATTGGTTTCCCCCTGTGTCAATGCTGGTTGGATTATATCATAAAATTTATGTTTGTAAACAAAAAAACTGCCCGACGGCTGAATTTTCATATTGAATGTTCTACAATGCGCCCCGTTAATCAATTAAATGCTTATTCCTAAAAGCGAATCCTGAGGAACTTTTTAGATATTGTTCAAAATCTTCGGCTAGCTTTTTTGTTTTAAACAGTCCGCACCAGATCAGCTTCAGGGGACGCTTATCTTTTGTTGATTTATTTCTACCTGCTTGATGAGCTGCCAATCTTTTCTTGATATCAGATGTAGAACCTGAATAATATTCGCCGTTATTTAACTCTCATAAATAAGCATAGTACATATGATTATTATACTAAAAAAGCTAGCTCAAAAGCTAACTATTTATGTCCCACTTCGGATAAACCTACGCGGGACACCCCGCATAGCCCCTTCGGGGCGACGTGGGGTGGTGGTGTGTTCTCGCCTCGGCTCGAACGATTTTTTTATCCGCCGAAACCTCGGCGAAGGTGGACGAACAGGGATCCTAAATTGGGCGATTTTTTTGCAAAAAGCAGGAAGGGGTCTGGGGAGGGATACTTTTTGCCTTGGGGGCTTGCCTTGCCTGTCCTAATGGGTTTACCCTGAGCTTGTCGAAGGGCGGACTGAAAATGCTCTTTAACGGGGCAGGGGTTGGAAAATTCCTTATTAGGCACGAAGTGCCGTATTCACTAGCGACTTTTTGCTTACGCACAGCGGAAGTAAAAAGTCGCCGGCAAATCAATTTTGCTCTTTCTTCTTTAATCTATCCCGAAACTTCGGGTCGTTGTAAATCTCAATCCATAGCTTTTTCATTGCAGCCAAAGGGTATTTGCCGGTGCCTTTCTTGCCAAGAAACGAGGTCTCAAATACGCCCTCCCAATTTCGTTCTATCTTTTCTTGAAATCCTGCTGTTTCAAGTGATTCCATAATCAAATGGTTCAAGAGCTGTCCCTCGAAACCGAACTCGTATCTTAAAATGTTTTTTATTTCGTCGTCCTTCATAATCTACCTTTGTTATATCACAAATCGCTGAGCTAAAAACTTGTTGCAATTACAGAGTAGCTATGTTAGATTACGCTTGAGGATTAACAATAGGAGGGAAAGGAGCGCAAATTGGCCTCGTTTTCTCTCCTTCAAGTTTCTCAAGATACTTTGACCGCAAACTACACGCCATCACCAAATGACGGCAAATTTGCAGTTGATCTGTTGCACGCTCTGCAAACTCATGCTCCACTGACACTATTGCAAAAGATATTCATGTATACGACCATAATAATTCCAGGCCCGATAAGCTGGAAGCTGTCGTTTTTCAACTTTCTTTCATCTCTCTCATTTGTTCTCGTTGTTGCCACCCTAGCCGGTGGTGTTTTTGTAATTGTCTATCTTTATTTTTTGCGCAAATATGGCTGGCGAATAATAAACAGAAAACAAAAGCTTGTTTTTCTCGAATTAACTTTTCCCTCAACTACTAGCAAATCGGCATATGCTACCGAAAAGCTATTTTCTTTGCTCCATAATCTAGCTGGGCAGAAAAAGTTCAGCCATAAGCTCTTGGGGCATAAAAAGCAGTATGCGTTGGAAATAGTCGCAAGCAGAGATGAAGGAATTAGATATATTTTGGGAATTCCTTTGTCCGATGTTTCAGTTATCCAAAAGAGCCTGCTATCTTTTTTGCCAGGACTCAAGATAAAAGAGATTAAAGACTATCTGCCAACCGATATGAAGAACCAATCCGGCAAGACAGGAATAATCGAGCTAAAACTGGCTAGCGACTTTGTTCTGCCTCTGCAGAAGCATAAAACCTTAGACGAGCATGACCCTATCGCTTATCTAACCGGCAATATGACAAAATTAAATTCAGATGAGTTAATCGCGTTTCAGGCAGTCGTAACCCCGATAACTAAATACAGCCATAATTCTGCCTTGCGACACATGAGTTCGATACAACAGCGAATTTATGCCAATCGTTCGTTGGCAGATAAATTGTTTCCAAACTATTTAGAGAAGCTAATGGCTATTCCTTGGGCAATATTAAAGTTCTTTGCTTTAGCGGTTCAGTTTATCGTTAAGTTTATTATCAGTATGATAATCGCTTCTTGGGACACCAAAGGTGAAACTGTGCCGTTTTTCAAGAATGAGCCGGCGGTAGTTGTGAATGTATCAGAAGTTCAAAATCCCTACGAGCAACAGCTTCAAGCCGAAGTTAAAGAAAAAATAGATCAACCAATGTTTGAAACTTCGCTTAGGTTATTCGTTCGCTCAAGCGATTCAGAGCATTATCACCTGAAAATCTCCGGCTTTTTGGCCTCATTTGGCTCATTGGGTAGTGCTTACCAATCACTTGTATTAAAAACTAAGGGCTTGATGCCTTTAATCTTCCCGCCAAAATCTTCGTTTGTAGCAAGACAAGTATCCTTAACCGGCAATCCTATACTTTCCGCTTCCGAACTATCGGATATTTACCATTTCCCATATATGGATACCACCAAAACCGAAGATATGGTTAAAAGCAAAAGCCAGCCATTGCCTGCGCCTCTATCCTTCAAGCAATCTTCGACCAAATTCGACAATGTTTTTGCCAAAAACAATTATGGCGGAAGCGAAACGGCTATCGGCCAGACACTGGAAGAACGCCGAAGGCACACTTACATTTTGGGTGCTACCGGCTCAGGCAAGACAACTCTGCTTTCCAATATGATTTATCAAGACATCGTAAATGGGAAAGGCGTGGGAGTTCTTGACCCTCATGGCCAGCTTATCGAAAGACTACTAAGTGTTATTCCCAAAGAACGATTAAAAGATGTAGTTTGGTTTGCTCCCGATGACGATGAATATCCGGTTGCTTTAAACTTGATGGAAATTAAGGCGGATAACCTAACTGGCAGTCAATTGCAAAAACAAAAGTCGCTTGTAACCTCAAGCATTATCTCAATCATTCAAAAATTCTACGACGCAAAGTTTTTCGGGCCGAGAATGGAATACATTTTGCGAAACACCATTTTAACAGCTTTAGACACGCCCGAACCGACATTGCAAACTATTCTTGATTTGCTGACTAAAACCAAATACCGCAAAGAAGTTGTCGCCGGATTAAATAACAAAGTCCTCAAAGATTATTGGGTTTATGAATTTGAAAAACTCGGCAACCTGCAAAAGAATACCGTTATCTCGCCCATTACCAATAAGATCGGCGGACTTTTAAGTTCTCCGATTAACTACAACATTTTAAAGCAATCCAAAAGCAAGCTAGACTTTGAGGATATTATGAACTCGGGCAAAATTTTGCTTTGCGATCTATCCAAAGGCAAAATTGGCGAAGATGAATCAAGCTTCTTCGGCTCGCTCGTTATTTCAAAAATCCAATTGGCCGCTTTGCGACGGGCGTTAATACCAGAAGAAAAGCGACGGGATTTTTATCTCTATGTAGATGAGTTCCAAAACTTCGCCACGCCGACTTTTTCCGAGCTGGTGTCTGAAGCCAGAAAATATCACTTGGCAACCATTCTCGCCCATCAATCCATTTCTCAAATTACAGATCGAGATATTATTAAAGTAATACTGGCCAATGTCGGTACAGTCATTTGTTTTAAAACCGCCAATCCCGAAGATGAGCAGTTTATCCTCCCGATCTTTTCTCCCGAAGTTGCAAAGCACGAGATTGCCAACCTCCCACTTTACAACTTCTATATGAAAATATCTGTAGAACAAGCACAGGATACCTTTTTAGCTCAAGCGGACAATTTCACAGTCAAAGGAAGTGATAAAACCGCCGAACTGGCGATGAATGAATCGCGAAAACTCTATGCCATCAAAGCCAAGGATTTAACAAAAGAAATAATCGAAGAACCAATTAAAATACCAGAACCAAAGGAACTAACAAAGCCAAAAACCGCCAAGAAAAGACAGCCCAAAGAGGAAGGAGTTTTGCCCTAAGCCCTAGGGCAAAATTTCGCCAATTTTGAGGTTGAATTTGTTAAAACCGTTGTTTCTATTCATTACATAAACGGTGTTAGGCTGGAATGGGAAAATGTAAATGATAACTTTGCCTTCAATCACACAAAAACAACAAGAAATATTACAGCATATTTTTAGATTTAGATTTCTAGACAGAACCCAAATTCAAAAGCTTCTAAACCACAAGGATTACAAAACCATTAACCTATGGCTTAAAGACCTAACGGAAAAACAATATATCGCCAAACTATACAGACGAACAAACAGCCCGGAACCGACAATATATTACATGGCCAAAAACGGCATAATCTATACCAAACAAACCACCGGCAACGATACAAAGTCCATGCAAAAGTACCATTTGGAAAACCGCCGATCAGACGCCTTCATCACCAAGCAACAACTCTTAGCCGACATCCACTTGGATTTGAGAGAAAGATCGAACGATAAAATTAATTTCTCAATGTTTCTTAAAAGCGATTACCAAAATTCGCCTCAAAAAGAACTTCTCTGCGACTTAATGCCGGACGCATACATCGAGCAGAAGGCCGAAAAATCCAAAAGCTATTTTCTGGAAGTATTTCAGGATCTGCCGACTGAGCGACTAAGGCAAAGAATAAAACGATATTTGTATTTTCTCCAAAGCAACGAATGGGAAGCTGAAACCAACAGTCCTGCGCCGACAACGCTTATTATCTGCCCCAACAACTCGGCCTACACATATATTAAACGCTACACTAAAACAAAGCTTAGAAACTTCGAGGAGCCCTCCTTTAAAATCCACCTGTCCTTAGCCGACGAAGTCAAAGAAGTCGGCATTACTGGCGATATATGGAAAAGTATTTAACAAATTGAAGGAGTAAAATGAATAATTTTGCGCAAAAGTGTTCGGAGTTTAATAAATATGTCGAACGAGCATTAAAATCATCTTTGTATGGCTTCCAAACCGAAAATAAGATCGATCGCGACTACAATGAATTGGAGCTATTACTCATTAAAGAAACATGGCAAGAGGCATACGGCAGAGAACCTAACGAGCAGGAAATAGAACAGCAAAAGATCGAGTTGGTAAAAATGAAATACCTCGTTGAATCCTGGATGGACGAGTACTATAAAAAAGCAGCACTGGAAAATAGGCTTAAAACAGAAAAAAGAGGATTTCATCTCGAGGTAGACGGTAAAAGATGCCAAATCTGCAGTAAGCCGATGAAAGCTGAGGATTCTTGGTTTGATCGAAACGGCCTAAAGTGTATGACATGCAAAAACGCGATAACCAAGAAAGTAATTCCTGCAAGCGTTAACAGAAGCAGAAAAAACTGGTTCACCGAAGAAGAATTTAGACATCTTTGCGAGGTTGACCGCAGAACAACGAAAAAGCTAATTGAAACAGGCAGACTTAAACCCAGAGATATTATGTCTCAAGACGGCAAAACCCTTTGGTTCCGTTTGTTCTTAGGCAGAGAAAATATGGAAGTAGTGTATGAATGTGTAGTGAAAGCGTTTAGTCGGGAGCTATCCCAAAACAAAGAACCCAACAAAGCAGAAAAGGAGAAAATAGAAAAACAAGTTGATGCTTATCTAGATAAAAAAATGCCCGATTTAAGAAAGTAGACCGAGCAAGAGAACGAAAAAAGGCCTCCAGAATCCATAACGGACTCTAGAGGCCTCATTCTTCTGATTCATCAATATTCCTCTGCAAGCATTACAGTCATCACTCTGTTACATTCAGGTGAAAGCGGATCTTCCCATTGATTCAATTCCTGATTGTAATAATCTATTTTCCAAAATACTTTATCTCCGTACCAGTTTAAGCTGCCGAAGTCGTGCTCAAAATACGGGTCATTATCTGGCGTGAACTTGTCGTATTCTCGAATAGCTCTCATCAAACCGTTCAAATCCCGAACCGATTGAACACCACCAGTTAAGACCACTCCAAAACCTGACTTTCTAAACTTATCGTTTAACATAGAAACCCTTGAAACTTCACAAATTTGCTCTAATGTCATATTAACCTCCTGTCAAATTAAAATTAAGCTAAAAAGCGATCGACCTTTCGCCTTTGACAAGAGGACAAGGACAGCACGCTAAAATTGTCAAGGTGGAGCCTCGACAATGAAAGCTGTCCCTTAATAGTTAAAAAGGAACGACCTTGACAATTTTAGACCTGTCCTTAC
>CAYQPT010000031.1:0-9923 GCA_964419835.1 uncultured Candidatus Saccharibacteria bacterium | reverse complement strand
CAGAGTAATTCTTGGTTATCAGATCATGAGTATTTAGGTTTTTAGATTCACGGTTTTAAAAGTGTTTACAAAATTGTTATTTTATAGCATAGTAATTCTGCGTAACTCTCAGATCAAGAAAAGAGGTGATGACATTGAGAGTAATCCGCAAATGGAAGCTTCTTGCGTTTCGATATTTGAGCAAGTTTGGCATCAGGGCGTGGATGCTTCCGACAGGTGGACAGCTGCTCTGCTGTGTCCTTAGTGCATACGGTTTGGTATTCTGGGCTGCTTCAGTTTATTACCACAATATCACATGTTGGTTTGTGGGAATGGTGCTCGTTGCTATATCGTCACGGCTATCTCTCGGATTGTCGTGGTTCCGTCTTTACTAGGAACTGCCCAAACGGTGGAGAAAATGGCGTAAAGCGGCTACGCTGGCTATCCCATACTGGGCGGTTGGATATCTTGCGTACACTACGGTGCGACTGGTAATGCAGGATATGCCAATTAGTTTCGACCAGCTCTTTCCCGGTGGTAACATCGGGAGCTTGGCATTTTGGTCTCTGTGTCTGTTTAACGTGTACAGCACTTTTCTGTCATTCATGATTATGAGTCATTTCATAAACCGCAGAATGATGAGAGGGATTGAGCACGATCGGGCATTGATCAGACACCTCGAGGAACAGGATGCTTTGAGGGGTCCAAATGAGCCGGAGGAGTAGCGGGCGACGCCTGCTACTCCTCCCAAAAGACACAATTTATTGTCGGATATTTAAAAATACTACCAAGTAAGTTGGTAGTATTTTTATGAAAATCTCATTTCTCTACATCTGTAAAAATTCGAGTAGCTTGTAGACTAGAAATGCTGGCCAAAGAAGGGCTTTAAAGAAACCAAGCACTCCCATCCAAAATGTGTCGGCATGCTGGATGAAGTAAACAAGCGCGCCGATAAAAGCTAGGCCGTAAATTCCCCCTCCAGCTGCTCCAGATCCCCCCATTTTTCCCTTAGGTTCACAACATGATTCTTTTTCGTTTGCCATTTTCTCTCCCGCATTAAATTGTATTATTAACAGTCTAATTATACCAAATTTTTATTTGCCGCTCAAATACAAAAAATGCCGCTAAAGATTTAGCAACATTTTTTGGTGCCGCGGGTGGCTCTGCACCAGAATCCGCCAGCCGGCAGATCGGTGCAAGGGTAAAGAATCGAACCTGCGTTTAAATATTGTTTTATATTTCTAATTTGGTGCCCGAGGTCGGAGTCGAACCGACATGAGCTTGCGCTCACAGGTTTTTGAGACCTGCGTGTCTACCATTCCACCACTCGGGCACGATATTCATATTACCAAATTTACGAGCTTCTTTCAATGATTTTGGGCTCACTGCCAGTCAAATCAATAATCTCTGAAGCTCCCTGATTTCTTATTTCTCCGCCGTCTATAATCAAATCAACTTTGCCAAGCTCCGAAGGATCATATTGATTGTTTAAATCATCAATTGAATAACAATTCGGCATCCCGGAAACATTTGCGGAAGTTTGGGCTACAACTCCTCCGGCTTCTCTGATTAATTTTAGGATAAAATCTGAATCAGGGATTCTTACTCCAATTGTGCCGTTTTGGATGCAATAATTAAGTAATCCGGTATCTTTTTTCGCTTTAACTATAAAAGTATATCTTCCAGGTGTCTTTTTGGAAATAAGCTTTTCCTGTTCTTGTGATAATTCCGTAATATTTTTTAGTTCAGTAATGTCCGAGACTGCCAACCCGATTGTTTTTGAAATAGGTCTTTTTTTAAGATCAAAAATTTTCAACAGAGCTTTTTCATTTTTTGAATCACATAGATAGCCATAAACCGTGTCAAAAGGAGCAGCTGCAACTCCCCCGCTTTTAATTACCATTGCGGCATCTCGCATATTGATTTGATTTGATTGAATAATATTCATAACTAAAATATTACAATAAATGCCGAAGCTTTCATAGTTGTTTGCTTGTATTTAAGCCGCTTTAAAAATATAATGAAATGGAACAGAAGTTTCGTATTTTTTTGCAGTTAATCTAGGAGGGAAGTAGTGCAGGTAAGACACAAAAAACCGATCGCTCTCATCATTCTTGACGGTTGGGGAATTGCTCCGGCGTGGGGTGGCAATGCTATTTCTCAGGCCAGAACAAAGAATTTTGATTTGTTGTGGCAGCATTACCCTCACACTGAACTAAACGCTTCCGGAGAATTTGTTGGTCTTCCTCAAAACTCTCAAGGCAACTCTGAAGCCGGTCATTTAAACATTGGAGCCGGTCATATTGTAAAACAGGATGCCGGTTTGATTGATGCTCAGATTGAAAGCGGATCCTTCTTTAAGAATCCGGTGATTCTTGATGCAATTGACCATGCTAAGAAAAACAACTCAAAAATAAATTTGATGGGGCTTATGTCAAAAACAAAAACCCATAGTGACATTAATCATCTTTATGCCCTACTTCGATTATTTAAAGAAAAAAGTTTCAACAAGGTCTATATTCACCTTTTTTCCGATGGACGCGATTCAGATCCTATGAGTGGAATTGAAGTTGCGGAGGAGGTCGAATCAAAAATAAAAGAGATCGGCGTGGGGAGAATTGCGTCACTGTCAGGTAGGTTTTTTGCAATGGATAGGGATAACCGTTGGGGGCGGATTGCAAGAGCGTATAATATGTTAGTGAAGTCGGAAGGTGATAGGTTTCCAACACTCCGTTCCGCCTTTTCCAAAGCTTATGCTTCAGGTATGACAGATGAATTTATCGAACCAAGAATAATTAACTCGATAACAGATGAGGCGGTTTCTATTGATGATAGTGACGCAATCATATTTTTTAATTTTAGAAGCGATCGCGCAAAAGAGATAACAGAAGCATTTTTGGCGGATAAGGTTGTTCAGTTTCCCGACCGGAAAAAGCTGAAAAATTTGTATTTTGCCTCTTTTGTAATATACCAAGATGGTATTCCCGGCCATCCGATATTCAGGCCGGAGATTATTGCAGAGCCGCTCTCCAAGGTTTGGTCTGACAATGGACTGTCCCAGTTTCACATTGCAGAAACGGAAAAGTATCCGCATGTCACCTACTTTATTAATGGAGGTGTAGAAAGTCCATTTAAAGGAGAAGACCGTCAAATGGTGCCGTCACCGAAAAATTTTAAGACTTACGATTTCTGTCCTCATATGTCAGCAGAAGCAGTAATGGATAATCTTATCCGCACTATTAAAAAGGATAAATATGAATGTTTTATTGTCAACTTTGCTAATGCGGATATGGTTGGTCACTCTGGCAGCTTAAGTGCCACTGTGAAGGCGGTGGAATTTGTTGATCATTGTATTGGAAGGGTAATGGCAGAAATATTGAATTTGGACGGCAGCGCCTTTTTTGTGGGAGATCACGGCAATGCAGAACAAATGGTTAATCCCGAGACAGGATCACCTGATACGGAGCATTCAACTAACCCAGTTCCGTTTATATTGTTTAGCAATAGCATCAAGGATAAGTTGGTTACTTTTTCTGCCGGCGGCAACCTTTCCTCGGTTGCTCCGACAATCTTAGAGTTCATGGAGATGGAGAAACCAAAATCAATGAGTGCTGAATCATTAATAAGCAGGTAAATTTATTATGGAGCAACCAATAGTATTACTAGATATCCCTGGTTTTGGTATTTCATCATCTTGGAAAGGAAATGCTATCGCCTCTGCGGATCCAAAGAATTTCAATTCGCTTTGGCGAACTCATTTCAACGCCGTGCTTTCACCTCTTAGGAATGAAACTGCTTCTTCATTTGACAATAAAGGGATATATTTAGAGGCGCTTCTTTCCGGTGTCTCCGTAAAATCAAATCAGGAACTTATTAATAATGAAATATCATCGGAAGGCATTTATGACAATGCTGTTGTTGATGCTTCACTTACAGAAGTTACCAAAAGCAATTCCTCTATTCATTTTGTTGGAAATTTGGGAGGACCAGGTAATGAATTTGGAGACATCAACCATCTTATTTCACTTCTTAAGATTGCCAAACAAAAAAACATCTACAAAGTTTATTTGCATTTAATTTTAGATAACTCAGAGGGCACGAATTTTGATCAAGTTGTGGATAGGTTAAATCTGCTTAGATCCAAACTGGAAACTATTGGGATAGGAGAAATTGCGACAATCATCGGCAGTTTTTATCTCCAAAACTGGTATAAAAGCCGTCTTGAATACGCTAACTTTTTAAAAGGAATTAGAGCCCTAATACAAGGACGCGGAAATATCTATTTATCCCCCGATCAGGCGATTTCCCAAAATAAGACAAAAGTGTCTTCTCCTGATAGGTTTCCGCCTTCGGTCATCTCTTACAAAGGCCGGCCAGTTGGCACGATTTCTGATCTGGATTGTGTTATTTTTTTCAATCATAACAATGAAAATATCTCCAATTTAATTTCTGCCCTAATGTCTCGAGGTGGCAGAAATGATTTTTCTGCACCCAAATTTTTATCCGTTTTGACATTTTTTGACTATGTACTGCCTAGGGAACCCCATCTTCGTACAATTTTATCCAGACAATTCTATGAAGATATACCCTTGATATTAGATAGAAATAAAATAAGCCAAATCTATATTTCAGATAGTAATAGGTTATTGGAGTTAAAATCACTACTCAATAAAGGTGTTGGTGAAGAAAAAATTGAACAGGCGTTCTATCCCGTCGCTGCTCCAGATGAATATTACAAGGATCCAAAGCCGGCAATTTTAGAAATATTTAAACATACCGCCAACGGTGCAGGAAGCGGACACAGGTTTACATTTGCCCACATTCCTGCGTTAGATGTCATTGCATCCAATGGCAATTTTAATCAAGCCATTGTTGCAACAAGAATTATTGATGATTACTTAGTGATATTGGCGAAAAAGATTTTATCACTAGATGGAAAGTTGATAATTACTTCATCCTACGGAAATGCTGAAAAAATGGTTCATCGAAATGGATACGAACTTTTAAACCACCGTACGCTTTCACCGACTCCATTTCTCCTGATATCCAACCAAACGGAGGCAAAGACAATGCCTGCCAGTATTGAAAATGAAGCAATGTATGATATAATTCGTAAGAAGAACAACTTAATAGACATTGCTCCGACTGTCCTTGGACTATTAAACCTTCCGATCCCTAATTCTATGACCGGCAAGAATTTAGTTGGAGTCAAAAAGTAAGTATAAAGGAATAATATGGATGGAATTGAAAATCTAGTAAAGCCAAAATCAGTTGCCGTTATCGGCGCTTCGCATGAACCAAGTAAGATCGGTCATCAGATTCTAGATAATCTGATCAAAGGCGGCTACAACGGAAAAATCTTTCCGGTCAATCCAAAAGGCGGCGAAATTTTAGGACGAAAAGTATACTCCTCTATTTCAGAAGTAAAGGAAGACATTGGCATGGCGGTAGTCGTTATCCCAGCTCCCTATATTGCATCGTCATTAAAAGAATGTGCTGCTGCAAATGTAAAATCTGTAATAGTGATTAGTGCAGGATTTGGTGAAACGGGAGAAGAAGGTAAAAAATTGCAAACAGAAATCACTGATATCTGCAAAAAAGCAGATATGGCAATGCTCGGTCCCAACTGTCTTGGTTTTATTAATACAAATGCCAATCTAAACGCTTCCTTCTCGCAGTCTATGCCAAAGAAAGGCAATATTTCCCTGGTTTCCCAATCAGGCGCCATGATAACAGCTTTAATAGATTGGTCGGATTCTGCCGCTGAAGGATTTAGTAAAATTTTTTCGATGGGCAATAAAGCAGATATTAATGAGGAAGCGGTTTTCGAGTATCTTTATAATGATCCTGAAACAGATGTAATCGTTGCCTATCTTGAACAATTAACTGCAAGCAAAGAGCTGACAGAACTTTTTGCGAAATATTCAAAAACAAAACCAACAATCGTGTTGTTTGGTGGCAAAACAAGCTTCGGGGCAAAAGCTGCTTCGTCACACACAGGTTCATTGATTTCATCCTACCTTGCAACTGAGACTTATTTAAAGCAAGCTGGTGTTATCACGGCAAATAATTTATCGGAATTATTTATATTCTGCCAATTATTTTCAAACACCAAAAAGATTGGTGGCGATAGCATTGCTGTCATCACAAATGCAGGCGGTCCTGGAATTGTTACTTGCGACGAACTGTCTGACTACGGCCTAAATTTGGCAACTTTTGATCCCAAAACCGAGCAAGATTTGGCTGGAAAATGCCGTCCTTGCGCAAATACGAGCAACCCAATTGATGTGCTTGGCGATGGCAGTGAAACTGATTACGAAAATGCATTAGTTGCTGCCGCAGGAGACAAAAATGTTGACGGAATTACTGTATTATTAACCCCTCAATCATCAACCAATGTTTTCGAAACCGCAAAGAAGATTGCTGATTTTAAGACCGTGAAACCAATCATTTGCGCATTCATTGGTGGGGAAAACTTAGAAGGAGCGAGAGAGACGATCGAAAAGTCGGGAAAACCATGCTATAGAAGCCCCGATGAGGCCGTTGCAGCGGTTAATGCGCTGGTCTCCTTTAATAAGGGCACATCAGCAATTTCCGTTGGGATATCAGGAAGTGAGAAATTTAACATTAATGACAAAGAAGATATTCTTAAAAAATTTAATTTGCCCGTTTTGGAATATCTGCAAGTTGAAACTCTGGAAGAACTGAAAGAGGCAGCAGGAAAGATCGGCTACCCCGTCGTTCTTAAAACTGCCAAACCGGAAATTTCACACAAGTCGGATAGCGGCGGAGTGAAGCTAAATATCAGTAATGATATTGACCTAAAAGCGGCTTTTTCCGAGTTGGGCTCACCGGTAATTATTGGTAAAATGGTACGTGGAAAAATCGAAATATTTTTAGGAATAAAGAGAGATCCACAGATTGGAACATTGATTGCTTTTGGAACAGGCGGAATTTACTCAGAAATTTATAAAGATATTTCTTATCGAGTTGCGCCAATTACTTTGGAGGGTGCGAAAGAAATGATTAAAGAAACTAAAATGGGGCAGATTCTAAATGGTGCTCGCGGTCAGAATAAATATGATTTAGATAAATTGGCTCAGATTATAGTAGATACTGCCAAGTTTGCTGACAGTTATGAAAATATCTCTGAGATAGATTTCAATCCCTTAATTGCGGAATATCCCGATTTCTATATCGTCGATACCCGAATTATTGAAAAGTAATAAGACTCGTACTAAAGAGAGAGGAAATATATATGAAAAAGGAACAATTAATCACTGGCTGTGAAGCGGCGGTTTTGGGTGCACTAGAAGCTGGTGCTGATTCAATGTTTGGTTATCCAATTACGCCTTCAACGGAAATAATGCAGGGATTTATAGACGCAGTAGAGAAGGACAAAACGCTAAAATTTTTACAAACTGAAGATGAGACATCCGCCGGCTTTGCTGTCTCCGGAGCAATTTTAGGCGGGAGTAGGTCTTTTACGGCAACCGCCGGACCGGGACATACCTTAATGCAGGATCCTCTCTCGATGTGCGAGAATTTACGTATACCATTTGTGTGCATTGTGATGCAACGGGGGGGTCCATCTACCGGAACGGTCAACTTCTCACAGCAAGAGGTTAATCTGGCAGCTTTTGGGGGAAATGGTGACGGACTCCGTTTTGTATATTCCGCTTCAAATGCACAGGAAATGTACAGTTTGACTATCAAAGCATTTTCTACAGCTTGGAAATACCAGTTCCCTGCTTTTGTTTTGGGTGATGGGCATTTGTCTAAAATGAAGGTTAAAACGGAACTTTTAAAGCCGATTAATTCAGTTAAAAGCTTTCCACTTTTGAAAGAGAATAAAACACCTACACATATTCGAAATTGTTACAGCAGTGAAGAATCATTTGGAGCACGGTTAAAGGAGAACATTGAAGCTTGGAAATCAGCCGCAGATAAAATCGTTGAATTTGAAAATTATAAATTAGCCGGAGCTAAGGAAGTTATTATTGCTCATGGTTCTGTTGCCGACGCCGTAAAAGATGCGGTCGATATTATGCGCAGCAGTGGAAAGAAAATTGGTTTATTTAGACCAATCACAGTTCATCCGTTTCCCGGCACAGCACTAAGAAAGGCACTGGGAAATAAAACCAAGGCATATGTAGTAGAATCGGCTTTAAATCAGTTTTCCAGAATTGTTAAATATGAAGCTAGTGGTTTAAAAACCAAAATCTTGGAGATTTCAAAGCCGGCAGAGAGTTTTACTGCTAAGGAAATTATTAAAAGAATATTAATTGCGTGAAGGATCAAATATGGAAAATATAATGCCAAAATCATGGTATGGTAAATCTAAACCGCATTTGTTCTGCCCCGGTTGCGGACATGGCATCACTTTAAAGCAGCTTGGATATGCAATTGATGAGCTAGATATTCAGGATAAAACAACGCTCGGAATTGATATCGGTTGTTCTTTACTCGCTTGGAATTTCTTTGATTTTGATACTATCCAAACTCATCACGGACGAACCACTCCGGTAATGGTTGGCTATAAAACAGTAAAAGCTAAAAGGGTTGCTATCGCCTACATGGGAGATGGGGGCGGCTATGCTATCGGATTGCAGTCGCTTCTTCACGCTGCTTTTCGCAATAATCCAATTACTGTAGTTTTGGTTAATAACGGTAACTATGCAATGACGGGCGGACAAATGGCGCCAACAACGAGGCCCGGTGAGATTACTTCAACCTCCCCAATGGGTAAACTAGAAGAATTTGGAGATGGCTTTATGGGTCCGGAGCTGGTACGGCAGGTTGCCAATAAAAAAGCTCTCGTAACTAGAGTGTCTGTCTCCAAGCCGATATTAGTAAAGAACGCATTTAAAAAAGCACTCGAAAATCAAATCAAAAACAATTCTTTTTCCTTTGTTGAAGTCCTCTCAATTTGTCCTACAAACTGGAAGGCAAACGCTAAGCAGTGTTTCGCAAGATTATCAGAAATGGAAGAATATTTTCCTATTGGCGAGCTAAAAGCAGAGAAAGGAGAATAATGTTGAATATAATGAAATCCGCCTCTGGCGGAAAGAAAATTAACATAACCATAACTGGTGAGGGTGGTCAAGGTATTCAAACAATCGCCAAGATTTTAACAGCTGCCGCTGCAGATGCCGGGTATTATGTTGCGTATATGCCTGTTTTTGGTGTAGAGCAACGTGGTACTCCTTCTGTCGCACACATTACTATCCATGATAAAGTAATCCGTTATCCCAAATTTGATACTGCTGACTATGTAATAATTTTGCAGTCCAGAGCTATTAAATCTGTCGAGAATTATGTTGGGCCTGAAACGAAAGTCATTTTTGACAGCTCTACTATTTCTGCCAAGGATCTGCCAAAAACATCTGTTAAGATATTTGGAATTCCTGCTACTAAGATTGCATTAGAGCAATTCCATCCCCGCTCATTCAATATTATTATCCTAGGAGCAATTACTAAATTAATTGGAATTTCTGAAGATGACATCTGGCAAATTGTTTTAAAAGTTTTGGGCAAAAAGTTTAAAACAAAAGAAATTGAAGATTTTAACAAGCAGGCGTTGCTTTTTGGCAGGGAAACACAATTGGAAAAGGATAAATTCTCTAAAGCAGTATTTAAATTAAAAACAAAGACCATTTTAGTTAAGGGCGGGGGCAAGCACGGTGAAATTATTCCGGCTCGTTGCAAGGGGTGTGGAATATGTATTGCCAAATGTCCGGTTGCCGCTCTTTCTGTAAGTTCTGAATTAGGTGTCTACGCAACCGCTGTACCGCAGGTTGACTTGGAGAAGTGTATTGCTTGCGGAAACTGCAGAAACTTCTGCCCCGACGGCGCCATCAGCATCGAAAAGGACAAATAGATAAATCCTAAATTAAAATTTCTAATGCCAAATAAAATGTCAAAGGCCTAAGTATCATTTTTTG
>CAYQPT010000030.1:0-10440 GCA_964419835.1 uncultured Candidatus Saccharibacteria bacterium | reverse complement strand
TTTTTGTGTTGACATTTATTAAAAAAAGTGGTAAAAGATGTTCAGGCAAGGAGGTGTGACATGAATGTAGGTGATAATGTTCCGGACAAGATACAGGACGAGCTGTCTCGTCTGGGTATTGTTGCCCAAGTCAGTAAGGGTGATAGTAAGCTAGTGGTCCAACTGGCACCCCAGTTCGTCTTATCTGCCGAACAGGATCTCATCATCGATGGGATGAAGCTTGCGTTCGAAGCCCTCGATATCGAGGTTGAGATCCGATAGTTTCTTCCCGTCCGCCCGGTCGGGGTTCACGTATGTGGATCCCGGCTTTTCTTTTTGTAAGGTGCGGTTCGAATTATTGTTCGAACGAAGTGAGAACTAGCGTTGCAGAGTTCTCGCTCACGCTCGAACAATAAACTAGATATTATTTCCCTTCCTCTTTCTCGGTCTTCTTGTCCTCCGTAGCTTTAGCGGAGGAGGATTCTTTTTCGACTGCGTCGGAGATTTTTTTTGCATTTTTCTCTAAGAAATCAACTAATTTCTTCTCATCTGCCTCCGACATTTCACCGGTTTTTTTGATATTGCCCAAAACTTCTTTAATCCCTAAGTTGGCTTTTTTGATCAAGTCCTCTTCGGCTTGTTTGATCTCTGCTACTTCATAGCCGTCCAAATATCCGTTTGTGGCGGCATAGATAAGAAGAACTTGTTCCTCAACTGGCATTGGTTGGTATTGAGGCTGTTTTAACATTTCGGTAATTCTTTTCCCCCGTTCGATTTGTCGTTTTGTGTCAGGATCGAGGTCGGAAGCAAACTGGGCAAATGCGGCTAGTTCTCTGTATTGCGCCATCTCGAGCTTTAAGCGCCCGGCAACTTTTTTCATCGCCTTAACCTGTGCGGCGCCGCCAACACGGGAGACGGAAATGCCAATGTTTAATGCGGGGCGGATGCCTTGGTAGAAAAGGTCGGATTCAAGAAATATTTGTCCGTCAGTAATCGAGATAACATTAGTTGGAATATAAGCGGAAACATCACCTGCTTGAGTTTCAATGATTGGGAGAGCGGTAATTGAACCGCCACCATAATCTTTATTCAATCTGGCTGATCGCTCCAAAAGCCGTGAGTGAAGATAGAAAACGTCCCCTGGGTAAGCTTCTCGTCCCGGCGGTCTTCGAAGCAGGAGAGAAACTTGCCGGTATGCCCATGCGTGCTTGGTTAAGTCATCATAAATGATCAAAACATCTTTGCCCTTTTCCATAAAATATTCACCAATGGCGCAGCCTGCGTAAGGAGCAATATAGGCAAGCGGGGCTGCATCTGAGGCGCCCGCAACCACAATTGTCGTGTAGTCCATAGCGCCTTGTTCTTCAAGGGTGGCAGCAATTCGAGCGACTTTGGACAGCTTTTGACCGATGGCGACATAGATGCAAATTGGCCGGTCCTTCTCTGGCAGGTCTTTTTGATTGATAATTGTGTCGATGGCGATGGCGGTTTTTCCGACTCCGCGGTCTCCAATAATGAGCTCTCTCTGTCCTCGTCCAATCGGGATCAGAGCATCAATTGCTTTAATGCCGGTTTGGATCGGGACGGTAACCGCCTCTCTTGTGATAACGCCGGGGGCGACTTTCTCTATTGGCATATCTTTGTGGGATTTTCCGCCAGCTGGCGGATTTGCTTTGCCGTCAATTGGTTCCCCGAGTGGGTTAACAACGCGGCCAATTATGTCATTACTGACTGGCACCTTTGTAATGTTCCCTGTGGTTTTGACTTTATTCCCGGCTTCAATCTCAATATAATCTCCGAGTACGATGGCGCCGATGGATGATTCTTCGAGGTTGAGCGCCATAGCTGAAACAGGTCCGGATTTGGTTTCGATCACAAGAAGCTCGCCGCTTTTGGCGTTTTTCAAGCCGTATATTTTAACAATTCCATCTCCGACTTCGGCAATTTCGCCTCCAGCTTCTTCTCTTTTGCTCGCGTCGAAGTTTAAAATTTCTCTTTTTAGCTCTTCAATCAAATTATCTTTCATGGGCTCCGCCTTAATTTCAAATTTTTAATTTCTAATTTCTAGTCAATTTCTAATTTTTAAATTTAAATTTTAAAATTGAATAAAAATTAATAAATAAGAATTAAGAATTGTTGAGGGCTTGTTTTAGTCTATTGATCTTATTTTCCAAGCTTAAATTGATTTCCGTGCCGTCAACTTTGACAATTAATCCCGCGCCTTGATCCTGATCAACTATATTTTTTACTATAACTTCTTCCTGGTACTGACTTTTTAATTTGTTTTTAATCTCGTCCAACTGATCTGAACTAAGCGCTTTTTCAGAGTAAACCTGCGCTAAAATTTTATTATTTAACTTGGCATTTTCCTGGTCTAAGGCAGAGAGAATCTTAGGTAGATCTTTATGCTGGCCATTCTTTTGCAATTTATACCAAAACGCTTTCACGACATTGGAAATATTGTCTTCTTTGATGCTCTCTACCAGAACTTGTGCATATTGTTGGGGAGAAACCTTCACTATTACTCCGTAATATTATTTATCATTTACCAATTTTCAATTTTCATTAAATTTTCAATGATCAATTTTTCAATTAATGAGAAATGATCAATGATAAATGGAAAATTATAGCTCCTTGATTGCTTTCTCGGTTAATTTCTCTTTTATTGATGCGTCCATTTCAGAATTAACAATCTTGTCCAGCGCCAATACGACCACATTTGAAAGTTCCTTCTTGGCCTCCTTAAGTGCTCTTTCTTTGGCCAATCCAGCTTCTTCATTTGCTCTCATAACAATTTTATCTGCTTGTTCGTTTGCTTTTTTAATAATGGCGATTGCTTTAGCATCGTAATCGGATTTGGCTGCCTTGATAATCTGATCCGCTTCGGCGAATGCCTTGTCTTTAATTTTTTGCGCTTCGCTATTAGCATTACTCAACTGCTTTTCTGCTTCTTCTGAATCAGAAAGTCCTTTTTCAATCTTTTTCTGACGGTCATCAAGTATTTTCACAATCGGCTTGTAGAGGAATTTTGACAACAGGATAAAAAGAATCAAAAAGTTGACGATTTGGGCGATTAAAAGTTTTAAATCAATTCCTAAAGCTTCCATAATAATTTTCTCCGAAAATTAGTAGTCAGTAGTCAGCTCTCAGTAGTCAGTTCTTAATATGAACTGATTTACTGACAACTGATTTACTGACAACTATTAGACAAACTTCACAATCAAGGCGACAACCAAGGCGTAGATGGCGATAGCTTCTGCAAAGGCGATTGCCAAAATCATCGGGCCTTGAACTTTGCCGGCTGCTTCCGGATTTCGGCCAATTGCCTCAACCCCTTTTGAACCGATCATTCCAATTGCTAAAGCTGGGCTGATGGCGCCGAGCGCGATTGCTCCTGCGGTAGCTAAGCTGGACATTGCTTCTGGATCCATAATTATAAATCTCCTTTCAGTCGATTTAATTTATCATTTACCATTTTTCAATTTCCATTTATTTTTCATTTGATCATTGACCATTGGAAATTTATTGAAAATTGAGAAGTGAAAATTGATAATTAGTGAGCGTGCTCACTGCTGTGGTCGGTTATTGCTGACTTAATAAAAACTAATGTTAACATGGTAAATACCAGTGCCTGAATGAATCCCACAAACAGCTCCAGCCCGTAAAACGGGAGTGGGGCGATGAAGGGAAGGAGCATGGCAATTACAGCAAGAAGGACTTCTCCCGCGAACACATTTCCAAACAACCTGAAGGAAAAGGAAATTAGCCGTGAAAGCTCGGAGATTAACTCCAAAATACCGACAAAAAACAGAATCGGGCTTTTGAAGTTTATAAATTTGCTTCCGTATTTGAATATCCCGATGCCAATAATGCCGAATATCTGAATTGCAATCACGGCGATAATTGCTAGTGCTAAGGTAGTGTTTAAATCGGCATTTCCAGAACGAAGAAGAGGGACAAAAATTTCTTTGCCGTGGTGCATTTCATGCAAACCGATTGTGCCGACGCCCGGGAGTAGCCCAAGCCAGTTGTTTGTGATTATAAAGAGAAAGATGGTGGCTAGAAGAGGGAAGTATTTTCTCGTTTGTTCTTTATTGTCCATCACGCTGTTGACCAGGTTCATGAGAAACTCGACAATCAACTCAAACAAATTTTGAATTCCGCGCGGAATTGCTTTTAAGTTTCTAGCTGCTAAAAAACCAAGCACAATCAAAAGAAGCGTAGCGATCCAGCTTGTTAGCATCGAATTTGTAATCGGAAATGATCCGATGTGTCCAATTTTTTCTGCAGCAAGTGAAATTTCCATAATTTATTCGTTAATAGTTGTTCGGTTACGATGCCCGTATCGGTTAGGTCTTTCGGTTGCGTCACCGTTACCTTATGACGATACTGGCTTCGTTACCCTAACCGTTACCGAAAATCTTTCATCGCATTTTTCACGATTCCGCGGATGTAGAAATAAATCTGAATCGTGGCAATAAGTAATCCTAGAAGAAAAAGGTAGGGGGAAGTCTCAAATTTATTATCAAAGTACCGCCCCAGTAGTCCGAAGATAACTAAAGGTAGGGCGGTTGCGAAACCGACTTGTCCAATCAATGAAAAAGAAAAAATGACATTCTTTTTCAAGGAGTTATCTTTTTTCTCGTCTCTATTCATTATTATACCCCTTGTTCTACAAGCTTAAAATACATCCCGTCAATAAGGACCGTCAAGATAGGGGAATATTGACGGGGATTGCAATTTATGGTACTGGTCCGATCCCCAGATATTAACAAGCAATCGCTTCTCTGGTAAATTTAAATTACAAAATTTGAGCAATAATTGATATGGAGGAAATATGAAACATTTGCACTCATGGGATGTGCTGGCTCGGTCCTGCATCGACGGAAGATTTGTCAAAAAAACGGTTGATTGGGTTGCTTCTCATACTGGGGAAATATTTGACTATAGAACAGGCATTGGCTCAACGTGGGCTATTCTTGAAGAGAGGCACGAAAGAACGTCGTTTTTGGAAGTGATTGACACTTCAATTAAGCTTCACAAGATAAAAGAAGTCTGGATTGCAGATCACATTGATTGCGGTGCTTATGGCGGGAGCAAAAGATTTGATTACAATAAGACAAAAGAAAAAGCTTTTCATGTCAAAAAGCTTCGCGAAGCGGAGAAGCTAATTTTGGCTGAATTTCCGGATCTAAAGGTTAAAAAACTATATGTGGATTGGGGAAGTGTTACTGAAGTCAAGTAGTATTTAGTTTTGGGGACCCGGATTTTAGGGTCCCCCTATAACTAAATATTAATATCGGTCATACATATCATTATCATACATTTCCTCCATGTTCTTTTTTTGTTTTTTGCGGCCGCCTTTTTTGCCCGCTTCTCTAGCTTCTTCCGGAGTGAACTCATGGGCCTGTCCTTTTGCGTGAGATGCTTTTCCGCCCTTTCGCGCAATTACTATTCTCTCCTCTTCGGTCATCACGGCAAATCCTCTTTTTTCTTTTGCCATTGTTATCACCTCCTCATTAAAATGTTTTCAAAACCTACAATAAACTTATATTTTACGGAGGTTTTTATCATTAGATGATGCCTATAAAAATAAGACAGGATTGTTCTTGGCAAGAGACCTTATAAATTGTCGCAACTAACGAAATTATTGTTATTACTGTTAGATAATTTATAGGGGTTTTTTTTGGAGATTCTAACAATGACTAAGCGAGCTCGTTCAGGGTATTTTTTAATTGTCTTAAAATGTAGCTTTCCGTTAGGAGGTGTAAAAAATGGCTTGGATAATAGCAGCAGTGATCGGTGCGATAATAGGTCTTCTTTATGGATCAGGAATTAACTCTGACAGAAGACTTTACTCTCTGATAAATTTGCTTATAGGTGCCGCAGGCGGCGTGATTGGGGTATGGTTCTTCTTTGGCGTCCTTGGATTGGTGTCAGCATCGGCAGGAGTAAATGTCGCTTTAATGGTCTTGTGGGCAATTATTGGCGCAGTAATTCTTATGGCGATAGTTGATGCGATAAATTTTGCAGTATATAGATCCAGAGTAAGACGGACTGTCGGAAGAAGAACGAGAGAGCAGCGCGGATATGCTCGCGAGTACGATGCTCGGGATTATGATGTAGTCGAGGAAGAACACAAGATTAAAAGAAAACAGAAGAAGTAGATCATAATCCGATGATTTTGATCTAAGATGTCATTATTTTACAATGATTTGAGGTCTTGTTTGTTTTGATCCATGAATCACGAGGATAATAAAAATTATTAGCGACAATGCTCCAAATCCAAGAATAATCTTTCCACCATTTTTGGAAAAAAATCCTCGTTGATTCTTCTGACTGTCTGCCTTTGAGACGATGATTTCTTTTTTCTTGACGACATTGAATTCACTTAGCTTAATTTTTTCAGTTAATGCTTGGCCGTTGGAATCGAGCGCAAAGACATATATAGTGTGCAAGTTTTCTGAGAGTTTTTGTGGTATTTGTATCGACCAATTACCCATTTTATCTGTAACCGTTTCCACTTTTAATATTGGTTCGGATTGAATTTCAAAAGCCAGTTTAGTCTCGGGCAAATTGGATGTGCCGCTTATTGTGATGGCGTCTTTTGTAGAAAGAGGTGTAGTTTCAAATTCTTCCGGTTTTTTGTCATTTATGGCGCCAATTTCAATAGTGAAAGTTGGAGGTAGATTTAAAGCTATGGCATCATTGCCCCTATTAATTATCTGACCAGTTGCTTTTGTTTGATTGAAATTATTGGATTTATTTGGGCTGGTTGAATTTGTTGCCGAGGGAGAAGATGTAGGAATATTTGCGTTTGAATTTGATGAAGAGGAAGTTGTATTTGAATTTGGCTTTGCTATGGGAGGTAGTGCAGTATTTGTATTGGCGTTTACTGGCGAAGGAGTAGGCGGAGGAGGTGCTGGAGAGAAGTTGACATCAAAAAATATCAGTGGCGAGTAAGTCGAGTCAATGATCCAGTGTTTATTATTTTTCTCAATTAGCATCACCCGTCGTTGACCGGAAATTGTTGAATTGAGAGAAATTGTAGTGTATCCGGTTGGTATAGTTCGAGGGTAATAGATGTTATTGGCATCCTTATAATCAGATCCGCCTGTCATCGTGAAAATATCATCATTATTTATGTAAGGAATTAGGTTCGCTGCAGTTATTGAGGGGGTATGTCCAGTTTGTAACCCTGATTTAGCCGAAATCACACCAAGACTACCGTTAGTGGGCCTAGGATTGGTTGGCGAAGCGCCAATTGAATCGGGGTCGCAAACCCCGGTTGTTCCTGGTGGAGGCACACATTCACTTATATAAAATGCCCCGATAGTGAAGGAGATTTTATCTTTTCCATCCGCTACAGCGGTAAGTTTATTTGGGTACATAATATATTTTATGTCACCGGTTGCGTCGGCTGAAGGATGGGTGTATTCATCGGCTGATATGATTATGCTGCCAAAATATGCGCCAAAACAAAGCACCGAAAATGTTACAAGTGAAATTAAAAATCTTTTTTTCAGATCTGCCTCCTACAATGCTCTTTATTGCCATTTTATCATAAATTATCGTCTTGTGGTATGATTTATTTATATGAACAAAGTAGCTAAAGTTTTTTCTGCTGCGACGATTGGGCTCAACTCATATTTAATTGAAGTTGAGGTAGATTTGGGGGCGGGGCTGCCGTCTTTTAGCATTGTTGGTCTTCCGGACAAGGCAATTGATGAGAGCAAGGAGCGGATAAGGGCGGCGATTAAAAACTCCGATGTCAGTTTTCCTCAACATCGCCTCACAATCAACCTTGCGCCTGCTGATGTGAAGAAAGAAGGGCCTTCTTTTGACCTGCCGATGGCGGTCGGAATTCTGGTAGCTGGAGAGCAGCTGGAGAACATTGGCGAGTATAAAAAGTCTTTATTTGTAGGTGAATTATCTCTTAATGGCGAGCTTAGGCATGTGAACGGCATATTGCCGATTGCCTTATTTGCGGCCGAACACGGATTCGAGCGCATGTATTTGCCGGAAGTAAATGCTTATGAAGCTTCGCTCATCAAAGGCATTGAGATCATTCCCGTTTCAAACTTAAAAGAGCTCCTGGCGCATTTAAGAAGTGAAGAAATAATTAAGAAATATGAATGCCCAACTTCGCTAAAACTTCGCGGGGCGGATTCTGTCGAATCCGAATTTGACTTTGCATATGTGGCGGGGCAGGAACAAGCAAAGCGGGCACTCGAGATTGCGGCGGCGGGAAATCACAATATTTTACTCTCAGGACCTCCCGGATCAGGCAAAACCCTGCTTGCGAGAAGCATCACCACCATTTTGCCTGATATGGACGAGGAGGAGATGCTTGATGTTACAAAAATTTACTCTGTTGCAGGGATGTTTAATGGAGAGCGGGAAGCGCTCATTTCCGATCGGCCATTTCGTGCTCCACACCATACAACTTCTTCGGTCGCACTAATTGGCGGGGGACAATGGCCCCGTCCGGGCGAGATAAGCTTGTCCCATCGAGGTATATTATTCTTGGATGAGTTTCCTGAATTTCCAAGAAGCGTTTTGGAAGCACTTCGCCAGCCGTTGGAGGATGGAGTGGTGACGGTTTCAAGGGCTCAGGGGAGTTTAACTTTCCCGGCCGAGTTCCTGCTTGTCGCAGCACAAAACCCTTGCCCGTGCGGCTATCTTTCCGATCCTGATAGGCGCTGTATTTGCACTCCGGTTCAGGTGATGAGGTATCAAAAGAAGATCTCAGGCCCGCTTCTAGACAGAATAGACATTCATATTGAGGTGCCACGCTTGAAATATGAGAAATTGGCTTCAAATCCGCCAGCTGGCGGAGTGGCTGAAGCATCAACCGAGGTGCAAAAGCGGGTGCAGAAGGCGAGAGATATCCAGCATAAAAGATTTAAAAACTTGAAGTTAAAGACCAATTCCGAGATCAACTCGAGAAGAATTAAGGAATTTTGTGCGCTTGCGCCTGATGCGGAAAAAATGCTGGCCAATGCTGTGGAGCAGATGAAGCTTTCGGCGCGCGTTTATCACCGTTTACTAAAAATCGCCCGTACGATTGCTGATTTGGAGGAGAAAGAGATTCTTTCCGCTGATCACATCGCCGAGGCGCTTCAATATAGACCTAAGGAAAAAGTGTATTAATATTTATTCCTATTAAGATGGAGAGACCGCGGCTTGCCTGAGCGTGCCGCGGTCTAGTGACTTAGAGCTGTTAGGCTCGTTTGAGTTTTCGGCTCATTGGTACGAGGCCGAATAGGAGTGCTTCCGCTGCGCCATATGCACCGTCAGGTGCTAACGTCGTGCGGATTCTTTCTTTTCCCTGCATTACTCTGAACACGGGAACCCTTTCCACTAGGCACTCAGTGACCCAGCTCTTGCCCTGCACCTGAGCAGACATTCCGGGTTTGAGATACCGGATGATACCCATCACATCATCGTGTTCTGATAATGAGTTCGGGATCATCACCTTTACCCTGCCGGTCTTCGCCAGCTCTACAGCATTCACAGCCACGATTGCCTCTTCGCGATTGAGGCCGTCGAGGTTGAGGATGCCGTTTTCCACAGTAGCTTTGACCTCCACTACTGTAGTTACCGTCCCCTCGTTTCCTTTTCCTTCTGTTTCTCTTGCCATCCTTGGTACCCTCTTGCCTTTCATTGAACTCTGGCGCAGCCAGGACGCCAGGTATTGCAAAAATCATACCGATTTTGAAGCGGTTAGTCAATGGGGGAGCGCAAATAGAGCTAGCGGTTAGCCCGTTTGGATATTGGCGATTTTGTAGATCCAGTTGCCGAAAGAGCTAAGGGCACCTGTCTTTGAGCCAATAATCCAAACGGCGACGAATACGAGAGCTAATATAAAAATGATAAATAATATTTTTTTAACATCTTTTTGCACATGCCTATACTGATCTGTGTTGTATGGATCTTCAATCACAGATTTTTCAGCTTTTACTGTAGCATGTGTTTGGGTTGAATCAGCCGTTGCGGTATCGGTTGATTCAGATGTGTTATTTACTGTCTCCTGTGCGACGGGCGCAAGAGCTACGGCTGAATGAGATTTATTTCTTTTGAATTTCTTTTTGTTCTTTTTAGACATATAAATCCTAAGCTTAGTTTTAATGGAGGTCTGGCCCGGACTTGAACCGGGGTACGCGGTTTTGCAGACCGCTGCCTAACCACTCGGCCACCAGACCAATGGTGCCGATGGTCAGAATTGAACTGACGACACAAGGATTTTCAGTCCTCTGCTCTACCACTGAGCTACATCGGCTAATATCGAACTATGGTAATCTTAGCATAAAAGACTTGAATTTTTCAATGATTTGATTTAGAATTTATCTAGTTCTAAAAATGACCATTGAAAATTGATCAATGGAAATTGTCGCTTTGCGACTTGCGGGTATAGTATAGCGGTAATATACGTCCTTGCCATGGATGAAGACCCTGCCG
>CAYQPT010000029.1:0-11299 GCA_964419835.1 uncultured Candidatus Saccharibacteria bacterium | reverse complement strand
ACAAAAACTGTCATCCCGACCGGAGTGGAGGGATCTTTCAAAAGATTTCTCGGCTTCGCTCGAAATGACAATTAAAAATTGGGTCATTGGAAATTGATTAGAAATTAGGAATTAGAACTTAGAGATTTCAATTCGAAGGATTGCCAAATGGCTTCCACACAAACATTTAGACACCAATATTAGAATCAAGAATTAT
Source organism: uncultured Candidatus Saccharibacteria bacterium (assembly GCA_964419835.1). Lineage (GTDB taxonomy): Bacteria > Patescibacteriota > UBA1384 > XYA2-FULL-43-10 > 1-14-0-10-43-13 > CAYQPT01. The sequence continues at coordinate 11,103 of CAYQPT010000029.1, read as the reverse complement.
GAATTAAGAATTAAGCGGTCAAGGAAATATTAATTTTATGGCGAGTACGCAGACATTTCGAAGACGGATCAAGTCCGTAAATAACACAAAGCAAATTACCAAAGCGATGGAAATGGTCGCCTCTGTTAAGATGCAAAAAGCGATCAAAGCCATTTCGGAGGCCCGCGCTTATGTTCAAGATTCTTGGAACATGTTTTTGAAGCTGGCCAAACTTACTTTGCCTGAAAATCACCCGCTTCTGACTCCAAAAGAAACCGGCAAAACAGCGATCATTTTTGTAACTTCCGATCGAGGGCTCTGCGGATCTTACAACGCCGAAACATTGAAAAAATTAGTTTCATATTCAAAAGAGCTGAAAGAAAAGCCGGACATTATTGCCGTCGGCAAAAAAGGCGCCGAATATGTGAAAAGCTACGGTATTGGAAACCTGGTCGCCTCTTTCGACGGGCTTGAGAGCAATATTTCATTCGAAGACATTGTCCCTGTTTCCAACCTTTCCAATAATGAATACTTAAATGGGACATACGACAAAGTGGTGGTAATTTACTCTCATTTTGTTTCTTCCCTAAAGCAGACTCCGGTTGTAAAACAAATTCTGCCTTTGCAAAAAGAGCACATTGACCTGCCGGAACTGTGGGTGCAAAGTGAAGAAAAGAACGATAATTTAGAATATAAAATTGAGCCGAATCCGGATGAAATATTGGAGCGTCTTCTTTACCGTTTTATGCGCCTGCAGGTTTACGGAGCAGTATTGGAAGGAAATGCTTCGGAACATTCCGCCAGAATGGTGGCAATGAAAAACGCAACCGACAACGCAGGCAGTTTGATAGATGACTTAACGCTGACATATAACACAGTCAGACAAAATAGTATAACAAATGAGATTGCGGAGATCAGTGCCGGAGCAGAGTCGATGAGATAGCAGCGACAATTTTTAATTCTTAATTTATAATTTCTATTCAAATTCAAATTTTAAATGTCAGAAAATGATTACAATCTTGAAGAAAGAACCGCAAAATTTGGTAAAAATGTCATCAGATTCTGCAAAAACCTGAAGTTATCCGTGATCACTGAGCCGCTCGTCAAACAGATTGTGCGATCAGCTACAAGTATCGGGGCAAATTACATGGAGGCAAACGGGGCTTGTTCAAAAAGTGACTTTAGAAACAAAATATTTATTTGCAAAAAAGAAGCGATGGAAACAAAACATTGGATCAGAATGATTTCATCAGCAGTCGCAGAAAAAGAAAAGGAATTGCGCGTATTATGGAAAGAAGCACACGAATTATCACTGATATTCTCAAAGATAGCCAACTCAGCCAAGAATAAAAATTAGTAATTAAAAATTGATTAAAAATTAAAAAATATAAATTAGGAATTTATTGGAGTACATCATGAATAAGGGAATCATAACTCAGATAATCGGCCCGGTTATTGACGCCAAATTCACCGGCAAAATACCGGAGATTTATAACGCATTAGAATGCGATCTTGACGGAAACAGAATAGTATTTGAGGTCCAGCAGCATTTAAGTGAAGACACAGTCCGAGCTGTTTCCATGACTTCGACCGATGGACTTCAGCGTGGAGTGGAAGTTTCCGACTCAGGAAAGCCGATTTCTGTTCCCGTTGGCAAAGAGTCACTGGGACGGATGTTTAATGTCGTCGGTGATCCGGTTGACGGCAAGCCCGCCTCAAAGAGCAAAGAATTCTACCCCATTCATCGTCCCTCGCCTAAGTTTAACGAGCAAGATACTAAGACTGAAATTTTTGAAACCGGTATTAAAGTCATCGACTTGATCGCTCCAATTACCAAAGGCGGCAAAGTCGGACTTTTCGGCGGCGCCGGAGTAGGAAAAACTGTTTTGATCCAAGAGTTAATTCGAAATATCGCCACCGAGCACGGCGGGTACTCAGTTTTTGCAGGCGTAGGAGAGCGAACTCGTGAAGGAAATGATTTGTATAATGAGATGAAAGATTCTGGCGTGTTAGAAAAAACTGCCTTAGTTTTTGGCCAGATGAACGAGCCACCCGGAGCTCGTATGAGAGTCGCCCTTTCCGGTCTGGCACAAGCTGAGTATTTCCGGGATCAAGGCAAAGACACTCTTCTGTTTATCGATAATATCTTTCGTTTCACGCAAGCAGGATCAGAAGTATCCACTCTTCTCGGACGAATGCCTTCAGCCGTGGGATATCAGCCGACGCTCGCAAACGAGATGGGCGAGCTTCAGGAACGCATCACTTCCACCAAAAAAGGATCGATCACCTCAGTTCAAGCCGTTTATGTCCCCGCCGACGACCTAACCGACCCCGCCCCCGCCACAACATTTGCCCACCTTGACTCTACAATCGTTTTGGAGAGGTCTTTAGCTGAGTTAGGCATCTATCCCGCTGTTGATCCGCTGGCCTCATCCTCAACCATTTTAGACCCAAATATTGTCGGCGAAGAGCACTACAATATTGCCCGTGAAGTTCAGCGTCTCCTACAAAGGTACAAAGACCTTCAAGACATTATCGCCATCTTGGGCATGGAAGAGCTTTCCGACGAGGACAAACAAACGGTTACGCGAGCTCGAAAAATTCAGAGATTCCTCTCCCAGCCGTTCCATGTGGCCGAAGTTTTCTCCGGCATTAAAGGCCAATATGTCCCGCTTAAAGATACAATCTCCGGCTTCAAAGAAATCATCGAGGGCAAGCATGACGATAAAACCGAGCAGGATTTTTATATGAAAGGCGATATTTCCCAAGTGGGGAAATAGTTTCTAATTCTTAATTATTAATTTCTAATCAATTTTTAATGATTAATGTTTAAAAATTTAAAATTAGAGTTTGAATAAAAATTTAAAATTTAAAATTATCATGAATCATTTTAACTTAAAATTGATCTCGCCCGAAGGCGTCAAGTACGAAACCGATGCAGCGGAAGCAACCCTGCCGACACCGGACGGCCAAATAACAATTATGCCCAATCACATGCCGTTGATCGCCCTCCTCGCACCGGGTGAGATTGTCTTGAAGATTGACGGTAAAGAAAACATTCTTGTCACTGAAGGCGGAATTGTTGAAGTGGTTAATAATAAGGTCAAGATCTTGGCCGATACGGCAGAAGATGTTGATTCGCTCGACCAGCTCAAAATTGAAGAGGCCAAAAAGCAGGCCGAGGAGCTTGTCGCCACCGCTAAGACTGAGATCGAGTACGCCGATGCCGTCGCGCACCTAGAGAAACAACTATCAAAATTAAATATACTCAAACGCCGTAAGAAGTACAGGTAACAAAAATTATGCATCTCGTTTACATAGACGAATCAGGCACCTTCTGCGATGGTTCTTTTGTGAAAGATCAAAGTTGGTTACCAAAGAATGCCAGAGAAAGCACTCATTTTGTTGTTGTGGGCATAATAATTGACACAAATATTTGGAAAAAGACTTTCCTTCATTTAAAGAAGCTTAGAAAAAACATAAAGCAAATCTATGATATTCCTCTTTCTGAATTCCTTCACGCAGCGAGATTGGTTGCTGGGTTAGACAAATGGAAACATATTTCCAGAAAAAGTTTTGACAGACCCAAAAGGGTAAGACTCCTCAAATCAATACTACATGAGTATGGTCAGTGGAGTGATATTAAATTGATCGCAGTCGCAGTAAACAAAACCAACACAAAATTTAGAAGTATAAATCCAAGTACTTGTCGAGTTCTCGCTTATGAAAGCTTGCTAAATAGGATTGATAAGTCGATAAACGATGAATATATTCTTATACACGACGGTGCTGAAGATCTAGCGATAATTCGTATGGTAAGGAAATTACAGGTGATCAATATGATCAATAAGATTAACCGACCCATTCAAAAAATCACTGAAGATCCATTATTTAAGAGAGGTTCCCATTCCTATTTCCTTCAGATGGCAGATCACATTGCCTACTCTCTCTTGCATCTGTGTGATAAAAGAAGCAACAGCGATATTTCCCGTTTCGTTATTGATAGTAAGATATTTGAAAAAATAGGATTCAGCAAAGCCTGCAAATACACGGAGAGAAAATTACCTGGTTTTGTGCCAATCCCAACTCCTAAAAGAAACTGAAAAAGGAGATTTGACATTCTTTTGGAATATCCCATCTCCTTTGGAGCGCAGAGGTAACTGCATGAGCAGGCCTCCGAGCAACTCTATTGTAACATGTCTTTGAATAACATTTTTTAACTATTCAATTTTGTGCCTTCTGGATTATACTTTTTACAGAACAAAATGCTTGACGAACATTACTTGACTGTAACACTTTTTGCCAAGTTGCGGGGTTTGTCGGGATCCAAGTTCTTTTTGAGAGCAATATAATATGCAAGAAGCTGAGAGTAAACGATCGAAGCAATCGGCGTGTAAATGCCGTTTTTTTCGACCGGCAAATATGTGTGAAACGCTTGATTGTTTTCAAATGAAATTCCAATCACATCGGCGCCTCGCGATTTGACCTCCATCGCGTTAGAAACAATCTCCTTCTCAGATCCGTCGTTGCCTACAAAAACAAGGACCGGCGTGTCTTTCTCTATTAAAGCGATGGGGCCGTGCTTTAAATCTCCACCGGCAAAACCTTCAGCGTGGATATAGGAAACTTCCTTGATCTTAAGACACCCCTCAAGCGCTGTGGCGTAATTAAATCCACGACCAATGGAGTAAATATTTTCTGAATTAGCCAATTTCTCCGCCAGTTTCTTGATTTTCGCTCGGGATTTATCGGATATAATGTTTCCTATGTCATCCTGAACTTGTTTCAGGATCTTCTTTCCTTCGGAAACCTTATCTTTTAGGGCAAACGAGAGCATCACAAACATTGCCATCTGTGAAACATAGGCCTTGGTTGAGAGAACGCAGATTTCGGGGCCGGCTTTCGTTAGAATCGAATGGTCGGCGAGTCGCATCAAAGACGAGCCCATCACATTGACTAACGCCAATACTTTGGCGCCTTTTTCCTTGGCGCTTTTTACCGACTCGAGCACATCGGCCGTTTCGCCACTCTGGGAAACTGCGATTATAAGATCTTTTTTATCGATCAAATGAGAAAAGTAAGGGAATTCACCGGCCGAAATCGGGCGGGCGTTAATCTCGTTGTTGTGGGCCAAAATGTAGCTGCCGTAAATGCTGGCATGAAGAGCTGTACCGCAGGCAACAATGTAAATATTTTTTGCTTTTTTTATGAGAGAAACGGCTTTATTTAACTCAACCTCGTTCGTGGTCATCACCTTCTTAATCACATTTGGCTGCTCGAGCATTTCTTTAATCATAAAGTGTGGGTATCCGCCTTTTTCAGCATCCTCTATCGACCAAGCGATTGTGTCGATCTTCGGCTTGATCTCTTCACCGTTTTTAATATTGAAGAGCTTGAATGATGCATCCTCATGACCGTCATTGCGAGCCTGATGCTCTTGAAAGGCGTGGCAATCTTTCTGATAGATTGCTTCGTCGCATTCGCTGGCTGGCGGATTGCTCCTCGCAATGACACTGGATTGGTCGATTTTGACTAATTGATTTTCATCTAGAAAAACGACTTTTTTTGTAAAATTTAAAAAGGCCGGCACATCTGAAGCCAAAAAATATTCGCCTTTGCCTACTCCTAAAACGAGCGGGCTCCCCTTTCTCGCGCCAATTAAAGAGTTCGATTCTCTGTCTAACACGCCGACAGCAAAACTTCCTTCAAGCTTTTTTAGCGATGAAAAAACTGATTTCAAAAAATCTTTGCTCTTCGCAAATTCAAGATCAATCAGATTTGGAATTACTTCGGTGTCAGTTTCGGATTTAAATTTAACGCCCTTTTCCTCTAAAAACTTCCGCAATTCCTGATAATTTTCCACGATTCCATTGTGGACCACGGCAAATCGCCCGCTCTGCGACAAGTGAGGGTGCGAGTTCTTCTCAGTCACTCCCCCATGAGTCGCCCACCTTGTATGGCCGATGCAAATATTGCCGGAAAAATCTTTCAAATCTTTTTCTGGATCAAGCCCGCCAATTTTACCGACTTTTTTATAAGTTTTGATTTCTGAATCGTCTCTGACGGCAATCCCCCAAGAATCATAACCGCGGTATTCCAACTTCTTCAAGCCGTCGACAACAATGTTCACACCATTTTTTTTGCCCAAATATCCAACTATTCCACACATAAGAACCTCCGCAACAAATAATTATTATGTTCTATATATTACTACTAGGAAAACCGTAATTAAAGTGGCTTATCCTCAAGAAAGGATTTGGCCCTTGCTTTTGATGATTGATAATCCTTCTCCCACACAATTTCAGGGAACCTGCGAAACCAAGTCAATTGCCTCTTTGCATATTGATGAGACTTGTATTTGAGCTCCTGTTTCATCTCTTCAAATTCAACAGAATTTTTAATTTTTAATTCTAAATTATTAATTTTCAAATTGTTTTTAGAAATTAGAAATTTTAAATTAGAAATTACGAAGTTTCCGATTATTTTGTACTCCAACCCTAGCCCTAAGAGCCAGTTCTGATCTACTCCACTCTTAATCAGCCCCACAACTTCGTTAAGCATTCCTTCCTCAAATCTTTGATCGACTCGTCGGTCAATTCTAGCATATAATTCTTCTCTTGGTCGATCCAGACCAATCTGCAATACTTCAAAATTGGGTTTGACTTTAGTAACCACTTCGCCAGACTGCGCTTTTTCAATAGCCCGGATAAGCCGGTGAGGGTTTAATTTATCAACCTTTTCAAATGCTTCGACATCAATTTCTTGCAGAATCTCCTGCAATTCCTCTCTTGATAATTGTTCGAGTTCCTGTCGCGAAAATACTTGATACTTGATACTTGATACTTGATACTTTTCAAGGACGAATCCTTCGATGAGTCCTTGTATATATAATCCTGTTCCACCAACAATAATCGGTAATTTTCCTCGGCTGAAAATATCTTCAATCGCCTCTTTCGCCAACGGCAAATAATCAAATAGAGTAAATTTCTCGCCGGGGTTTTTAATATCAATCAAGTGATATTTAACATCGCCATACTCGGCCAAATCTTTTGCCGTTCCAATGTCGAGCCCACGATAAACCTGTCTCGAGTCGGCTGAGACAATTTCGCCGTTAAATCTCTTGGCAAGCTTAACCGCAACGGCAGTCTTCCCACTTGCCGTCGGCCCAACAATGGCAATAATTTTTCTAATATTTTTTTTCATAAATTTGGATTTGGCGTAAAGTCGGATCTCTACGCCCATGTTCATCACCTCCTTCAAAGACCCTGATTGCCATTAGTGGTCAAACAACTTGCACTCGGGGCAATCTGCCTGCCTGATCTCGGCAATTGATGTTATGTACCCCGGCACATGAGAAGTCCCCATCCACGGCATCTTGCCCCTTAAGGCAGAGAAGCAAACCCTTTCACAGTAGAAAGGCTTGAACTCGGTTCTCACGACCTCGTCCCCTTTTCCGACCCAGCAGTCTTGGAACAAGCCTTCGCGCTCGGAAAGAAGCTTAGTATAGATCACTCGCCCATCATCGATTTCAATCCGATAAACGGGACCTATTTCCAATCCTGCCTCTGCCGCTGCTACACCCATCGCATTTCACCTCCCCTGTATTCACGCTTCGCTCATTAGAGGTAAAAGCAAGCGCTTCAGCCTCTCTGGAGTCATCTTATAGTCGGAACCCGTGCTAAAAAGGCAATGCCTCTTCTGTGCTCCGATAGTAAACTCGATAACAGGCACTTCGCCATCAAGATCTACTAATAAGACAATCCCTGTTTCAGCCGCTACTACCGCAGCCGAATACACAAGTGATTTCTGAGCGATGTTCATCCCAGTCCTCCTTGCAGAACATTACGCATCATTCTTATACCATAAAACCATAACCTCGACAATATTGCACTTGTTTTATACTTTCACTACAATATCCCTAGAATGATTACTATCAAAAAACTTTCAAAATCTTATTTCGACGAAAAAATAGTCGAAGATTTAACACTCGAGATTAAAAAGGGCTCTATTTTTGGCTTTTTGGGACCGAACGGCGCCGGCAAAACAACCACCATTAAAATGCTTGTCGGTATCTCCAATCCCACCGGTGGCGAGATTAAAATTGAGAACAAAAATATTGAAAAATCGAAGGAAATAGTCGGCTTTATGCCGGAAGATCCTTATTTTTATGATCACCTAACCGCATATGAATTCATGCAGTACATGAGAAGCTTGTTCACCAAACAATCAGAAAATATTGATACACTTTTAGCTTTGGTTGGTCTTAAAAAAGCCAAAAATCAAAAAATCCGGCACTTCTCCAAGGGCATGAAACAACGCCTCGGCTTGGCTCAGGCGATGGTAAACGATCCGGACTATCTGTTTCTCGACGAACCGCTCGATGGCTTGGACCCGATCGGACGGCGGGAATTCAAAGAAATACTTTTGAACTTGAAAAAACTAGGCAAGACCATATTCTTCAATTCTCACATTCTTTCAGATGTGGAGGAGATTTGCGACCAAATCGGCATAATCAATAAAGGGAAGTTAGTATACTCCGGTTCGGTCAAAAAATTCCGCGGGAACAAATCACTTGAAGATGCTTTTGTTGATAAATTAACAAGTTAATTTTTCCAGGAATGGATAGCGAATGTGTACCAATATCAAATATACAAATAAAATATTAGTAAATTAGCCATTAGTTCAGATTGGTCATCCATTTATGAGAAATATATATAATATTTCAAAAAATACTTTCAAAGAGACCATACGGGACAGAATTCTCTACGGAATTTTGTGTTTCGCTCTTTTATTCCTCATCTCCACCACTTTATTCGGCTCAATTTCTCTCGGCGAAGATATAAAAGTAGTGAAGGACTTTGGCTTGGCAGGAATTTATATTTTTAGCGTAATAATCGCCATTTTTCTCGGCAGCTCTCTCATCCATAAGGAATTAGAGAAACGAACTCTGTATGTCATCCTATCTAAACCCGTTTCGATTTCACAATTTATTCTGGGCAAATTTTTCGGTCTTTGGTCGAGCGTTTCATTAAATGTTCTTATTATGACAATTGTTTATCTTGTCATTGTTTACATAAAAGGCGGCGGCATTGATTACTCCGCTCTTTTTGCCAATTTGTTGTTGATTTTTGAGCTGGCGATCTTTGTTTCTTTGACAATTGTCTTCTCCACCTTCACCGCTCCGCTGGCGGGAACAATTTACTCAGTAATTTTTCTCTACATCGGCCATTCCATGAACATGATGAAACAATCTCTCGCCAAATCAGGCGCCGTCCTGAAACATTTATTTGACGCCGTTTATTATATTTTTCCCAATTTGGAGAAATTCAATTTCCGCAATGAAGTTGTTCATGGAACTCTGCCGAATTCAGGCCAAATCATCTACCCGATCATTTACGCTCTGTTGTTTAGCGCAGTTCTGCTGTATTTGGCAGCTGTAGCGCTCAAAAAACAAGAAATTTAAAACACAAATGGATAGCGAATGTGTACAAATAGCTAATATGCGAAGGTTTCCTCTTTTTTCTAAGGAAAGGTTAGGTGAGGTTGAGATTAGTAAATTGGCCATTAGTTCAAATTGGCCATTCATTTATGAATATTAAAAAAATCTTCAATTTAATATTATTTCTCCTTGCTTTTGGAGGCATTATAACCTCTCAATATCTTTTTGATGCAGAAAAAAAGAAGGTAAAATTTCAAGAACCATTTGTACTGAAACCGGAGATAGTTAAAGCGGCCGATCTGGGCTTAGATAACGCGGCTTCTGATCTCGTTTGGCTTGCCGCTATTCAATATTTGGGAGGAAGTGAGAGCAGAACATACCAAAGTCTTCCAGATTATCTTTTCCTTGCGTCAGATTTAGATCCGAAATTTTCTTATCCTTACGCCTTTGGGGCTTTGTTACTGCCCAGCTTTGGCTATCCAGAGCTTGGAATTAATTTGGCCAAGAAAGGAATCGATGATGCTCCACCGGATTGGCGTATTCCCTACTATCTGGCCACGACCTATTATATAAATAAAAATGATTACACTAACGCTGCGAAATATTTTGACCTCGCCGCCAACACAAAAGACGCTCCGGACGGAATTAAAAAAGTAGCTGCCAGTTTTGGTTCGAAAGGAACAAGACGCGAACAGACAAAGCAGATTTGGAGTGGAATTTACGAAACAACAAACGATTCCGTAGTAAAAGAAAGAGCCAAAAATTATGTCCTTCACTATGAGATCATGGATGTTTTAGAACAAGCGTCCAAGCAATATTTTCGTATAAATAAAAAATATCCCGCCGATATAAATGATCTCGTTTCGGCAAGGATTTTGAAAGAGATTCCCGCGGATCCTTTCGGATTTCAATTTGAGATCTCGGAAGACGGAACAGCAACAATAAAATAGTTCTATTAAAAAGTTAATGGGCCGCTCCGAGAATGTCGGAGCGGCCCATATTCGGCGGCTAGTGATTGAAGTCGATATGACATTCAAGCACTTCGTCGCACTTAATGCACTGGTTGGAAAGAGCGATCTCGTTCCAGACCGTTGCTACATATAGCATCGGTTCCAAGCACTTAAAGTGCTCGGCCAGCGCTTCCTTCTCGAGTAGGAACCACTGCCAGTTGCGCAGAAGAATAAACGCGTGAGTTGTGTGGCCACATCGGTCGCACCTTATCGTTATTGTCTTCCGGCCTGGCAGAGCTCTTCTGTCGTAAGAAAGTCGTTCGCCGTTTGAAACGGCGAGGTGGTCAGAACTGATTGGAAGCACCATCTCTGGTGTTCTCCTCACAGACACAAACCTACCCTCAAACATTGCGACTGCCGTCGATCGGACTATATCAAACAGTATGTCCGAAAACGGTCTTTTTCCTACGATTCTTCTCAATATTGTAACTTCCCCCTGTGGGTAGAATTACAGCGTTCAGAAGATTGACTCCCGAGGTACGGCACGGGGCAGCCATGCTCTGTCTCCAGAATTTAGGCCCCCAGCTTTGCGTCCCAGTCTTTCGGCTGGTTTGCTATTGTCACCCTTCTGAAACTCTGCTGTCCTTAATATACACTATTTTCATCAATTTGTCAATATTCCCGCACGAAAAAAACCGGTTTCAACCGGTTTTACACCCCTAATTCGGGCAAAAA
>CAYQPT010000028.1:0-11713 GCA_964419835.1 uncultured Candidatus Saccharibacteria bacterium | reverse complement strand
AATCAAGTCCTCTACTCAAAAGTGCAAAATGTCCGTGCCTAAAACAAAAAAGAGCTCTCTACATAGAAGCAAAGCTCTTAAAATATCTTTTTCAATAATGTTTTAGGGATTTTGAATGCAATCTAGTTTTCCTATTGCAAGGTCTGCATTCTTTTCTTCTATTTTTGTATATATGTAGGTGAATGTTCCAACCAACATTCCAGATCCACCACTGACATATTCAACTTGCGGAAATGCAGCAGCAGCACTGGAGATAGCAGAATGTCCACTGCTATCTTTGTTATAAACTTTTTCCAAAAAGAAATCACCTTCTTTGATCGGACTTTTCTTAGTTTTTGCGTATTCTTGGAACAGTTTGCTGTTGCTTAAAAAAGTGCGTTTGTAGATTTCGCCATCTTTCCCTTTGATATTTCCATCTTTCTTAAACCATTCATAAAAAGCTGCTGCATTTTTATTCTCAGGTACTTTAAGAATAGGCCCCCCCACTCTAGAGAGCACATTAGCGATGAAGCCGGTGCACCACCATGCATATTTATCATCTGGGAGACCGAGATATCTTTGCGAATTTTGCTTTTCACTCTTAATGTCTACATACTTGATTCGCAGCTGTTTAATGGTATCAGTGGGAAGTGATTTTCTCATCTTTTCTTTATGCCGGTCTACCCATGTTTCCATCATTTTAATTATTTCTTGGGTTAAAACATTTCTATCGGTGATAGCTTCTGCTTCTGCTGTTAGGTCTTTATAATTCTTGCTTGACCATTCAAATTCTTCCCAGGCCGCTGCCCAAACACGCTCTCTAAGTTGTATCGCCGGTTGGCTGCCATCGATGTTTACGGTATAACCTAAAGAGTATTCCAGTTGTCTTTTTGATATCGGAGCATAAGAATATACCCATTCGCTTTTTTTCCAATAAAAGCGATAGCGGTCTTTGTCTAATTGGACTTTTGCCTGATCTTCTAAGGTAAAAGAGATCTTGCCCTCGGCATTAGTTTTGTATGATTCAACTGTTTCCCATTTACAATCGTTATTTCTTAATATTTTACAAGGGAGTTTTTGAATTTGGATGGTTTGGTTGGCGAGTGGTTTTCCGCCACAACCAGTCAGCGTAACTGATAATTGATCCGCAGCAAATGCACTGTTACTGAAAATTAATAATAAGAATAAGGCAGCTAAAAAGCGCTTCATTTTTCCTCCTCTAGAATAAAAGAATCTGTAATCATGGGAGGAGTATATGTAGTCGGATGAAAGTAAACCGTGCCGGTAGTTCCAAGTTTATAAGTTACTATGCTGGACGGTCCTCCTTTTGTGATCAGCACTATATATGAACCAAATGGAAGATTTGGGAATTCGATTTGTCCGTTTGTAACGGTTGATTCTAACGGATCTGATTCTTGATCGATGGAAGTTAAGATAACAGTTTCTCCGTCAATGTTTTGGCCGTCTTTATCTTTTGCGGTCAAGTGTAGAGTCGCGCTGTTCCAATTGTTTGGGTTTGGTTCCGGTGGTTTTACTTCCAGTGCTTCGGACAGAATGAGTTCATTGTTATCATCTGGAATATCAACAACAATTCGACTTTGGAGGTTATTGTAAGAAGCGATTAGGGCAATTTGTTTACCCTTCGGGAGGGGGCCAATCGAAAAATGACCGGCCGAGTTTACTTCGCCTAGTACCATTCGATATTCCAATGGTAATTTTTCTCCATCGTTCAACATATAGTAGCCAATTGGATCAACAAATATTTGAATTTCGGAAAAGAAATTTGTTGAAGTTGGTTCTGAAGAAAATTCTATCTTTCCAAAAGCCGAGGGACCTATATTCTCTCCTCCCACCTCAACGCTTACACTCTTCTGTACCTTAAAGGAGATGGCTTGCCCTTCTTTGATTGTGGCAGTGGTTAGGTCTGTTATGGCAGTTGCCTTTGTTCCATCGATTAAGTTAATGGGGTCGCTTTCAATTATTAGCCCCTTCTCTTTTGCTTCGGAGAGAGAGTAAGCTTCGGTTCCGTCTGTTATCTTGATATTTGAAAGATTTAATTCAGTTGTGAAAGGATCGGCAAAGTAGAAGGTCTTTCCGGCCACTGTCTGGAAAGACGCCTTGTCCGTCTTGGCTCTGCCTCTTAAGATTATGGTCTTTGAAAGATTTCCTTCAATGCTTTTTTCTGTTGTTCTTGTCCCTCCCTTTGCGCCGGTTCCTGTTACGGTGTAGTTGATTGTTTGTCCCCTGTAGAGAGAGAAGTCTTTACCCCAATTGCCGGTTCTAACGTAGCCGCTATACTTGCACAAGAGGTCTCCGGAATCTGAGTCTTCAACAGCTGCAAAGACAGTTCCATCTTCTCTTGTGGCATCAACTGCAGGGTAATAGTAGATGTATCCCTCTGGCAGAAGTGGATAATTAATACTCTGAAGTTGTGATTTAATTGCTTCATCTGCAATATTAGTTACATCACAAACCGGTTGTGTCCCCTGTTTCATTGTCTCCTGCAATCGTTTCCAGTTAGCGGGATCACTTTCTTCATTCGGCTGGTCGTAAGTGATAAAGACGGAGCCGCCTTTCTCTTTACATTGGCTAGCTGTCTTGGCCACCTCTGACATTTTTGTTTCAATGTCTGCTTTTGTCTTGTCATAAAAAGTAAAGTCGCCTCCTTGATTGTAGAAAGACAGAGATGAAGCAAGGGAATTGGTAGAGTATGTGTCTCCACTTGGAATAACTTCGGTTAATGAAGCCGGAGAATTATTGAAAGGTTCAACAGAAAGACCGAATGTGGTACTTAGTTTAACGGTGCCTTTTTTGCTTTCTGCAGATGCAGTGGCAACCACTTCCACATCCTCCTTGCCGAAACCGGTTTTTAGGTCAAGATTTAAGATAAAAGAACCGGAAGTGTTGTAGTTGAGGATTACGCCTTCTATATCCCAGTATCCGTCTTTAACAATGGAGATATTGGTGAAGTCAGAAGATGGAGCAGAGATTGAATAATGGCCTGAAGCATCGGTCTTTACTGCAACTGGCTCGGCTTCAGTATTTGAGGAAGAAGATAGTGAGATATCCACATCGGCTAATGCCTTCTTAGTGTCTTGGCCGTAGATTGTGCCGGAAACAGTGAATGTCCCCGGGGTGTCGGCTTTAAAACCATGTTTGATCACAAAAAAAGCACAGACTGCAACAACAAGCACGGCAATTAAGGACAGAGCTATTAGACGGAATCTGTTCTGGACAAACATTAAGCTTCCCCCGCTTAAATTGTATGTTTATATGATAGTACAGTAATGGGAAAAGGTCAAAGTGAAGGATCTAAGCAAATTATTTTTTTATGATCTTCAAACTCCCATTGACAATTTTTGCTTCGATTGTATCACCAGAGGAAAATTTCTCTCTCAAAATTCCTTCTGATAGTGGCGTCTCAATGTGGTCGGTTATAACTTTTCTAATCGGCCGTGCGCCAAACTCAGGCGTAAAACCTTTGTCCGCAACCCAGTCTTTAACAGGAGATCCAATTTTTAACTTCAGCTTATTTTGATAAAGCCGTTTATTTAAGTCATTGATCTGGATATCGACAATTTTTCTGATTGCTTCTTTGTTTAGCGGATTAAAGACGATGATTTTATCAATCCTGTTTATGAATTCCGGCTTGAAATGCTTCTCGACAGCGTTCATGACATTGTCTTTTAGTTTTTCGATTTTAGCTCCGGCATCTTTATTGGCGAACCCTATGGCTTGCTGTTTGTTCATAAATTCCGTGCCCAGATTTGATGTCATTATAATAATTGTGTTTTTAAAGTCGACCTTGCGCCCTTTTGCATCAGTTAATTCGCCGTCTTCCATAATCTGCAGTAATATGTTAAATACTTCCGGATGTGCTTTCTCAATTTCATCAAGGAGGATAATGGAAAAAGGATTTTTCCGCACAATTTCTGTTAGTTTTCCACCTTCTTCATATCCAATATAACCGGCAGGAGCACCAATCAGCCGGGCAACATTATGCTTCTCCATAAACTCAGACATATCAATCTTAACAAGAGCATTCTGCGTCCCCAAGAGTTCTTTGGCTAAGGTTTTTGCCAACTCAGACTTACCCACTCCGGTTGGCCCTAGGAAAATAAAAGAGCCAGTCGGACGATTTGGGTTTGAAATACCGACTCTGGCACGTTTGATGGCAGAAGAAATTGATAAAACTGCTTCGTCTTGTCCAATGATGCGCTGTTTCAATCGCTTGTCCAAATCCAGAAAATGCTTCTTTTCTTCGAGAGATAAATTGGAAATAGAAATGCCGGTCAACTTTGATATAAGCTTAGAAATGTCTTCCGAGCTGACCTCTTTCTTTTCTGTTTTTACTGACTTCGACTGAATATTATTAATCTTTTGCTCAACCACTAACTCTTTAGATCTAAGCAGCGTTGCTTCTTTGTACTTTTCTTCAATAATCAGATCGTCCTTCTGCTTTAGAATATTTCTTAGCTCTTTTTTAAGCTTCGCTAGCTCCATCGTATCTTTGGAGATATGCGTTTTTGACGCCGCAGATTCATCAATTAAATCAATTGCTTTGTCTGGCAAGAATCTGTCGTTTATATATCTGGCCGATAGCTTGACCGCAGCTTCTATGGCGTCTTTAGAATATTTAACATTATGGTGCTGTTCATATTTTTGCTTCACACCATTTAAAATTTTAATTGATTCTTTGATTGTCGGCTCCGCTACTTTTACCGGCTGAAATCTTCTCTCAAAAGCACGGTCTTTTTCAATGTATTTTTTATATTCATCAAAAGTGGTCGAACCAATCATATGCAGTTCGCCTCTTCCCAGCATTGGTTTTAAAAGGTTGGCTGCGTCAATTGAACCTTCAGTTGAGCCGGCACCAACTATAGTATGTATCTCATCAACAAATAAAATTACATTCCCCTTTTTCTTAATCTCATCAAGAAGTTTTTTGACTCTGCTCTCAAATTGTCCGCGGTACATTGTTCCGGCAATCAATGCGCCCAAATCCAGAGACAAGATTTCTTTGCCAAAAAGTTTTGAGCTAATTCTTCCTTCTACAAGTTTATGCGCCAGTCCCTCAACAATAGCGGTCTTTCCTACTCCCGGCTCCCCTACTAGTATTGGGTTATTTTTAGTTCTTCTGGAAAGTATTTGGATAATTCTTTCTGTTTCCACTTCCCTGCCGATCACGGGGTCAAGCTTATTTGTGGCGGCCAAACGAGTAATATTCGTCGTGTAAATGTCCAGCGCGGTCTCTTTTTTTGTCTTGGTCATGGCCTGTCCCATTCCGCCCATAGGTCCGATTGGACCAAGAAAATCTCCATCCGGCATATCTCCGATAAAGTTTTCCGGTTCATTTTGCAGCACAGTTTTATCCATTGCAGAGTTAATACTGCCAAAGATGGAATCTAATTGTTTTACAATCTCGGTTGGTTTTAGCCCTAATCGCTCAATAATTTCATAAGAGTTGAACGATTTATCTGAAAGCAATGACATTAAGAGATGTTCTGTATCAACAATGGAGTGGTTATATTTTGAGGCAAACTTTACTGCGGACTGAATAGATTTTTTGGATTCAGCGGAAACCCCTTCCTTTTCTATAGTGCTTTTTTGCTTGGCAATGAGGGAAAAGATAGTTTGAATCCGGTCTGGTTTTACACTGTTGTTGGAAAGGATTTCAAAGGCCAAAGTATTAGGCAGCATAGAAACAGCCAAAAGCTCTAAACCCGTATTCAAAGGCGTGTTTTGTTCTTTTGCTATTTTTTCAGCCAGAATCAGAACTTTCTTTAAATTCGGGCTAAATTTTTTGAAAATATTTTCATTCATAAAATTAAATGATTATTATGATTAGTTTAACCATTTTAATAGAAGATTAAGCCCATTGCAAGAGAACAAATTTAAAATTAACTAAGCACTATAATAAGATATTGAAGAAAGAAAATTCTTAAAGAGATTATTTCTTTGAGGGCTTTTTTGTTTTTTTGACCGGCTCGTCTTCTTCTGTAGCTGTTTCTTCTGAATCTTCGGTTTTTTCTTCATTTAAGATCACATCAATGCCCCAACCAGTGAGTTTTGAAGCAAGCCGGACATTCTGTCCGCCCTTGCCAATAGCCAATGACAAGCTTTCTTGATCAACAAATACTGTGGCCTTGTTGTCTTTTGATGAAATGGTGATGTGTCGTGTTTTTGCTGGAGAAAGAGCATTCATAATGAATTGCTCCACATCTTCATCCCAAAGAACGATATCGATTTTTTCTTCGCCAATTTCGCCCAGTACGGCTTGGACTCTTGTGCCTCGCTGACCAACACAGGATCCGACCGGATCGATTTTATCTTCATTGGCAATTACAGCCATTTTGGTTCGAGATCCTGCTTCGCGGGCAATACTTTTAATTTCTACGGTTCCGGCTAATATTTCCGGCACTTCCAACTCAAACAAACCGCGTATCAATTCTTTATCTGATCGTGAAACAATAATTTGAGGACCCCTTGTGGTGTCTGCAACTTCCTTCAAGTACACCTTAATTCTTTGTCCGATATAGTATCTCTCTTCTCTGACCTGATCGGCCGGATAAATAATTCCATTGGCTTTACCGAGAGAAACGATCACATTTCTGCCTTCCAACTGCTGAACTGTTGCGTTAACAACTTGATTTTCTTTATCTTTAAATTCTTTAAACAGCATGTCGCGCTCAGCTTCTCTGATTCTTTGAATAATAACCTGTTTGGCAGTTTGAGCGGCAATTCTTCCAAATTCCTCTTTGCTCTCAAGTGGAAGCATGATTTCTTCGCCGACTTTGGCTTTTTTATTTAATTTCATTGCTTGGTCGAGGGTTAGCTCCTGCTCTTTTTCCTTTATTTCCTCTTCGTCCTCTACCACATTATATGCACGAAACATATCGGCATGACCGGTTATTGGATCCATTTTTGCTTTAATGATTTGCTTTGGCTTTCCGTAATCTTTACGATATGCGGCTGCCAAGGCAGCTTCGACTGTCTCAATAACAGTGTCTTTATCCAGTCCTTTTTCTTCACATAATTCTTCGATTGCGCCCATGAACGGGTTTTGATTTTGTGCCATTCTTACTCCTATTAAATTGTTATTCAATTGTCTTACTATATTATATCACAAAGGGTAGTTTTTCTGAGCCCATTTATTAAAAATCGGCGATCAAATGATCACCAAACAACTAAAATAATACACTATGGCAGGGGTGCTTGTCAAGATTCCTTCTATCCATTCGGAACTATTGACATATTTTTTAGGATCCATTAAAATATAATTGAAATATCGGGTAGCTTGCCGATTGTTTGGCTTCGGGCCAGCTTTAAGCAATCCCCGATTTTTTATTGTTTTTGTTTAACGCTTTGATAATATCATCAGCCAATATCGGCTTTACTTTCTTTTCATATTTTCCTCGAAAAGCAGAGTAAGCGGCAAGGTGGGCACCAGATTTTTTTCCTACAAGGGAGAACTGAATCCGACAGTTTTCCTTTCTAGTATTTTCAGCAATAAATTCCTTTAGTTTCTGACCGATCAATTTTTCGTAGCCCGGGTATTCTTTATCAATTACTATCGTCATCCCATCTTTCAGATAAGTTTTAATTAAGAGATAGACCATAGCCGTAAAAGTGAAGAGAACAAACATTCTGCGTTTGCCCGTTTTTCGAAAGAAGGTCTGAACTTTTTTCTTTTCGCGCGCTGAAATTGATGCTACATGATTTATCGAGTTAGAAAAAGCGATGCATGTGGTTTTATTTGTATTTTCAATCTTGATGCTTTGATCGATTTCAATTTTCATAAATCCATTTTACCTTTTTTGGGGTAAAAAGAGAATTGCAATGAATGTTCGGGCTATGTTCGGAGTTATCCACAGACATGTTCATAAAATAATTAGAATAATCTTAACTCAAGATCAAATTTACTAGCGTTTATGTTCGGTTTATGTTCGTACTTATCCACAAGTGCACTTTTTCTATTCTTCAACAATCTTGTAATCGTCAAATTCTACATCCATAAAGTCTGTTCGAATTCCGGCACAACCCTTAGTACTTTGTAGTGGATAGAAGAATTTAAAATAATATAAATCTTATTGGGTTAGACTGGATTGGAACCTGTTTGTGTGCTATTAATATATAGTTCCCAACTGATCAATTTTTTTTAATCTCAACTATATGTTTAGACAATTATTAGAAGCAAATACGATAGTTCTAATATTCTGCATAGTATTTATTACTGTTCTTTTTTCGAACATCTTAGCTCTGGTTCTTAATATTATTCTAAAACTGATAATGAAAATACGGAGAATAAAATGAAAAGTCTGATCAAAAAATTTGTGTTCGGGCTTTTTTCTTTCATTTTTACTTCTTTTGTATTTTTAAATACTTACGAAGTTGTCGCGAATCAAGATATTCCGGTTGCAAACTCAATGAGAAGAGTTGATGTACAGAGCATAATCAACAGGGTTATTAGGGAGTTTGAAATTAAGTCGGATAGCAGATCGCTAAACACAAATAGTAAGCTGGAAGCGCTTGATTATCTTGAAATTCCGTCTCTTGGAACCCGCGTCAAATTAGAGGAAGCGAGAAAAGTCGATAGCCAATTTTATCAGAGACTAAGCATGGCGCACTACATAGGGCTTAATAAGGATGACTTTGGGAACACAATAGATTATTTGATTTATACTGGTAAATCATGGCGAACAATTCCATTTCCGGAAAATATCGAGGAAGGCACAGAGATAAAAATATTCACCTTAAAAGGATTTAATTCCCTTTTTGTGGTGTCAGAGAAAATGATTTTGCCGCTGGACCGCTCATTTATAGTGAATAAGTCTGAGAGCAGGCAAATTCTTCTGTTGGTTGAAGACCCTGAGAGCCAGAAATATTTTGGCTACTCATTAATAGTAAAGAGATGATGAATACGATAATTTTTAACATCTTTAAAGATGTAATTGCGGCCTTCGTAATTTTTACCTTGTTCAAAAACTATATTTTTCTAGTAATTTCGCCTTTTTATTCTGTCATCGAAAGAAGGCGAATCATTAGACAAACTTTAAGGCGACGAAATAAGGGATTGCTGGATAAGTTTGAACCAATGGTTTCTGTTATCGTGCCAGCCCGGAACGAGGAAGTGGGAATTTTAAAAACAATTAGATCTGTAATTCAAAATGGTTATGCTAACTTTGAAATTATTGTCGTCAATGACGGTTCAACTGACAATTCTGATTTAGTAATAAATAACTTCATTAAAAATATTACTATCAGCAAGCCATTTCTGGGTTCAAGAATCGGATATATCTATCAAAACCAGAGCGGTAAAGGAGCGGCGCTAAACACTGGATTGGAAAGTGCCGAAGGTGAAATTGTTTTGACAATTGACGCTGACTCGATTTTAAAAAGAGGTGCAATTGAAAATCTGGTTAAATACTATATGGAAGATGAAATAATGGCCGTTGTAGGCAATGTGCAAATCGTTAATACAAACAATCTGGTCAGCTTAGCTCAGCACTTAGAATATCATTTTGGATTTTACAATAAGCGGGGCCATGCTTTGATGGGCGCAGAATACATATTTGGGGGCGCCTGCGCTTCATTTCGCAAAACTGTATTTGAAAAAATTGGTAATTTTGATACGGAGAATATGACCGAGGATATTGAGATGTCAATGCGGACCAGATCCCACGGCTATAAATGCACCTACGCCGAGGATGTGGTCTGTTACACCGAGGGGGCTTCTGATCTAAGTAGTTTGATCAGCCAGCGAGTAAGATGGAAAAAAGGGCGCCTAGATACTTTTTTGAAATATAAGAAAATGTTTTTTTCTACCGAAGAAAACCACAACTTTTTCCTGTCTTTCCTTGTTCTCCCTTTTTCACTTTTGGCTGAAATTCAACTTTTGTTTGAGCCAATTGCCATCACCATTTTAGCAATCTACAGCTTCATCACAAGTGAATTTTTGAGTCTAGCTGTTGGTATCGCCTTCATATTCATTGTCTATCTGGTAACATCATTATTTAGTGGCGAGAAACGCCGCCCGATTTTGATTCTGTCTTTTCCTTTCACCTGGCCCCTATTTTATTTTCTTGATTGGGTCGAATTTATGGCTTTATGGAAAAGCGTCAAGATGTTGCTTATGGGTCAAAATGTGGAATGGCAAAGCTGGAAACGCCAAGGGATCAAGCTTAAAGATATAAAAAATAACTCAAATATATGAAAAAGAAAGAATTATTTGTAGCAAATTGCTCGATTTTAGCCCTTGTTTTAATAGCTGGATTAGTTACTTTTGGGTTGATAGCCAATCAAGGAATTAGATCTATTTTGGGCATCGAGAAGGATAAATTTATGCAAAAGAAAACTGAAGTTGCTGCGATTGAAAAAGCTACATGTTCGGTAAAGTCCGCCCTAACAATTGATGGCTATGACTCAAACTTAACTAAGCTGGAAGAATACCAGAGCATTTGCAATTCATTTGTTACGGATAAGTTGATGATTTTTACCGGTTTTCCAGACCCCGACTCTGCTATTTCTGACAGCACCGAGATGGCTTTAAAGTTGAAAAAGTTTTCCAGCAATAAAGTGACTCCGATTGTTGTGGCTGAACCTTATGTTGGAACCGGTCTTTTAAATTACAAAACATTTCTTAATGGTGATTATGATATAGCGCTCGACCAATACTTTTCTAATTTACTAGAGCTGGGAGTGACTGACGAGATGATGGGGACTTGGGCGCCATTTCCTGAATCAAATACTCCGAGCTGGGATAATAAGGATGCTGAACCTGAAGATTTTGCCCTAGCTGTAAATAAATATTTATCCGCACTGCAAAAGTATTTTCCAAAGGCAAAAGGGAGTGTGCTTCTTAGCGCAATCACCTATGAACCCAATGATCTGGATTGGGCCAACGGGGATTATTTAAATTTAACTCCATACTTGCAAAATATTGATAAAAATCTGGTTTCTAGTTTTGGTATTCAAGGATTTCCTTGGGTTTCAGATGCCACCACTAAAAAACGCCAGATTTTCAGAGCATCAGAATTTATTCAGCCTGACTTAGCCATCTCAGCTGCTCAGGAGTTAAGGACAAAAGACATTTGGATTAACACAGGCTCATTTTCATCCAAATACACTCTTGATTCCAAAAAGACTGTTCAAGTGTCATTAAATGAAAGAAAAGGAATTTTAAATGGTATATTGGAAGAGGTAAAAAAAATTCAGAGCTATCAGTTGAACGAGTACAGGGTTTCGATAAATTTGTTTGCAGAAGATAAAAGCACAAACGATGAAGCAACCGACTGGTCATATTTTCAAAATGATGATTCAAAAGAACTATTTAAAGAATTTCTCATTAAATCTGAGGACTTAGGCATTCCTGTCTCTTTGTATGATGAGATGAACGGCTCAAAAAAAAGTAGATTGTACTAGTTTGGCTCACCCACTTAAATAAATTGTAATTCTAAATGGTAGCAATATAATCGCATGTTGATTGTTGTGTTACATACTCAATTTGTTGATGTAGTTTTTTCACAGACTCATGATAGCGTCTATTGATCATGCTGTTCTTTTTGTAAAGGGAGTTGATGGAGGGCGTAAACCGACGTTCGTTTGTAACAATTCACAAAAAATACCTTTTTTTGTGATATTTTTTTTATCCTTTTTTCCGATGTAGTTTGTTCTCACAAAAGATAAACTAAAAACTCACATTAGTTAGTGCTAAATTATTAAATTAAGTCGCATA
>CAYQPT010000027.1:0-14119 GCA_964419835.1 uncultured Candidatus Saccharibacteria bacterium | reverse complement strand
GATGAAAGAAGTGTTTTAACGGCTAAATTGTTAAGGTGTTTCGCTACTAACTAAATATGCAATCTTTAGCATTTTATTCCCTAATACTCGCCATTACTTCGTGAAGATTTTTTGCATTATAATTTTTAATAATTTCTTTTGGATGGCCCTCTGTAATAATTTTTCCATTCCGCATAATAATCAATTGGTCACAAAGCGCTTCTGCCTCGTCCATATAATGAGTTGTCATAACTACGGTTGAAATTTCCTTGAGTTCCCTAGTTAAATTCCAAATTTTTTCTCTGGCAACCGGATCAAGTCCCATTGTGACTTCATCAAAAAATACAATTTTTGGCTCATGAACTACGGCACAAGCGATAGAAAGACGCTTTGCCATGCCACCCGACAAATTTTTTGCCAAATCATTTTTATTTTCTAACAAATCCACTTTTTTAAGCACTTCTAAAATCCGGCCTTTTCGTTTGCCTGAATATTTGTAGGCGGAAAAGAAAAAATCAACATTTTCATAAACGGTTAGATTTTGGTAGAGAGCATCTTTTTGCGGAACATAACCAATATCATACCTGATTTGCTGCGCATTGTTTTTATAGTCCAATTCTTCTATTTTTATGCTTCCTTTTGTCGGCTCCAAAATAGTTGTGAGCATACGAAGTGTAGTCGTTTTGCCCGAGCCATTCGGACCAAGAATACCAAAAATCGTCCCGCTTTTTACCTCAAAAGAAATATTGTTAACTGCTTTTTTGCGGTTGTTAAATATTTTGGTTAGGCCTTCGACTTTTACAATCCCCTCTTCCATAAGTTTATTATAAAGAATGTTGTGGAAAAGGAGAAGGCCGGCGCATCCTGCGCCGGCCCAATGATTGCTGAGCAAATACCACTACTCGCCGTAAAAATCGGCGGGGACCTCATCGGATCCAATAGGGTTGCCTATCCTGTGGCCTCTCTGTTCGGGTTGTTCTTCAGCTTGTTGCTTCGCCGGATTTGCCGGTTTCACCTGTTCTGTTTTTTCGTCTCTCTTCACCTTCTCGTCCTCCATAACTCTCGGTCTTACATCAGACAGTAAGTGCTTGACCTGACTTCCTGCCTGATTTAGGACCACTCGCGTGATCGTGCGAATCACGGTTGGGCCTTTGCTCTCCGCCTACGTAGTAGCATACACCTACAGGCACCTCAATGAGGTGCCCCAAACACGATGTTGCCCGTACCTCAGGTTTCTGTTTCCGACTGTTTGCACATTCCCTGCGTCCACTTGAGTTGGCCATCTCACCACTTGTCCTCCCGTATTCGCTGAGATCGCTCCCTTCTCCAATCTCTGGATGGTTTGACATCCTTACATTGTGGGTTGCCTCGCTCAGCATCGTCGCTTAGTCCCTGCTCGCTGCACGACTGAATGTCAGGAATACCATCCTCGACTAGCTGCTCACCTGCACCTTGTTTCGTTAGCATGAAGAACCTCCCCCTGTCTCTTTCGTTCATCGTGATAGCTCCTGATCAATTTTCGACCAAAAGCTTTCAAATAAACAAAATCCGCCTTGTCGGCGGTTTAATATTTCGAACTAACAATGTTTTTTATGAAATAATTACCGCCTGCTCCTTTTCTTAATACCAATAGAGTGATCTTTTTTAAGATCACATACTACTGAATACATTTTGGCGGTCCAATTTTTCATTTCATTACCATATTACAGATTTATTTAAAATATGTCAAACGAAGAATGCTGGGACCGAACCAGCACGCCACTTCGGTCCCAGTCGAAACAAGAAGAGGTCCTCCCGCAAGAGTAAAAAATCAAGATAATGTTGAGCTGTTTGAGACAGCCATTAGCCCCGGCTGCAGAGGGATGGTCCTAAGACCAGCATACAGACGCGAAACCTGGACTTGTCCCTGCGCACCACGACCCCATCGGGGCCTGACTTGATTTACTCAGCGTTCGTAACTTCCTCTCCTTGATTATTTTATATACTCAAAAAAACGCTTAGTCAATAAGCGTTTTTTCTTATACCCTTCAAGTTATTGTTGGCATTTGGGGCAAAAGTGAGTACCTCTCCCTCCGAGGGTTATCCGCTTTACAACCCCCTTGCAACCACTCCTCTTGCAAGATCTTCCGGTTTTTCGGTAAACATTGCAATGTTCATTCATCGTCCCCTGATTTCCAAAGGCATCCACATAAGTGTCCTCAGATGAACCGCCGTATTTGAGGCCGAGTTCCAATGCTTTGATAATCGATTCTTTTATTTTTTTCCACTCAGATAATTTAATGTCTTTGACAGCCCTCGTTGGCAAAATGCCGGCATAAAAGAGCGCCTCATCAACATAAATGTTCCCTACTCCGGCAATAATTTCTTGATCGGTAATAAATTGCTTGATTTTCCGATTTGGTATTTTTGCCGCCCGGCGCATCAAGTATTCTACGGTAAATTCGGGCGAAAATGGTTCGGGTCCAATTTTTTTTAGCTCTTTTTCATCATTCACCTGATCCGTCGGATATAATTTTAGATAACCAAACCTGCGAAGATCGTTAAAAAATAAGACTGATTTATCGTCAAAGCTAAATATTGCTCTTGTGTAATTATTTGGCAGTTTCGCCACCCAGTCAGGTGATGGATGACCGCCTGCAACCCTGCTTTTCTTGAGGCAAAATTCTGTCCCACCGGCACATGCCTCCCATATCAGCTGTCCCGTCATTTTCAAGTGAATCAGAATTGATTTTTTGTTGCTTAAGTTAAAAACAAGCATCTTGGCACGACGGTCAATGCTTTCTATTTTAGTATTTTCGATTTCTTCCGGTTTGAATTGAACAACTTTCAAATCCTTTGATTCGAACTTTTCAATTTTTTTACCAACAATAGTTTTTTGTAATCCTAGCCGTATTGTTTCCACCTCTGGTAGTTCCGGCATAGTCATCCTTTCTGATTGTTCTTGCCCCGCGAAGTTTTAGCGAAGTGGGGGTCTACCTCAGGAAGCTCTGGCATACTTTTCCTTAGTTAAACTCGTCTCTTGGCTGGAGAATCACCTTCGGGCTCGTTATGCTCCAAAGTAATTCCATTGGAAGATCCTAGCTCTAGAAGCTCTCCACCTTCTGCTTTTAGCGCGGTTGCTTCAGGATATTTTTCACTCACTTCTTTAATGGTGCTGTCTTTATCTTCAAGCAAAATGAAATGCTCATTATCACCTACTAGGCCGGAAAGCGCCAAATGTTTTCCGTCGACTGTATAGTGGCAATTGTCTTCCCCAATGATTTCTTCGAGGCCGCTGTTTCTGACTTTAGTTTTCTGAAAATCTTTTCCGCCAACTGTTAAAATATGCACATCGTATTTATCGCGGTCAATCTGATTTAAAAAACTAACAGTTTCGGGAAAAAGGTATGCTTTAAGGTCTTTAAGCAAAGTCCAAGCTTTCTGAAGAGCATCTGGTAAATCAAAATTCCTAACATTCTCATTCAGATATTGCAGCTGCGCTTCAACTCCAGCGTAACCATTATTCTCGCTATCATAAACAGCATCATAAGATGCTTTTATTTCCTGTTCGGAGAACCCAAGATCATAAAAAATCTGAAATAAATCTTTTTTAAATTTCTGCCCATCAAACAATGTGTCGTCGAAATCGATAAATAATTTTGTCTTCATTTTTCTCCTTTTCCGCCTACTGGCGGATCAACCCGATTATAGCCGTTTAAGGTGATAAGAGCAAATTTGACAAAATATAGAGCATCATATACTATAAAAGTGCATCGAAAGACGAGGGAAAGTCGCTAAAGCGACAAGCCAAAATTACAAATTTCTAATATCAAATAAAAATAAAAACTATTTAATGCCAAATTTCTAAGTTTTGGGGATTTGAATTTTGGGTTTTGATTAGAAATTAGGATTTAGAAATTACAACGGAGTTGTTGCTATGGACCTAACCTCAGAAGGATATTGGAGGAAGTTAATAAACCAAGGACTAATTAGATTTTTTCTTTTGAAGGTTTTGTATAAGGATAAGGAAAGCTATGGCTACAGAATAGTCAAAAGAATAGAAGAAATGTCTGAAGGCACCTGCCGGCCAACCGAATCAACCATTTATCCTGCTTTGGACCAGCTGGAAAAAGACGATTATGCCATCTCGAAAGAAATTTCCGTTGGCTCCCGTATAAGAAAAGTTTATGTTTTGACTGAAAAAGGCAGATCTGCTCATCGGGCGGCCGCAAAGTCATATGGCGAGATACTACCTTTATTACGCGAAGCAATTATGCTATAATCTGCTTTGTTTATAAGTAAATATTAGGAGAATATTATGACAGATCCATGTGGTGGCTGCGGTAGCTGCGGTGGTTGCTAGGTAACGCCTCACCGCTCCAGTCGATGAGCCGTTCACTAAAGCTACTAAAAAAGAACCAAAAAGTTTGGTTCTTTTTTTAGTTAGTGCTATAATATAGAAAACAATAACTAGGAGGGGAAAATGGCAAAGAAATCAAAACCGCTTGCCAAAAACAAAGCGCTTGGTATATTGGAGGCTCTGTTATTTGTAGCTTTAGTGGCATTGTGGTATATCATATTGAATAGATAATTATTCTAGAACAAAAACAAAAATTATTTAGGAGGAGAAAATGGCTAAAAAATCAAAACGGTCTGCTGGGAATCACGTACTTGGTACATTGATAGTTCTGTTAATCGTTGCTTTGTTAACGCTATGGTATGTGATGTCGAACAGCTAATCTGATTAGCTAATTTAAAAAAGAACCTGAATTTCGGGCTCTTTTTTTATTGCCAAACAAAAAGCTCTTAAAAATCTCTGTGTTGCTGTGCCCAGCGTAGCTTCAGCGTAGTTGGGGCGGCGTTCTACTCTCCCGGGGCTCGAAGTTTATCCCGCACCGAGCTTGCTCTGGTGCTGGGGCCCAAGTATCCTACTTCGCTAAAGCTTCGCAGGACAGGCCATCGACAGTTTTCCCCAGTTTCTCAATAAAAAAATTGCTTTACGTTGGCGACTTCCTACTCTCCCGGGACTCGAAGTCCAAGTACCATCGGCCTTGACGGGCTTAACTGCTCTGTTCGGAATGGGAAGAGGTGTACCCCCGTCAGCATAATCACCAACGTAAAACAATTTTGATTTTTAATCATTGTTATGACTAAGTTCGGAATGCCTGTCCCTCCGTAGTTCCGATTTATCGGAACGAAGGGGGAGGAAGAGGTGTACCCACTTCGCCATAACCACCAACACACAAATTTTTAAGAGCCGTTGCCAATTTACTTTCACACAGGATATGGCTTTATTATAAAACCACATCCGCATTTGAAAACAAATTGAGCTAGATCTTGAGCGTCAGCGAAATCCCGCACCGAACCGAAGGTCCTGGTGCGTGGACAAACGCCACCGCTAAGTATCATAAACGCTCGAGGGATACTGGTTTAACCCAGTAATCACTAGTCAAGAATCCGCCAGCTGGCGGATAAACAATATTTTAATTGATCAATTAGTACTTCACGGCTCAAGACATCGCTGTCCTTACACCTAAAGCCTATCAACCTCATTATCTTTGAGGGATCTAAGAAATCTAATCTTGTGGCCGGCTTCGCACTTATATGCTTTCAGCGCTTATCCGCTAGAACATAGCTACTCTGCAATGCACGAGGGTCGTGCAACAGACACACCAGAGGTTCACGCTCCCCGGTCCTCTCGTACTAGGGGAACACCCACTCAAATTTCCACGCTCACAGCAGATTAAGACCGAACTGTCTCACGACGTTCTGAACCCAGCTCGCGTACCCTTTTAACTGGCGAACAGCCAGACCCTTGGGACCTGCTTCAGCCCCAGGATAGGATGAGCCGACATCGAGGTGCCAAACCGCATCGTCTATGTGGACTATTGGATGCGATCAGCCTGTTATCCCCGGGGTAACTTTTATCCGTTGAGCGGTATCTCTATCATTAGAAAATACCGGATCACTAAATCCCACTTTCGTGTCTGCTCGACTTGTAGGTCTCACAGTTAAGCACGCTTATGCTTTTATACTTTAAGGTCCGATTTCCATCCGGACTAAGCGCACCTTTGAACGCCTCCGTTACAATTTGGGAGGCAACCGCCCCAGTTAAACTACCCACCTAATACTGTCTTTCGGCCGTATCACAGGCCAAAGTTAGAATCAAGGAAATAAAAGGGTGGTATTTCACTGGCGACTCCACAAGGGCCAAAGCCCAAGCTTCAAAGTCTCCCACCTATTCTACGCATTTATTTCCCCGAGCCAATATCAAGCTATAGTAAAGCTCCACGGGGTCTTCTCGTCTTGCTGTGAGTAACCGGCATCTTTACCGGCTATGTAATTTCACCGGATCTCTCGTTGAGACAGTGCCCAGATCGTTACGCCATTCGTGCGGGTCGGAACTTACCCGACAAGGAATTTCGCTACCATAGGACCGTTATAGTTACGGCCGCCATTCACTCGGGCTTAGTCGTTCCCCTAGTCACTCTCCTTGCGGAGGCGAATCAGGGACCGGTTTGACCTTCGAGCATTGGGCAGGCGTCAGCCCCTATACATCATCTTACGATTTAGCAGGGACCTGTGTTTATGGTGAACAGTCGCCTGGGCTCTTTCGCTGCGGCCAACCGATTAAGGTTGGCAGTCCTTATCCCTAAGTTACGGACGCTTATTTGCCGAGTTCCTTAACGAGAGTTCTTCCGATCACCTGAGGCTTCTCGCCTCACCCACCTGAGTCGGTTTGCGGTACGGATTCTATACACTTTTAAGCCGAGTTTTTCTTGCCTCTGCCTACACCACACTAACTAAACCATGATGTTAGTATGACTACGGCAAAGTGTCATCGGTTACATGTATAAAAGCTCAGGAATATTCACCTGATTACCATCGTCTACGCTGCCACTACAACAGCCTCGACTTAGGACCGGCTAACCCTGGGACGATTACCGTTGCCCAGGAAACCTCGGGTATTTGGTGTGCTAGTTTCTCGCTAGCATAATTCGTTACTCATCCCAACATTCTCACTTCTTGGCGCTCCAGCCCACCTCACAGTGTGACCTTCACCGCCCCAAGAACGCTCCTCTACCACTCGCGCAAAGCGCGAGAAACTCCAAATCCTAAATCCTAAATCCTAAACAAATATTAAATTCTAAATTATTAAATGTTTTAAACATTTGTCATTTGAAAATTGGAATTTGATTAGAAATTAGAAATTAGAAATTAGAAATTCCTCGTGCTTTGCACGAGTCCGTATCTTCGGTATTATGCTTGAGCCCCGTTAAATCTTCAGCGCAGAACCTCTTAAATATAGACCAGTGAGCTGTTACGCACTCTTTAAATGCATGGCTGCTTCTAAGCCAACATCCTGGTTGTATTGGAGATTCCACTACTTTTTCCACTTAGCATAAATTTTGGGACCTTAGATGACGGTCTGGGCTGTTTCCCTTTCGACGACGAAGCTTAGCCCCCGCCGTCTGACTCTGGAATGAATCAGGAAGAATTCGGAGTTTGTTTGAACGCGAGAACAAAGTCCCCGCAAATTCAGTCAGTGCTCTACCTCTCCCTGCGACAAAATTCCAGGCTATACCTATATATATTTCGAGGAGAACCAGCTATTTCCAGGTTCGATTAGCATTTCACCACTATCCACAGCTCATCCAAAGATTTTGCAACATCTACTGGTTCGGCCCTTCATTTGGTTTTACCCAAACTTCAGCCTGGCCATGGATAGATCACCTGGTTTCGGGTTTAGTATGTGCAACTAAATCGGCCTGTTAGGCCTCGCTTTCACTACGCCTCCAAGACTTAATCTCTTAAGCTTGCTACACATAGCTAACTCGTTGGGTCATTCTACAAAAGGCACGCCATCATCCCTCATCCTTTTCAGCAACGACTATTGATTAGCAACGCCCAAAGACGCTAGCCGCCTAAACGGCTACTACTAATCTTAAGTTTCGTCCTTACCAAAAAGGGTGAGGGACTCTGACTCATTGTGAGCATATAGTTTCAGGTTCTATTTCACTCCCCTTGCGGGGTTCTTTTAACCTTTCCCTCACGGTACTTGTTCACTATCGATCAGAAGATGTGTTTAGTCTTGGACCATGATCGGCCCAGCTTCACACCAGGTTTCACGTGTCTGGTGCTACTCGGGAACACTACCTCTTTACTACTTTGAATTTAAAATACGCGACTTTCACGCTCTATGGTCGTCCTTTCCAGGAACGTTTTTCTATTCATTCGTAAAAATTATGTAGGTCCCACAACCCCGATCGAATAAATTCGTCGGTTTGGACTTTTCCCTGTTCGCTCGCCACTACTAAGGGAATCTCTTTCGATTTCTTTTACTCCGGTTACTAAGATGTTTCAGTTCACCGGCTTACCTGCTCATCCCGACATAAAGTCGGGAGGCTCCTCATTGAGAGGGGGTTTCCCCATTCGGACACCCACGGATCAAAGCTTGTTTAGCAGCTCCCCGAGGATTATCGCAGCTTACTACGTCCTTCTTCGGCATCTTCTGTCAAGGCATCCACTATATGCCCTTAAACGAAATATTATTTTTCCAGAGGTCAGATCGCGCTTAGCGCGATAGTAATTAGTTTTGAGATATGAGTCTTGAGGAAAAACCTCATTTCCCATTTCTCATCTCTAACCCCTAACGCGCTCTGCGCGGAAATGACTTAGATTCTTGACTAGCAATTACTGGATCCATCTTACGATGGTCATTTAACTACTTGTTTTGAGAAATTTTTTGTATCGGAAGATACTTTACCTCATATATTGCGCACAGCGCGCATTATACTTTGGTTGAAATTACACAAATATTATTGTTTAAGTTATATTTGCTCATTTTTACCCTGCAACTACATCCTGGTAGGGATAATTACAGAGTAATATTTATTTGTTAATGTGCATGTTAGAATTCAGCATGCGAACCCCAAACTCGCAACTAACTTCTAATTTATCAATTCGTTATCTCTTTGCTTTGGCGACAAAAAAATCCGCCCAACGCGGATAAACAAGATAAAAAGCACCCCATTTATCTCATCCGCTTGTCCCCCTCTCGTTTGTGTAGTGATTTAACATAGACCTCTATTTAGGTTCTATAAAAAATAGTATCATAAATATTTTCGTTTTGTCAACACTTATAAGAAGAAAATCAAATACTTTTTCTGATCCGAGGTATATCGTTTGTAACAAAGTCAAAAATAAAAAAGTTCACTCTGGCTCATTTGGCAGTTTCATCAATGAATCGGCGCTTCTTTGTAAGTAGTATATGCCTATCATTAAGTAAGGAGGTGAATAGAAATGCAAAAGAAAAGCAGTAAAGGCCAAATGTCCGTACAAGAGGCCGGAAGAAAAGGCGGGAAAACAACAAGCCGTTCTTACGGACCTGAATTTTATCATGAGATCGGAACCAAGGGCGGACACAGAGTCAGGGATTTGATTAAAAAGGGCAAGGAATCAGAAGGAGGAAGCAAAAAAGGCAGAAAAATGAAGTAGATTGGGCGCTCCCGTATAATTTTTTAAATGGGAAGAGGTGAATATTATGAGTAATGGCAAAGGTAAGATGTCAGTTCAGGAAGCCGGCAAGAAAGGTGGACAGAAAACCAGTAAGCAATACGGGCCTGAATTTTATCATGAAATCGGAAGAAAAGGCGGAAAAACAACAAGCCGTTCTTACGGACCTGAATTTTATCATGAAATCGGAACAAAAGGCGGGAACAGAGTGAAAAAGCTGATTCAAAAGGGGAAAGATTCTGAGTAAATAAATATTAAAATACAAAATCAAACTAATTGATAATTTCTTCGAAGAAAGAGGTGAAAAAAATGACTAATGAAAAAGGCAAAATGTCCGTTCAGGAAGCTGGCAGCAAAGGCGGCAAAAAGGGCGGACAGACCACGAAGAAACGCTATGGCAAGGGCTTCTATTCTGAAATTGGAACCAAAGGCGGAAACAGAGTAAAAGAGCTTATTGAAGAAGGCAAAGCATCAGAGAACAACGATATGTATTAATTACTAATCAAAGAGAGTAATGATGATTCAAAATACGGTATCGTACCATAAAATTTGTGAACAAATTAATGTAAGTACTTAATGAAAAAATCCCTAATGCGTAAAGGGATTTTTTCATTTTGCATTATTATTGAATTGCGAGTGTCATCGGTCGGACCCGATGACACTCACGACTTGTAGAGGCAACCAAGATAGGCAGCGCTTGATTGATAACCCGCTAAGAACATTCCTGGGAATGCTCAACTGATTTCAGGTAAAGAATCACACACATCAACCAGAGAAACGTTACCGCTACCCAACTAAGAATGTGCCACCAGCTCAGATCGGCCACGTAAACGACGGCTGCCCCAGCAGCTGCCCATGCCAATAAGCTGATCAACGCAGACTGAAAACCGCGTAAGAATGCGCATATCAGCCAAACTGGATACATACCGATCGCTTGAAGCAAAACCTCTGTGTTCCCCCAGAAAATTCTGAGGTCACAGCCAATGGAGAGGAGCGTAACAATGGTAAGGGAAACCAGGGTCCATACTACCACCACCACGCCAAGCAAAAAAACTATCTCAGACATGCCTTCATCTCCTTTCGGCAATGTTCTTGGGGACCTTTTTTGTAATACCACAAAAGAGCACGTATGTAAAAAATTAATATTTGTTAGTTACAAACTTAAAAACAGTATGGAGGCCGTTAACTGTTTTGAATTTACTTAGTTCATTTGGATCTACCCACCTGCACTCTGTGTGCTCCCGATCTAATTTAATTTCCGGTTTGGATTTAAGAGTAATTAAAACTGGAAAAATATAAAATATTTTATCAATCTCTTTATCAATAAGTTTAAAATCTTCGCAAACTTTAATATTTAAAATTTGATCTCTTCCAATTCCCGTCTCCTCCCCTACTTCCTCTAAAGCTTTTTCAAGGACCGATTTTAATTCGTCAAAGTACCCTGCCACCACATTCCAACATCCTTTATAGTTTCCCACCTTATCGCTCCTCTTCAGCAAAAGGAGCCGTTCTTCATGCATAATAAATACATTTATGACAGCTGATTCGCGAGAATTCCTATAATCAATCCGTCCATCAAGAAATTTGGGCAATTTATTATAAAATTGTTCAACAATTTTCAAATTAGAGTTCAATACTTTCGCCATTTTTTAGTATTCTTGCCACACTTCCTGCCGCTTTGGCAAAATCATTTACATCCACTGGATAATTTGGGTTGTCAAAATGGATCGGAATAGCAATTTTAGGATTAATTTCAGCAACAAATTTGGCCGCCTCTGCCACATTCATAACCACTACCCCACAAATTGGCACAAAAACGACCTCTGCATGTGGTTTCTCATCTAAATAGATGGTGTCGCCCGGATGATAGAACTTATCGTCTATCAAAAAGCCGATCACATCCGGCTTCGGTTTTCCATTCGGTAAATCACCGTGAACTGATTTCACACCTGTAATTTTTATACCGTCAACTTCAGTAATTTCTCCGGGCTGTAATATTTTGCATTCGATATTTACTTTCGCCAATTCGGCGCATACCTCTCCGTTCGAGGCAATGAAGACTTCAGGATTAATTTCCTTCAGCTTTTTAGCAACTTCCAGCATGAAATGGTCGCTATGAATATGGGTAAACAGTAAGATACCAATCTTCCCCCAACTCTCCGGAGCAAAGCTCTCGTTATAACAGAAACTCCCCGGATCAATTAAAATTCTCTTATTTTTATAATCCTCGATCAAGGTTGCAGACTGCGGATATTTTGTAATTTTCATATTGTTTGCCCTTGGCTAAGTCGAAGGGCTCCTGTTATTTTTTCATTTTAATAATATTTGTAAAGCCAAGATTAATCAAGGTGGGTTTAACAAAAGAGCTTGCTGCTATCGACTATTTTGTTATTCTATAAGCAGACTCGCCCAAGTCATCCTGCCAAGAGAGCCCTTTCCGGTTCGCCGCCTTGAGGGCTCTCTGGTCCTTCATTCGATCCACCATTATCCGGTGGGTCAACGAATTAGGCCGCCAACTCGTCAGTTGGCGGCCTCTTCACTTTATTTGACACTATTTTCTAACTCTGCTATACCAAAAGTGGTTCTACGGTTAACTTGTGGGCGACTAATTGGATTATCGGTTAGCTGCCTACAAGCTTCATCATTTACCGTTTTTACTCCAGGCCTGCTTTCCCCACCCTCTTCCGCAGGTCCTCCAAAGCGAGGGACGAGGCGTTCTACCCGGGTTCCTTCATTGTCCGCCCGTCCCTCGCGGCGGAAACAAAGTTCAAGGGTTCGCTGTACTTCCGCAGCGAACCCGTTTCATATCTTTGACCTTTTTATCTCTTAAAACGGCGAAAGCCGGTGAACATCCTGTTCACCGGCCGGCGCTTAGCTCTTGCCCGTACTTACAAGGTCAGCTTCGATCGATTTCCTGATCTCATGCTGAACTATGTAAGACAGTTGGGCGAACTCTTCCCCTGATATCCTCGGAACTCCGAATGGGAGAACGTAGGTGTTCTCGGGCGGAAGCTGCGCAATAATGTTCGCGCCATATTTGCGTTCGGCATCAATGCAGGCCTGCTTCTGCTTGGCTGACATAGTGCCCTTACGCTTGTGCCCTTTCACGGGGTGGGGGTTGACAACTCTTGGCTCCTTGAGCCGAGTTCTCACCCCATCCTCGTGTGCTCGCACTGTACGAGCTCTCCATACTTGCTCAGCTTCATCCCTGACTACAAGATCGCGATAAACAGATGCCATGATCTTGTAAAAGAACCTCTTCACTCTGTCCGAGACCGACTGGCCCAAAGATGGGGTTGTCGAATCCAGAACAAAGAAGAAATTCTTTCCTCCCGATAAGATCACCTTAGCGAAAAGATCCACCGCCTTGCCATCCC
Source organism: uncultured Candidatus Saccharibacteria bacterium (assembly GCA_964419835.1). GTDB lineage: Bacteria > Patescibacteriota > UBA1384 > XYA2-FULL-43-10 > 1-14-0-10-43-13 > CAYQPT01. Next base: position 1,268 of record CAYQPT010000027.1, on the reverse strand, counting down.
TTAGACCGCCTCTAGCACGAAGAGTCATCGACTCTACCCCGTCACAACCAGTAATCTGCACCTCTGCACCATAAGGGCCTAGCACATAGTACTGGTTACAGAATGCCTCTATCAGGATCTGGTTGATCTCCTCCCAATCTGCATCCCACTCGGAAGCCAGAGATAGTATCTCACCGGCCGTCACCCAATCCTTTGGGCTTGGAACCAAGTCAGCTACTCCGTTGTCGACATACATCATGTTCTCGTCGAGAATTGAAGCCACCAAGCTTGCCAGTAGCTGATCCTCGCATGGTACCTCTATGATTCCTGTCTTCCCGATCTGAGGAATGCTGCCCAGGAGCTGGCTGCCCGACAAGGAACCAACGGAAGAAATAGCCGATGATCCTCTGCTAAAGCCCATAACTTCCATCTTGACCTCAACTTTTCGACTCGGTGAGTACTCGCCCATTCTCCAGACCGGCTTGTTGTCTCGTGTTCCGATTAGGAACCTGTGCTCATCTCCAACCAACATGTGAATGGCCTTGGCGAAGGCAATCGCGAAAACATCGAAACCGAGCGAAGTCTCTTGAGCGACCTTATGAGCGGCTTCATAGAAATCGCAAACCAGGTTCCATTTCTGGGTCTTTTCGATCTGTTTCGCTACCGGACAGAGAGAGCTTATCACAGCGTCCTTGATCTCTTCGGCAGCTTTCTTCTGGCTGATGATTCCATCATCATACCTTCGAAATGGAGCGCAGATCCTCTTCACTGCCTTCAGCATCAGCTTCCCTGCTTCCGTCTCCTCCATCCTTTGGCACAGCTCTGCTGGCAATTGCTTGCTGGATAAGTCCTCTTTGGCAACCGAGTCAAGGACCAGCTGGCAAATCGTTCTTACGATGCTCTTACTCTCCCACATCCTATTCCTCTCCTTGGAACGTACTTCTCCGAGATTTCTCGGCGCCTCAAACATACAACATTTAAGCTCGAGTGTCAATCGCTTACCTTTTGACAATTCTGTACATTGATGCTATAAAAATAGAGCAACTCGGGTTGTGATTGGTGAGAGTCACAGTCCGAAGTGGGGCTAAAGGGACCGCCTTGGTCCCTCCCCACATTAAAACCCCGCTTGCGCCGTAACGCGCAAGCTTACATAAGGAGCACTGGCCCTCTAGGCGGAGAAAGTCAGTGCTCCTTTTTCCTTTTCAGCACTATTTTAATTAATTAAATATTTGTTATAATTAGTTAGTAGCGAAACACAACTTTCAAAATGTTAATACGCTTCGGTGAAA
>CAYQPT010000026.1:0-14452 GCA_964419835.1 uncultured Candidatus Saccharibacteria bacterium | reverse complement strand
ATTGGAAATATTCAAAAAAACGCCTTTCGGCGCTTTTTTGAATAAAGTTGGAGGTTGATCTTAGAACGATGGGGTTGCGTCGCCTGTTCCAAGGTTTGCAGCGGCTTGCAGTATTACATAAGCTAAGACGATAACGACGATGCCGATTACGGCATAGATAAGGCCGGTCTGGCCTTTTTTGGCTTGTTCTGCGTTTCCACCGGCGGTGATGAAAGTAATGCCGGAGACAACCAGGTAAATAAAGGCCAATATGGCGGCAATATAGATAATCCAGCCAATAACTATTGTTACCAAACCGTCAACTGTAGCGTCGCTAGTATTTACATTACTCCCAACCGCATTGCCAATTTCACTGGCCGATGGTATTTCGGCATAAACTCTTTCTATTAGTCCGGTGAGCATTCTCCTCCTTTAATTAAACAGTTTTAATGTATTTTAACACATTTTCATTATAAACCCAAAGACCGATTGCAAGTCAAGTGCCCAGTTAATTAAACGGTGCGCGATTGCTGGCCATATATGAAACTATGCGAACCAAGGCGAGGGATAAAACCATCACTACAACGCCAATAACTCCATAAATAATTCCCTGTTGGCCCTTTTTCGCCTTTTCTGCATCTCCTCCTGCAGTGATAAATGTGATTCCTGAAATTAGCAGATAGATAAAAATAAGTACAGATCCAAAATAGAATATCCATTCTATGGCTTTGTCGCTGACTACGAATATGTTAGGCGTTTTCTCTGGGTCAATTTGAGTAGCTTCAAAAATATCATCGACCGAGAGATTGGTGGCAAAGATTTTTTCAATAATATTTAACATAGTGTTAAGTAGTGAAAGTGGTGTATATCCACAAAAGTATTCCTTTAGCTACAATAATAACACAAAGACCGATGAACGCCCAAAGCAAAGTTTTTTTACCCATGGCAGCGGATTCATCTGAGCCATAAGAATTAAGAAACATTCTGGACGCCCATAGAATCATTATGAAGGCGACAATACCTGCAAAATTAAACGCGTATTCCAGAACTTTTTTTACAAGCAAGCTGACAGAATCCAAGTTTGCGTCAGTGGGATCATCCCCGCCTTCAAATATTCCAGACAAAATTTCTCCAAGTGAAGGGTTGACCTTGCCATTAGAAGAATGAGTTATTGGTTTTGAAGTGTCCAAGTTCTCATTTAGAGCCGTAGAGCCGGATTTATTGCTGGGGCTACTGGGGTCGGAGGGCTCCTCCGTAGTAGATACTTTCATATTCGGGTTGTTGCTTGCAGCGACATTTATGGGGAAACTTTGAGTGTAGGATTCCTTAGTTGTGGGGTTGTACATGTTGACTTGTACAGTATGATCACCGGCTGTTGTTATTACTGCCCAGCTTGATGTTGGACTCCCGGCTGTGGCCGTTCCGGCTCCTTTTTTGACCAAGGCACCAGTTTTGAGGTCATTGGCAAATATTTCGTAGGTCAAATTAGAGGACGAATTATTGTCCATTACTATAACAAAAGTATCCCCCACCCCTATTTTGGGGTATAGCGAACGAATGACAACAGAGCCCTTGTTTGATGTTTGTACTCCGTCGGCAGGTTTTACATCGCCGGCCGAATCGGTCAAAGTGAAGCTGAAATCCTTAGTTTTTAACAGACAATTTAATTTTGCGTGGATAATTTCTACATGGACAAGGAAGCTTCCGGTGGTCCAGCTGCTGGTTGGAATACCATCCTGAAATACGGTATCCTTTCCACCGTTCCCATCTAATTGGCCGCTTTTCTTAAAAACACTTTTTCCTTCTCTCGTAATGCTTATGTTGTATTTTATTGCATAATCATTATTCTCATTACGGATCAAGACCATGATGGCCTCTCCTTTTAGGATGTTTAGAGAGGCGCCATATCTGGAAACAAGCTCAACTGTTGAATACTCGTTTCCATAATAAGAAAAAGTGGAAGGACAATCGTCGATTGCTCTTGCTTTTTCTATTGCGAAGAGAGGACAGAAAAAAATAAAAAGACCCATTAATAAGATGAGAGAAATTTTTGCTGATTTTAGAAAATTATTTGTCATAATTAGCTAAATAAGCTAAATCCTATTTTAGTTAAGGCAAATGCCATCACTGCCAAGAATATACCTATTGAGGTGTAGACCATGTTCATCTTTGCTTTCTTTGCTTTCTCCGGATCTCCTCCGGACATGCCAAACTGTATTCCCGAAATTAAAAAACCAATTATTCCAAGTGTTCCAATGAAATATTCCAAGAATTCCAATCCCCTATCAAGTAGCGTTCCAACATTGTTATAATCGCCGGAATGAAGCGGTGTGTTGTCGCTGAATACATTCGGATTTTGAGGGTCGGCCTTTAGAATAAATTGGGTCGAGACAATCGCCGTCAAAATAGCAAAAACAGAAAAGGCGATCATAATTTTTGTTGCGGTTTTTACGATTTTATATTGTTTCATACAATTTCAAAGTCATTAATATCTAAGGCGTACGGTTGCACAATCGTGGTCGTGTTATTTGATTTGCTCTTTTTTTCAAAACACGAGTCCGGTTCTGGCACATGCAGGAAGTGCAGGACTAGCCGAATGCAGAGAAGAAGCATGAATCCCAGTATCGCATTTGTGAGAACGTCTTTCGTTTCGGTGAATACGGAGTCGTTGCCGGCGGCGGTCATATAGCGGTAGCCGGCATAGACAAACATTAGGAGTGTTAGGCCAAAACCAATGTTTAGAGCCCAGTAGTACAGAGCGCACATATAGCCGTTGTAAGTATAAGATTCGGCGTTATCGATCCCGTCATTTGGACTACCTGGCGCGGGAATTGGGACACCCACGCCAACTGCACTGGATCCACCTCCATTGTCGCCGGCACCATTATTGGCTCCGTTGGCGGCGGTAAACCCGACGACACTTCCGCCTGAACCGTCAGGATAAAGAGTAACCGTCGGCAGGCGATAAACTTTCTCATTTGATGCAGGAATTAAGTTCTCCAACTTGTCTTTGGTAATCAAAGGCGCAACGTTCATGGTGACTTGTTTGTTATCGGCTTTCTTCTGGTTAGCGTCCGTTAGGTAGAAATAAAGTGTTTTAACGATAGCGTTTTCATGTGTGATGTAAACAGAGTCCCCTTTTTGAACTAGGCCAAATTCTCCTTCATTACTGTATCCCGATGAACCAGTCTTACCGTTTATTTGTTCTTTTAAGTCGACACTGATACCGATGTTTTTACTTGCTACTCCGTTTTCAGACCCTTTTTCGGCCACCAAGACAGACGGCTTAATAGTCTTAGCTATATCGGTGTAACCAGCGGGGGCGTCTGCTGAATATTTAAAAATCGATGACGAGAAAATGCCCATCAGTGCCACAAAAAGTATCCAGTAGGCCCCAATAATAAAAATCTTTTTTCGGCCTTTAATTTTTTTTGATTTCGATTTTTTCATTCTGTATTATCCCGAATTTATTTCAGGATCTCTAGATAAGGATGGGATGCTGAAACGAGTTCAGCATGACAATTTATATGTCGAAATAACAGATCGTCTTTAATGCTTACTTCTTACAACTTATTTACTTATTCACTTAATATTTACCAATCCGTTTTTCGGAGCAGCTCTGTAGTTTTGCTGGCGGCACCGTCTAGTGCCGACTGAGCGTCTTGGGCGCCTGTGGCCACAGCAGTGATAGCGCTGTTTATTATCGCGTCAAATTCATTTGGATAGCGTCCCTTAACCAGTGATTTTGCGGTTGCCAATGAAAGTTTTTCCGGGTTACCGCCGGTTCTGGAGGTAATGGCTATGTTGTAACTGTTGGCTTTTTTGGCGGTGTAAAAACGGGTAGCGGTATTAAAGTTAGTGTTTACAGAATCGACGCTAGCCAATGTGTTTATGAGGCCCCAGCTTGCACCCGGATTTTTTGAGAGCCGGCTGACACCATAAGCATTAAATTTCGCAAAATCAACAATTTTGTCTGCATCTTGGCTTAGTTGAGGAGCATATGCTTTTTTGTATTTAAAACTCGGGTATTTTTGAAGTAGGGTATCTTGAAGGTCGGAGAAACCAAATATCATTGCAGCTTGTCCGTTGGCAAAAGCGTCTATGCTATTACCCAAGGAATCGTTCCAAGAATAGTTTTCCGAATTTGGATCAGCAAAAGAGGTGTAAAACTCAAGCGCCCGGACTCCAGGATTGTCGTCTGTGCCTGTGGATGTGGCTTTGGGAAGATTGTAGGTGGCCAACTTGGCATCACTGGAAATTATATCTGTCTCGTTCTGCATCATCAAAAGGTATAGAATATCGGCAGAATTGACTATTTGATCTGTGCCGAGGGCTACGCCTGACATTGCAATATTTTCTCCATCTTTTACTGTTAGCAAGTTCACTGCCTGAGTAAACTCGGTCCATGTTTTTGGGGGAGATTGCAAAAGAGCATTGTTAGCTTTTATGGTTTCTGAATCGCCCTTGTACATTTCGGTGGAAGCTTTCTGTGCGTCAGAAAAAAGCTTTGGATTATAGTAAATCATCAGTGGTTCAGAAGAAGGTGAGAGGGCGTAGGTTTTTCCTCCAATGAAAACAGACTCTTTTATTGAAGGAACGTAGAGCTTGTCTAAATCATTTACCTTGCTCATTTTATCTGACATCGGCACTAGTTTCTCTTTGTGGCGATAAACCCAATCATTTGGCATCGCCCAAACATCGGGGCCAGCGCCGGCAAGCATTGAATTTAGAACCTTATTTTCATACTCGGAATCAAATGCCTGTTTAACGTATGTAACAGTATATCCTTTATTTGCTTTTTGAAAGGCAGAGATAACCGGTTTCCAGGTATCTTCGTCTTCAAAACTCCAAACTACTAGATTGGCGCTTTGGACCGTTTTTTTAGTACATCCGGATAAGGTAACACTAAAAGCAATTGCCAAAAGAAAACAACTAGCAATTTTCAAAAATTTCTTCATCTGTGCCCTCCACCCTGCCAATAGCAGGAAATTCTAACAAATTATATTTTTTGTGCGATTTCTTTTATAAATTTACCGAATTCGTCTTTGATGTCGGGCCGGCTCAGGGCCACTTCAACATTAGTTTTTAAATATTCGGTAATATTTCCACAGTCGTAATATTTTCCATTCATTATCTCAATGGCATACGAACCGGTCCCCTCTTCCTTAAATTTATTGACGCCGTCAACCCAAACCAGTTCTTTTTCTTCTTCAGGTGTGCATTGGTGCAGGGCGCCAAAGATTTCTGGTGGGAAGACAAATCCGGATACTACTGCGAGGTCCGAGGGTGCATTTTCCGGTCCCGGTTTTTCGATTAAATCATCGACTTTAACTATACCTTTTTCAATTTCTTCGCCTTTTACGAATCCATAACGCTTTGTGTCTTCCGGATCGCTTGTTCTGACTCCACCCAATATTGTTGTTCCGTATTTATTATATGCCTCAATCAACTGCCGTGTTCTTGATGGCTCGGCGGTAATAAAGTCATCACCCCATAGAACTACGAACGGCTCATCCCCCACCACTTTTTCTGCGGTTAGTATTGCATCACCATTTCCACGGGCTTCCTTTTGCCGTACATAGACAAACTCCGCCATACTGGATAGCTTTTTGATCATTTCCAATTGTTCTGTTTTTCCGGCTTTTTCCAGCTTTCGCTCCAGCTCCAAATGACGGTCAAAGTGATCTTCGATCGCGCGCTTATGCCAACTGGTTACAAAAATAATTTGCTCAATCCCCGCTTCGACTAACTCTTCAACCACATATTGAATTACCGGTTTATCAACTACCGGCAGCATTTCTTTTGGCATTGCTTTTGAGGCCGGCAAAAATCTGGTGCCGTAACCGGCAACAGGCACGACCGCTTTTCGAATTTTTTTCATAGAATATACCTCAAAAATAGTTAGACAACATCTAAATAGAGTATAACATAAAAACTAAATAATTATAAAATTCAAACTTTAAAATGCAAAAATCAAAATTGCAATTAAAAATTCAAAATCAACCAGCCATGAAATGGCTACCAAAATTCTGAGATTTGAGATCTGAGATCTGAAATATAGATTACTTTTCTGATATCTTAATCGTCTTTGTCTTAACTTTGGCGTCCTTTGGAATTTCAATTTTCAAAAGCCCATCTTTTAAAGTGGCCTTGGCTTCCTCGGTATTGACCGGAATGGGCAAGACATAAGAGCGGGAGAAGGGACCCCAGTAACACTCTTGAGTGAAATGCTTTTCATCCGGCATTTCGTGTCCGGAACTTCTTCGTCCGCGTATGGTAACAACTTCTTCGGTTATTGAGATATCCACATCCCCTGACTTCACGCCGGCGATTGGCGCCAACAGGTAAATACTGTGATCGTCCTGATAGACATCAACAGAAAGCTGGCCGTCTGTTTCCTCAGCCATCCAATCTTCGTGATTAGTTTCCATCATGTCCCCTCCTTATCCAAATAGACCAGAAAAACGCCAATATTTACTGACCAATTACATTATATATTACAACTTTAAAACTAGTCAAATGTTTCAGCAAGTAAGCAAGTAAGCGTATAAGCAAATAAGCATCAAGATCAGTCTGGAATATTCAGCGTTTCTGAAATTTAAAACATTTCCAATCTGAGTCAATAAAATGTAAGATCAAAGTATGATTTTATTAGGTAAAATCTCTACTAATATAAAAGACTATATTTCTAGCATTTTTCTCAATGTTTTCTTTCCAAAACGGTGTGTCGAATGCAAACGGCCGGCAGAGGACTTTGTTTGCCTTGAATGTGTCCAAAAAATCGAAAAAATTAAAACTTCTACCTGCCCTGGCTGTGGAAAAATCAGTCAATTTTCAAAGTATTGCCCAAAATGCAAAAGTAGAGAAAAGTTAAATTTAGCCGGTCTAATAGCCGCTGCAAGGTACGAAACCGGTCCGGTCAAGGAAATGGTCCATCATTTGAAATACTCAGCAATTACCAGCTTGGCAGGGCCACTCGGGGAACTCATTTTTGAGCGACTTGAGCGTGATTTACCTACTGGTAACCTTGTCATTGTGCCGGTGCCGCTGCACAAAAATAGAGAGTTCATCAGAGGATTCAACCAATCTGAGCTCATTGCCAGACATGTTTCAAAACGGTTAAATATCGCCGGCGGATGTGCTCTAAAAAGAGTTATAAATACCCAAAGTCAGGTCAGTTTAACAGGGAAATTGCGCAGAATAAATTTGGCAGGCGCATTTCAATGCAGCGACCGCGAACTTATAGAAAATAAAACAGTTCTTTTGATTGATGATGTAACCACCACCGGAACGACATTAAATGAGTGCGCCAAAATACTTCGGAAAAACGGTGCAAAAAAGGTATTTGGAGTGGTTGTTGCGAGACGTGTCAATTGAGTTTATTATCCTTATAATTCTTTCCTTTTCTGTCATCTCGAGCAGAACGTAGTGGAGTCGAGAGATCTTTTGACACTTAATTCTATTTATAAGATTCCTCCACTACGGTCGGAATGACATCGGGTATGTAATCCTTTTAAAAAAACCACCGTCCCGGCAGAGACCGGGACGGGCGGCAATAGCTCTGCTTATTCTACGAACTGGACGGTCGGATTGTTATCCGACCTGAGCACGACGGGATAACGTACGCCTGTTGTCTTATTAACTACGACAATCTTGGCATGCGCACAATCCGGTGGAGCGCCAAACCAATCTTCCATCACGGGACTCTCTAGCACCAGATCGAAGTCGGAGATGATTCCGAGACGAGCTATGACCTTGGCCAAAAGCTGTGGATCAAGGCAGTGGTCTTTTGTGAAGTCGGTGCTGACCAAAGCGTGGACCCCCTCCTGCTTGCGGTTATCGCACTCCCTGAAAGCGATGGAAAGGATGTTCGCCTTGATGTCGATCGGTTTGTTGCTGTATCGCTCAAGCACGATGGCCTTGAGGCCTTCGTTGAAGGTCCGGCTAGAAAACACATGTTCACAAAGCTCATAACCTTCCTCATGCCAGAAGTGATACTTAATGCCGTCGACTTCATCAATCTGGTAAGTCTTCTTTGGGTCTGTCTTGTCCGCAATCTCGTATTTCTTGCAAACATACGAGATATTCTGCTTGTTGCTGCCATTAACAAACAGCATGGGTTTTCCGTCAACGAGTTCCAGTTTCTCAATCGTCCACTCGATTAACGGCTGTGCGCAGCTCTGTTTACTCTGCGCAAGGACCTTGAGAGGAGAGGCCAGCATGGCCACTCCGAGAAAGAGAGCAACTACAACTAACCTTAACCTCCGCATCATGTCCCTCCGAGTATGTTCTGCCTTGTAATCAGTATCGATAATTATTAAATATCTGTCAACAAAAAAAGCCCTTTTGGGGGCATGTAGGATTGGGGAGGCCGCTGCCTCCCCACAATTCCCGACCGCTCGCTAGTTCGCGCTATGCGGTCTTCTTTAACTGGTGACAACCTGGGACAACGTATTTCAGACCCTTGCGTGGCTTGAGCCCTGACGAGAGGGCGACAGCAACATAACCGGATCCGCTTACTCCTTCTCCGCCGATCTCGGATATCATGTTGCCATTCGCGATGATAATATCCTGAACGGATTCCAAAGGGTGGATAATGCAGAGCGCATAGCGTTTGCCCTCGATAGTGCCAATCAGATCTGAAACTGCAGAGGACAGTTCGTCACTGAAGCGAATAGGGGGAAACGACTCGTTTGCTCGTATTGCTACACTATCCAGAAATCTCGCCAGACTGTCGGCCTGTGTCGAGAGAACGCCCACCAAACTCACTCTGGCAACTGCTCTGTCTACCAGGAGAATTACCGAGCAAGCGAGCTGTCCAGCGTTACAGAGCCGCCATAGGACGGCTACTAGATTCTTGAAGGCCTGTTCCATTGATATACCTCTTATTGGCCTTGAGTTCTCCAAGTGCAAAGTAGCATAAAAATCAATTTTTGCAAAACAAAAAAGCCCTTTCGGGCATATGTGTGGCATCCATGACTATTAGCAGTGGCTCAAGATTTAGCTTGTTTAGTGCTCTTCTTAATCACGAAATAATTCGCAAGAAGGATTAGTGCGCCGCCGATAAAAATATTCAGTGAGATTACTTGACTCAAGAATAGTGCAGCCAATAGGGCGCCGCTAACAGGCTCTAGAAGCATAATGATGCCTGCTTCTTTTGCCGGAACTTTCTTTGATCCAACCAGATACAAGATGTGGTTAATTACCTGAGTAACCAAGGAGAATAAAGTTAGAATTATCCAGATTGAAATAGGCCAATTCAGTCTGAATTCCACAATATCAGGCCATCCAACTAGAAAGCTTGCTACAAGTAATATGGTTGTAATAAGAACAATCTCAATCACTGTTTCCATAAATTTACTCACATATGGATCGATTTTGCTTTTCCCGACTTGATTTCCTGCTGTGATCCAGCCTGATAGGGCCAATCCTCCGCAAAGCGCCAGAATCACTCCCGCAGGGTTGCCAACTGGTCCTGCGCTCCACGGGTTAATCAAGATTAATACGCCAAGCACCGCAGGGAGTAGAAGCAAGATATCTCTCATGGTAATTGATTCTTTGTAGTAGAACCTAGTTATAACGACCGTCCAGATCGGCTGGGTGTAAAGAAGCAGTAAAACCATAGCCACGGACGTGCCTGCAAATATTGCGCCGAACTGTAGCACTACCGTTAATGAGCCGAACAAGGCCCAAGCAAAAAGTAATTTGAAGTTGCTCCAGTTAAATATTTGAGATTTTTTGCCTTTAAGAAAAGGGAAAAGAAAAAATAAGCCTGGCAAAAAAAACAAAATTGATGTTTCAAGTAGAGAAAAACCAATTTGTTTAAACGCTTCGCCGCCAAAGACAATAATTCCGGAGAGAATGCCCGAGATGACTATAAACCAATATTCTTTTTGTATTTTATTTTGAACCATTTTTGATAATTTAATAGCTCAACTGTATCAAAAAAACTCGACTGAGGCGAGTTTTTATGACTGACTAAAGAAAAAGTTTATTTTAGCCACGATCCAATGGCACTAAGTATTTCTTGTATTTTTTGATCATAAATTTTAGATCTTCGGTAAACTTGGCTGGTTCCTCAATCATTTGTTTCTCTAGTTGATCGAGATTAAATACTTCCAATCCTGTTGATTCTCCGTCACAAAAACGAATTCCGCCGTCATAATATCCAATATAAAAATTGGTGATATAAGGTTGGACGAATTTATCGTCCGTTGTTGTTCTTGTCGACAAGAAGGCGTTAACATGCCCAATTTTTTTAACAATACCGATAATTGTTAGATCTGTATTTTTAGATGCCATCTCAAATTCATCTTTGGAGAGAACGACCAAGGGGAGTCCAAGCTCCTGGTGGGTTTCTTGAATCAGTGTCATGTCAAAAGGATAGCCCGCAGGTACATGTCCTCCTATGGTTTTGTCATAAAGTCCGGCATTTTCTTTTTTGGTGTGACTTCGTTTCTGAACATAGACTCTGCCAGCCGAGGTCATTAAGAGGAGTCTAATTGTCTTTACTTGGCGTGTAACTTTACCGGTTCTTTTATACTCTTCTTTATTTTCTTTATAAAAAATATCCCGGTCTTGTGTTCCAAGTAGTTTCCCTTTTAAATCGTAGGTTTCTAATTTTTCAGACATTTTAAATCCTGTGTTTTGGCGGAGAGGGTGGGATTCGAACCCACGGAGACCTTGCGGCCTCACCTGTTTTCAAGACAGGCGCACTAGACCACTATGCGACCTCTCCATTAAAATTCAATGTTATTAAGTTTTCAATCGTTGGCTTTATTGATCGTCTTCCACTCAAGCATTCCTTGACTAAGTACTCTTTGTCATCTGAAGATAGAACATATAGCCAATCATAAGCGTTTTCCTTTGTCTTCTTTACCACATACCCGTTGGAATTCGAGTGTATTCTACGAAGATCTACTTCACGAGTGCTGGTGTATCGTACTTGCACTCTCTTCATAACCCCTTCTAACTCCACAACAAGATCGTAAGCCGCGGACTCTGTCAGGGGGATAAGAACATCATATCCAAGCCCTGTAAAGGTAGCTATCGCCTTGGCTACCGCATAATCTCCTTTTCGCTGTGTATTTCTCATATATTTATATGATATACGGTATGGGCAACGGTTTCAATACTGGCATATTTTTTGTCACTTTGATCTTGCCAGTGTTAATATAATAACATTTTCCAGCACAATAATCAATCTTGTTCTCACATTGTTTGTAATTTTTAACATCAATTTTAAAATATTATTTTCTTTTCTTGTATCAAAAACAATTAAATATCAGTAAATAAGTGAGTAAGTTGTAAGTAAATAAGTAATTTAGCGAAAGGGGAGCGGTCTAAATGAAAGACAAAAATCAATTCTACTCGTTGCCGGAGTTGCCTTATGGTTACGACGCATTGGAACCGGTCATCTCGAAGGAGCTTTTAGCTTTGCACCACGACATGCATCATAGGAGCTATGTTGAAAATGCAAATAAGATCTTGGAGAAGTTAGACAAAGCACGGGAAGAGGGAAGTGATATTGAGTTTGGGTCAAAGTATAAAGCGCTCTCTTTTAATGTTGGCGGTCATGTTTTGCATTCGCTTTTTTGGGAGAATTTAGGGCCCGTAACAGGAGAAACCGGACCAAGCGAAGCCCTCAGAAAAGCCCTGGTAGATGAGTACGGTAGTATGGAAAAATTTATGCTGGAATTTTCAGATACGGCATTGAAGGTCGAGGGATCGGGCTGGGCGGCCCTTACATATTGCAGAAAAACCAAGCGGCTGATTATCATGCAGATTGAAAAGCATAATGTGAATATTTATCCAATGTTTTCGATCCTTTTGGTGCTCGATGTTTGGGAGCATGCATATTATGTCGACTATTTAAATAAAAGAGGGGAGTTTATAGACAAATTTTGGGAGATTGTAAACTGGGATGAAGTGAGTAAAAGATTTGACGAAACAATAAAATCAAAATAGGGAGTAAAAATGACGTTTCAACTCAAGTTCTGGAAAAGAAAGAGGGGACGACCGCGAAAAAAAGAGCCTGTTACAGCTTGGTATCCACGGATATCAGCCGTTGCTTTCGTATTTTTTCTATTTGCCTTCCTGGCGTCAGACCTCTCAAAACTGATCCAATACTCTCCGTTTATGTTCAACTTTCTATTTGGCGTTTTGATTTTGGCCGTTTTAATTTTGACCTGGAAAAAGAACAGATCTGCAGGATTTTCCTTTATAATACTAGGTGTATTATATGCTTTGGCCACTTGGAATCAGTTGCTTGCAGTGCTCTCTATTTCGACCGCACTTTGGCTGATTACCACAGGTCTCTTATTTTTACTCACCGATAAAAATCTTCAGGAAAAAGCGGCTGAAGTAACTGCATTTGCACATGATCTGAAAGACATTAAAAAATGAGCCCAACATGTCCGGCTCATTTTTTAATGTTAAATTTTAATCTACTCAATACAGCAGTCAACCGCTTTTTTGACTAGGCCACCCAATTTGCCCATAAAACCGCGTTTTTCCGTGTCTTTTTTATCCATCGCCTTGCTATCAATTTTTGCAATCCCTTTGGTGTCAACGATCTTCATGTTGACGCCCCAAAAGAGAGAATAAAGATCAAAAGACTTTTGAAACAGCTCTTTGGCTTCCTTTTTCTTGCCTTGCCCCAGCATCTTTGTCGCAACTTCTTCCAGGCGCATTGAAGCAGCCAATAGATGTTTTGAGATACACCAGACCTCACCCTCGCTGTCTTTGACAATTTTTTTAAGAAGATCTTTGCGCATTTCCCTGACTTCTTTGAGTAAATCCAAATATTTGTCATTGCCGGTTTTTTGCTGGGTGAAGAAAAAATGTTCTTCAATCGAGATAAGATTCATTATGGCTATGGTTAAATCTTGATCGGCGGACAAGTCCAGAGGATTTAACTTCTTAGCATCGTCAACTTTCGAGACTAGCTCTTTGTAATCTTTAAAATTGTTTTTCATTGATTTATTACTTAGTTAAAAAATAAAAAACGAAGGTCAAAATTAGTAGGGGAGCGATTGGCAGAACGACTTTTTCAAAGGGAAAGTGTGCATGGCCATTTTTCTTCTTCATAATTCCATATGCTATTACGCCGAACAGAAGAAAGATGCTTCCAATACAGATACCAAGAACGAGCTTATCAACACCAAGGAGAGTTTGGTAATGGCTGCCCAGAATCACTTTGCTGATAATGTTTTTCTGATAAAAGGGGATTAAAACGGCGGCATAGTAGACGGCCCCTGTTATAAAACTAAATCCCCAAAACCGAAAATTTTTTGATTTGAACCAATTTACCGTGAGTAGTGTGGTCGACATTAACAATCCGCCTATCCAAAGTCCAGTAATAGAGTCGTCAATTCCGAGTTTGCGAAAGATTATTAATCCTGTGCCCGCGGCTATCGTGCAAATTGAACACATTTAGTTTATTCCTGCTGAAGTTTTAAGAAAGCTGCTGATTTCATCCTGACCGACATAACATTTTGATGCTTTTTTATCCAAAAGCAGTGGAACGCCCAAGTCGTTCTTAGGAATTTTGCAAATTTCAGCTGTTTTATTTAAATCGTCAGCGTTTGTTGTGTTTTTCCAAACTTCCTTCACCTCAAAGGCAATTTTTTCATCAATTTTATTTGTTTTGATGAATTCCTCTACCTTGGTACAGTGAGGACAGCCGTCACCTACATAGAGAATAATATCGCTGTTTGGGGTGCTTTTGATATCAGAGAAACTTACGGCGGCGTTGTTTGAATTTACATTTGTTATGGCAGTATTTGTATTTTCGTTTTCTGTTTCGGTTTTGGAATTATTTCTTACAATTCCATAGACCGCGAGTCCGATTACAATAACGATCACGATAAAAAGTAGTGCTTTCTTCATTTCTTCTCCATATTAGAATTATTATTAACTGACCCGATTATGCCCGCTTTTCAAATAAAGTGCAATACTTTAATTTGCGATCATTGCCTTGTCACTGCGAGCCATCGGGGGTTTCCGAGGCGCGGCAACCCATCATAAAGATTGCTTCCTCACTTCGTGATATCGCAATGACAATGTTTGGTCACTTTAATTTGAGGCGATTTTATGTTAGCATAAATTCAAGATATAACAATCTGATAACTATGCAATTTCAAACATATATTCTGAAGAGCTTGAAAAATGGGCATTATTATGTTGGATCATGTCAAGATTTGCAAGTTAGGGTTGATCGCCACAATCGAGGATTGGTTAGATCGACTAAAGCTGGAAGTCCATGGAAGTTAATCTTCAATGAAGAATACTTAAGTAGATCGGATGCCTTTAAAAGGGAAAAGCAGATAAAAAGCTATAAGGGTGGAGAAGCGTTTAAAAAATTAATATCAGATTACGGAGAGGTCGCATAGTTGGCCTAGTGCGCTGGTTTGCTAAACCGGTATATGGTGTTAAAACCGTATCGAGGGTTCGAATCCCTCCCTCTCCGCCA
>CAYQPT010000025.1:0-14751 GCA_964419835.1 uncultured Candidatus Saccharibacteria bacterium | reverse complement strand
GGGAAAATGTAGCAATGCCGCTTTTTATAGATGGGGTTTCTGAAGTAGAGGCAAAAAAGGCCGCTATGAAAATTTTAGACGCAACTGGTATGAGTAAATATGCTGACAAGCGACCAATGCAGCTCTCTGGTGGTGAGCAGCAAAGAGTTTGTCTAGCTCGGGCATTAATTAATAATCCCAAAATAATAATCGCAGATGAGCCGACTGGCAACTTGGACACTCACAACGCTGATCAGGTAATGCAAACACTTCAAAGGTTAAATAAAGAAGAAAAGAGAACAATTGTTATGGTAACTCATAATATGAGTTACCTGCCCTATGCAAATCGAACTATTGATGTTCAGGATGGTAAGATCGTTTCCTCTAAAACACAACATTTAGGTGAAACAACTAAGATGGAATCGGAGGCGACAAAGTGAGACCAAGAATTATTGCAAAAATTGCTTTTAAAAATTTATGGTCGCATCGTTTGAGGACCATCCTAACGGTTGCTGGGGTAACAATTGGTATTTCATCAATCCTGTTTCTTGTTTCCTTGGGATATGGATTGGAGCAGTTAGTAACCAATTCAGTTGCCAATTTTGATGCCTTTACAACCATTGATGTTCCTGCAGCTAACATTAGCACTCTTAAATTAGATGATACCGTATTAGATAAAATAAAATCATTTCCCAATGTCATTAAGCTTGCACCAGTTACTAATCTGGCCGGCAGGATCAAGAAAACAGAGAGTTCATCGACAGCGGAAACCATTGTCGTTGGCGCCGGTCAGGATTACTGGAATATTTCTGGGTCAGTGAGTGAGATAAGTGGCAAGATGCCTGTAGAAAAGGATGAGATAGCAATAAATAACGCTGCTATAACACTTATTGGGGAAGATGCAAATAAGGTAATCGGAAAGACGGTTAATCTAGATGTGATCATACCGGTTGATTTTAGAACTAATGCGGCCGACGGTATGAAAGTGGCAACCAGTATCCCTCTGAAAGTTGTCGGGGTACTGGCTGATAGTAAGTCTCCAGTTGTGTATACATCATCCGATTTCCTAAAAAGCCAAGACGCAGTCAAATATTCTTCTCTAAAACTGAAAGCAGATAATAAAGATAATATTGCTGCTCTACGAAAACAGCTGGAGAACATTGGTTTTTCTACTGAATATGTTGGAGATACTGTTAACCAAATAAGCCAAGTCTTCTCTTTGTTCCGCATAATTCTTGTAGCGTTTGGCATGATCGCCCTTATTGTTGCTGCATTGGGCACATTTAACACCTTAACGATTAGCTTGCTTGAGCGGATTCGGGAAATCGGGCTGTTTAAGGCACTCGGAATGAAAAACAGAGATGTTTACAAATTATTTCTGGCCGAATCCTTGATAATTGGTCTTTTGGGTGGATTGATAGGTGTGATTTTAGGATATTCGCTCGGTTGTAGCATCAACCTTATTCTTTCTACCATGGCAGAGAAGGCCCACGCCGAAAGTATAAAAGTCTTTGTTGCTCCATGGTTTGTTACTGCGATAATCGCAGTATTCTCTGTGTTTGTTGGCTTTTTAACCGGCTGGTATCCGTCCCGTCGAGCAGTTAAAATAGATCCACTTGATGCACTTAGGTATGAGTAATATATAATCCACCTTTTCCGTGATGGTAATAATCATTATCAACTTTTATTTGTTAGTAATGATTATTTTTTATGTAAGTTTATTCTTATGTTATTATAAATCGGAAAGATGACAAGCACTGCCAGAATTACGTTAGCAAGCCATAGAGGAAAAACAAATCTAGGCAGCGTTTCCCTGATGGGGTCGACTCTTAGATTTCGGTAAAGGTGAGTATCGTAACCAACATTATTATCTTCACCTAGTTTTGTCGTTTGATACGATCCAATTAAAACAAAATTATTCTTTAGGGCTTCTATGACCTTCATGCTCTTTAGATGGGAATAGCCAAAATTATCAAAGTATTGAGGTGTTAGATTATTTGTTATTTCGTTTAAAAGCACTAATCTGGCGCTAGCAAGATCCGGTAAGCTACGATAAGAGTATTCGGGTTGATAAAGGTTTATTGTTGGTCTGTTCGCATTCGCAGCTAAAAAAATTGCGATATTAGATTGATAGTCTTTTGGATCCAATACGCGATTGTCGAAGTAACTCAAGGCCGTTCCAACAGATTCTCCTTCTTCCGAATTTTTTTTCATGTCCAAAAATAGTTTCTGGTATGTTTTCTCCAGGGAATTACTGTTAAGGGAATTTTTAAATAAAACTTGAAAAACTGTAGGACGATCGGAATCGATATAAAATTTATAATTAAAAACTAAGTTTGGCATCTTAAACAGACAAAAGATGGCAATCAAGAGCGGAAAATATTTTAAAATTTTATTTTTCGCCCAAAAGTAATCAAACAAAAAAGCGGCAAGGAGAGCGAGGTAAACCAGAAGGTGCCCATTTAGCATTCGATCTGTGCTGAAAAATGCCATAACCACAAAGAGTATGGAAATAATAAGAAAAAAGTATATTTTATTCTCGATTTTTCTTTTAACTATCAATGAAATTAGTGAAAAAATGGCCAGAATTAAAAGTATTAAATTTGTCTGAGGAAAATTTTGATATCGGGTTATTTCATAATTTGAATCGAAATATTTTATATACTTAAATCCACTAAGTAAAATATGGATCAGCCATGGAGAGTAGAATATTAGTGCAAGCACGGTTGCCTTGAAGGTAATCCAAAAAGATTTTTTTTCAAAAATTATTATGTATATGGCTAAACCAAGTAAAATCACGAATGGCAAAAACAGATGAAGATAAAGCATTAGGGTAGTAGCTGCAATATAACTAATCCACTTTCGTTCTTTGAAAAAATAAAACAAAAGTGGCGTCATGAATATTACGATTGTAGCTGGCATGACAGTTGCAGATACTCTAATGAATTGAATTGACAGGGCTAGAAACAAAACAGACCAGAAAGCAGTCCTTGCATTAGATAATTTTGTAATGCCGTAGGAAAAAAATACCATTCCTCCGACAACTGAGAACTCTATCATTAGTTTAACGGCTATTTCTGGGCGCAATCCTGTTTTTAATAAATCAGCAAATAGTAGATGAAAAAGTGGCGGGTAATTATGCGGGCGCCCGATGGGAAGTGAATCCCAAAAATCCCAGATAGTTACTCCACTGGCTCGGGCAAATCCCTGGGCAACCCCGAGATGATATGCGGTGTCCGCAAAACCAAAAGTCAGATTGGTTCCAAATCGCCAAATCAAAATTGATAGCATTAGCAAGACAAAGAAAAGTCCGACAAGATAAAAACTTAAAAATGGTTTACTGTTTTTTGTCATTTTTACCCTTGGTTGTTTTATTGTCATACAAAATTATACCAATAAAAATTAATAGAATACCATCTCCTAGAAGGAGTGGAAATTTAAAATTAGGAACTGCTTCCTTAATAGCATCACTGGATTTATTAATGTAACAATAAATGGTTACTTGGTCCTCTGATGATGCATAGGAAATTGGTTGAAAATTATCCTTTACGAAAACAGCAATGTTTTGTGTATCTTTATATCCAAGATTTGCAAAGTAATCAGCATTAAGTTCATTAATTGAAGTATTTGTCAACAAATATTTTGTTTTTGTTATGTCGGGTAGCGCGCGGTGATAGATTTCAGGTTGCCTTAAGTTCAGAGTTGATAGATTTGTGAATGAGGCAAAAATATTGGAGATCGTAAGACGATAATTTTTCTCAATCGGCTTGCCATCTAAGGATGTGAGCAAAGTGGTAATCGTGTCGCCTGCCTTTGCTTTTATTTTTATAGCTGAAAACAGAGTTGAAAAATTGGCTGGCGGATCATAGTTCTTATCACTATCACCGGATAATCTAATGAAGTTATTGGCAGTGCCTGCCTGCAGATAAAATCCAAATTCGTGAAACAGTTTGAGGATAGGGGTATACCAAAAATAAAATAAGAAGATAAAAACGGCCAGATATTTCCATTTGTTTTGGAAGAAAACAGAAAAAAATAATCCAAAAAATACAGATATAAAAACAAGAAAATGGCTGTCTATTAATCTGCTGGCAATAAGAAAACTTGGACACAATATGATAAGTGATGCGATAAGGAAAAAGAAATATTCACTTTGAAGATCTTTTCTTTTTTTGAATAGTAGTATTAATCCTGCGACAGCGAATATTATTACTGTAATATTGATTATTACATGCTCTTTCCATAAGTCGGATGCGGTGCTTGGATCAAAATATTTTATATATTCAAATCCCCCGAAGAGTATATGAGTAAACCAAGGAATATAAAGAACAAAAGCGACTGTCGAGAAAGACAAAAAAGTCAAAAATAGCTTTTTCCTAAACAAGGAAAGGTAGACAAGTAACGATAGCAAAATAAAATAAGGCATAAAAAGATGAAGATAGAACATTAATGTAAGCAACGCCGAGTACGCAATCCATTTTTGTTTTATTGCAAAATATAAAAGTGCAGGCGATAGAAATATCACGATAGTTGCTGGCATAACAGTTGCTGATAATTGGACAAAGTGAAACGAAGAAGCTAACATTACTATCCCCCAGAACGCCACTTTAATGGAGAATAGTCTGGAAATACCCCAAGCATACACGAAAAGTCCTCCAATGATTGTGATTTCCATCATTAGTTTGACGGCAGTAACGGGGCTAATCCCGATCTTCAAATAGGATGCCAGAACGACATGAAAAAGCGGTGGATAGTTATGCGGCCGTCCAATCGGAAGCGATTCCCAGAAATCCCAAGTAGTAACTCCACCGGCCCTTAAAAACCCCTGAGCGGTTGCGAGGTGGTAAGAAAGGTCGGTGTGGGATGATGGGATGCCAAAACCAATTTTCCAAATAAAATAACATAAAAAAAACAGTATCAGACCAATTAAAAAATGATAAATGTATTTAAAAATAAAACCAATCACCGTTTTAGCATCTCCATTTACCATAAGAAAATTTTATCATAAAACAGGATCAAACGATAATGTTTTAGACTCTAGATTTATATCAAAACTCAAATTAGCATTTGAGTTTAGTTAGGGTTTTTTAAACTACGACAAGACCTTTTTTATTGAAGTCGACAACAAGAATGCCTATCAAGATTACTATTATGCCGTCTGCCAACCAAAGGGAAAATTTGTGCGGAGGAATTGACTCTTTTATGACATTGGTACTCTTGTTTACATATAGATATGCCCTTTTACCATTGTCTGATGGCATTGAAAATACTTCTTGAAAGTTTTTATTAATGTTTTCGTTAATATACTCTGAGTTATCGTATTTTAGATTACTAAAATATTCAGGAGTTAATTCATTGCTCGATTTATTTAATAATAAAAGCTTGGTTTTAGTTAGGTCGGGAAGGGAGCGTTTGTAAAATTCAGGTTGTCTTAGGTTGAGAGTGGAACGACCGGAATAAGATCCAAGTAGGTTTGAGATTGAAAGCTGATAATTTTTATCAACCGCGTTTCCATCAAAGCTAGTCAAAGCGCTGGTTATGGTTTCGCCTTGAATGGAATACCCCTCTATTGCTTCCAGCAAAAAATGATATTTTATTGCGGGATCATTTCGTCGATTAAAGTTTTGGTTGGAAAATTTATTCAGCGGACTGGCTATAAGGACAAGACCAGTTTTCTCTCCAACCCTCAGGGTCGGATTGTAAAGGCAGTAGAAGATAAGAATCGGTAAAATAATATACCTCACACGGTCTTTATATATATTTAAAATTGCATATGAAGCAGGAATTGCCGCAAATGGTAACAGGTGGCCGTCAATCATTCTCCCTGCGAGCAAGAAACTCGGGCTTAATATTACAAATGAGCAGATCAGAAAGAAAAAATAGTGGTTGCTTATTTTTCTCCTATTTCTGATGATCAATACCACGCCGATGACTGCTAGAATGACAACTACTAAATTTATCAATATAAATTCACGCCAAATATCTGCATTGCTGCGATTGTTAAAATATCTAATATAACTCCATCCACCAACCAAAACATGGATAAGCCACGGAGAGTAAAAAATAAATGACACTGCGGTCGAAAATAAAAATTTCTTAGTTAATACTCGTTCAAAAATCAATAAATACATTAATAAGGAGATTAGGATTAGATACGGTAAAAACAAATGAAGGTATAGCATTAAGATTAGAATGACGGAGTAGCTAATCCATCGTCTGCTCAACATACAATAAAAAAGGAATGGAACAAGAAAAATAACAATTGTTGACGGCATCACTATTAAAGACAGTTGAAAAAAGGTAAAAGCTGAAGCAAGAAGAACTAGCGAGAAAAAAGCAATCTTTATGTTGAATATCCTTGCTAGACCGAAAGTATAAATCGCCATTCCCCCAACCATCACAAGTTCCATGACCAACTTTACAGCGATTGTAGGATTTGCCCCAAGTTGAAGAAAGGAAGCAAGTATTATATGAAAGAGCGGAGGGTAGTTATGTGGCCGCCCAATTGGAAGTGATTCCCAAAAATCCCAAGTGGTAACTCCGCCAGCTCTTAAGAATCCTTGAGCAGTGGAGAGGTGGTAGGAAAAGTCTATGTAAGTAGAAAGAATACTCAGACCCTTTTGCCAGATGTAGATTAACATGAAAAAAAGCAAAATCTCTATTGCTATATGGTATTTATAATTTTTTATAGAATCCCAGATTCCAATTGTTTTAGTTTTATTCATGAATTAAATTTATACTAAGTAATCACCTAGTCGGCTGAGATGGGGGCGGTTTTTTTAGATTTATTTTTATCTGTATTTAAACTCATTATCAGCACACTAACTAGAATTAAAAATATTGTGTCAGCCAACCACAAAGGAAACTTCTTTGATGGAATATTTTCTTTAATAACGCCAGCGCCATCATTGCGGTAAAAATATACCAAACCACCCTTTTTTCCGTGATAGTAAGCCATGACGGAAAAATTCTTTTTGATATTTTCAATTATTTTGGCAGAATTAGAATATCCGAAGTTTGAAAAGTAGTCATCAGAGAGGTTGGTGACCGGTGAGTCGAGAATTATATATCTGGCATAAGAAATGTCGGGCAGTGTGCGATAATTAATTTCCGGCTGTCGCAAATTTAAAGTAGAAAGACCGATGTTTGATCCCCAGAAATTTGCCAGAGCGGTTTGATAATTTCTATTCCTTGGGGAACTAAGAGTGGCATTATCCGCAACAGATATTGCAGAAACAATTGACTCACCTTTACTTGACCTGCTTTCCAGTAAGTCAATCATTGATATGTAGTTTTCTTCAAATGTTGCTGTGACTTTATATTCTCTTCTAATAAAATTTGCAAGCGTGGATGATTCCATCTTTAGATTTAACTCACCGTTTTCATTAGTAAGATAGGTAGTTTGCCAAGCGTGAAAAAGAATAACTATTAAAAGCGGATAGCGCCACAATGAATTTTGCCATAAATGAACAATGGCCAAAGCAGCCAGTGGAGAAAGGCACACCAGAAAGTGGCCGTTTAAAAAGCGATTTGTTGAAAAATAGGACATACCCAGAAAAATCACCGATAATATCAGAAAAAACATTGCTGAACTGTCAAGCTTTTTTTTTCCGCTCTTAACCATTAGCGTTAATGCGGTTAGTGCTAAAATGATAATCAATAAGTTCAATTGAATAGAGGATCTATACTGTCCGATCGAGTAGCTGGCGTCAAAGTATTTTATATACTCCCATCCGTCTAATAAAATGTGAATAAACCAAGGGAGATAAAAAATAAATGAAACCAAAGTCGCCTTCAGTCCCGGCCAAAAAAGCTTTCTATTAAATATTATTGAATACAATGCAATGCCCAATATGAGTAGATAGGGCATAAATAAGTGAGTGTAAAATATTAGAGTTAATATAATACTATAACTAAGCCATTTTTGTTTGATAAAGGTATAGAAGAGCGCAGGAGATAGAAATAACACAAGTGTCGATGGAATTACCAAAGATGACATGCTGACGAAATGAAAAGAAAAAGCAAGAAGTAAAACTGACCAGAAAGCTATTTTTATGCTGAACAATTTAGTGATTCCCCAAGTGTAAACTGAAAATCCACCCACCATAACAGTTTCTATCATTAACTTCATTGTGTTTGCGGGGGAGAGACCTAATTTTAAAAAACTGGCAAATATTGTGTGAAATAATGGCGGATAATTATGAGGACGACCCAAGGGAAGTGATTCCCAGAAATCCCATACTACAATACCACCGGCTCTGGAGAATCCTTGAGCTGTAGCCAAATGATATGAGAGATCGGAAAGACCAAAAGGGATGTAAACGCCTGTCTTCCATATGTAACAAGCAAGCCAGATTAAAATTAGTATTAAAAGAATGAGGTATGGGTTTTTCTTAATCCGATCTAGTTTCTTTAAGATAATTTGTTTAAACATGGTAAATTGGTAATTGTCTTTAATCGCTTTTATGGTAGATCCATGCGGACTTGAACCGAATGCCCCGCCTGCCGAGATGGTGGCCGCTACTGGACTTGAACCAGTGACTTCCTTGACCCGCCTGCCAAAGCGGGTGGTGGGCTTATGCGGACTTGAACCGCAGACCTTTCGGATGTGAACCGAACGCTCTAACCAACTGAGCTATAAGCCCACGGCGGGCAGGTGTGAACCTGTCTGCCGACAGGCAGGCGAGGCACTCTACCACTGAGTTAAGCGGCCAATGGCGGATAGGTCTAACCGGCTGAGCTACAGACCCGCAGTCTAAATTTAATTGTAACAAAAAAACGCCAGTATTTATACTGTCGTTTTTTGGTGGGCGATAGGGGATCCGCCTGTCTCGCCTAAGGCAGAGCCGAGGCGGAAACCTCTGACCTTCCCGATTCATCGGGACGCTCTTACAAAATTCACTGGTGCGCCCAAGAGGACTCGAACCTCTGACCTCTACAATGTCAATGTAACGCTCTAACCAACTGAGCTATGGGCGCACATTGTGAATTTTGTTAACCAGTTGAGCTTGCCTGCCGGCAGGCAAGCTAATCGCCCGTAATATTAAAATATTATCAAAAAACAGAGCCATTTTCAATCGCTCCTTGCAATTTTGCATCTCTGATGTAAACTTGAAGCAAATGATCAAAGAGTCGCATCCAAATTTTGAATATGAAATTAAATTTTCTTCCAAATACGCAGTTATTGCGGGTGTCGATGAAGTTGGCCGTGGTGCTCTGGCTGGTCCGATAGTGGCAGCTGCAGTAGTATTTAAAAAGTATGACAAGATCATATCTTTGCTTCAGGGTATAAACGATTCTAAAATATTAAGCCCAACCAAAAGATTGGAATTCGATGAGCTAATAAAAAGTAAGGCCGAAGACTTTGGTATTGGAAAAGTGGAATCTGTAGAAATAGACCACTTTGGTATTGGTGCTGCCAACATTATTGCGTTCCAGAGAGCACTAAAAAATATTAAAAGATGTGATTTTGTTTTAATCGACGGCAGAAAATTTAGAGGATTTGAATATCCATATCTGTGTCTGGAAAGAGGTGAATCAAAATCCATTTCAATCGCGGCCGCATCAATTATTGCAAAAGTGTATAGAGACGCTCTTATGCAGGAAATCCATGATGAAATATTCCGTTACGACTTTGCCTCGAACAAAGGATACGGTAGTGTTAAACACTTTGAAGCACTGGAAAAATTTGGTCCCAGTAAATATCATCGCAAAACATTTCTTTTCAAAATGGACTCTAGAATGTCTCAAAAAAAATTATTCTAAATTATTATCTTGTGGAAAAGAACGCGTTGATTAAAAAATAGATTACACCTATAATTAGTAGGCACAAAAAGAAAAACAAAAATATTCTAAATCGTACTCAATTGCAAGATTAATTGCGTTTTATTTATGGACTTAAAAATTAAAAAACTTCATCCGGATGCGATTATTCCCAAATATGCCAAGTATGGAGATGCTGGTATGGATTTGTACAGCGTAGAGGACTGTGAAGTGCTTTCTGGGGCAACATGTAAAATTAAGACCGGAATTGCGGTAGAACTGCCTCACGGTTTCGCTTCTCTTATCTGGGACAAAAGCGGATTAGCGACAAAGTATTCCATTAAAACTATTGGAGGCGTCTTAGACTCCGGCTATAGGGGCGAATACATAGTTGGTATAATAAACCTAGGAAAGAGTACTTATAAAATAGAAAAAGGTGACAAGATCGCCCAATTGTTAATTCAAAAAGTGGAGCATCCTACTATTAATATAGTTGAAGAATTATCGGACTCAGAAAGAGGAGATAATGGTTTTGGCTCAACTGGAAAAAAATAATGAAAAAACACAATTACAAGGGTTTGTTTATTGCGTTTGAAGGACTGGACGGCTCAGGAAGCTCGACCCAGGTGGATCTTTTAGCAAAAAACTTACGAAAAGCAAATAAGACCGTTCTTACCACCAAAGAGCCGACCAATAACTTAGTCGGTGGATTGATACGAGGGGTATTAACCAAGCAATGGACAATTTCTGCTGAAGGATTGCAACTATTATATGCTGCTGATCGGTCCCATCATTTAGAGCATGAAATAATCCCAAATTTAGAAAAGGGCGCCATTGTTATTTCTGATCGTTATGCATTCTCAAGTATTGCATTTGGGTCGCTTGGTGCAGATGTAAATTGGCTGAAAGAAATTAATAAACATTTTATCTTACCTGACATTACTTTTTTTATTAAGGTTAGACCAAAAACCTGTATTGACCGGATTGGAAAACGAGGAAAAAGTTTTGAACTTTTCGAGGAAGAAAAGAAATTGGAAAGAACATTAGAAACATATGAACAATTGGCTAAAGACGAAAGTAATAAGTTTATAATTGTTGACGGAGAGCAAGAAATAAAGGATATTGAAAAGGAGATATTTGAGGTTGTCCAGACGCGGCTTTATGATCTTGGGCCGGACAGTAAAAAATTAAGTTTAGGGGAGGCAAGATGGTAACCATAGAAGAGAGTGATAAAGAAGTATCGAAAATTATTGAAGGTGAAAAGAAGAGACAAGAAGATGGTCTAGAGATGATCGCGTCGGAAAATTATGTCTCAGAGCCAGTTTTAGAAGCAATGGGCTCTATTTTTACCAATAAATATTCTGAAGGGTATCCAGGTCATCGTTACTACGGCGGACAAGAATGGACCGATAAGATTGAAGAACTGGCATGTTCGCGTGCGCTTAAACTATTTGGTCTTTCAGAACCTGACTGGCATGCCAATGTTCAGCCGTATTCGGGATCTCCGGCCAACATAGCCATCTATTTCGCATTGGCAGAATTTGGCGATACTTTAATGGGAATGAGTTTGGCGCAGGGTGGTCACTTGACTCATGGTCATAAAGTGAACTTTTCCGGTCGAGCATATAATTTCGTACAATATAGCGTTAAGGAAAATGATCAGACCATTGATTACGATGAAGTGAGGAGACTGGCAAAAGAGCATAAGCCAAAAATTATTGTTTCCGGTGCCACTGCTTATCCGCGTATAATTGATTTCAAAAAATTTCAAGAAATTGCTGATGAAATTGGCGCAATTCATATGGCCGATATCTCACATATTTCGGGACTGATAATTGGCGGTGAACATCCAAGCCCATTTCCCTTTGTTGATGTGGTTATGACGACAACCCACAAAACTCTTCGCGGTCCTCGGGGAGCGATGATTATATGTAAGGAGAAGTATGCCAAAGCGATCGACAAAGCGGTTTTCCCCGGTTTGCAAGGTGGCCCGCATGAGCATATTATTGCAGCAAAAGCAGTTGCATTCGGCGAAGCGCTGAAACCTGAGTTCAAAACATACGCCAAAAATATTATTGATAATATGAAATGTTTTGCCGAAACCCTAATGTCCCTCGATTTTAATTTGGTTTCAAATGGGACTGACAACCATCTATGTCTTGTTGATTTGAGGAGTAAAGAAATCACCGGAAAAGAGTTTGAGGATGCATTGGGAAAAGCAGAAATTACTGTCAATAAAAACGCAATTCCGGGAGATCCACTTCCTCCCGCTGTCACATCGGGCATTAGGGTTGGAGTTGCTGCGCTAACAACCCGTGGAATGGGAGTAGCCGAAATGCAAAGAATCGCTGAGTTGTTTAATTTGGTCTATGAAAATAAGAATAACGATGACAAATTGAAAGAAATTAAGCAAGAAGTCGCGGCAATGTGTTCTAAATTTCCAGTCCCAGGCATCGGTAAATAAATTTTATTAGGAGGAAGTATGAAACAATATTTAGATCTTCTACAAAAAATTTTAGATGAGGGGGTAGACCGTACCGATCGCACAGGTGTTGGTACTCGTGGTATTTTTGGCCATCAGATGAGATTTGACCTTAACGAGGGGTTGCCCCTAATGACGACAAAAAAAATGCCATTTAGCATGCTGGTTTATGAGCTTTTTTGGTATCTACGCGGCGATACAAATATTAAATATTTAAATGACCACAATATTCATATTTGGGATGATTGGGCAGATGAAAACGGCGAGCTCGGTCCTGTTTACGGAAAACAGTGGACGAGGTGGGAAGGAAAAGATGGTAAAGAAATTAATCAAATCGAGCAAGTGGTTGAAATGCTCAAAAAAGATCCTTATTCAAGGAGAGCGGTTATAAGCGCGTGGAATGTTGGAGATATTCAGGGCTTGATTAAAGGAAAGAGAACAGCTCCACCAGCTTGCCACACATTGTTTCAATTCTATGTACAGGACGGAAAACTCTCATGCCAGCTCTACATGAGAAGTAATGATGTATTTTTGGGTGCTCCCTTCAATATTGCCCAATATGCGATTCTGACTATGATGGTTGCCCAGGTTACGGGTTTAAAGTTGGGTGAATACATCCACACAAACGGAGACGTCCATATTTATAACAATCATTTTGATCAAGTTAAGCTTCAGCTTTCGCGTACTCCAAAGAAATTACCAAAATTGAAACTAAATCCTAAGGTAAAAGACATTTTCGATTTCAAAATTGAAGACTTTAAACTTATCGGCTATGATCCCGATCCTACTATCAAAGCGCCGATTGCCGTCTAATTAAAAGAGAATATGAACAAGCCCACCATTAGTATAATTGTTGCGATTGCAGAAAACAGGGCGATTGGCAAAAACAACCAGCTTCTTTGGGATATTCCAGAGGACTTGGAGCATTTTCGAGGCATTACTGCCGGTCATCCTGTTATTATGGGCGAAAAAACATATTACTCGATCGGTCGCCCTCTACCGAATCGGACCAACATTATTCTTTCAAAAAATGAGGATCTAAAAATTTCAGGGACAATAGTATGTCATTCAATTAATGAAGCCATAAAAATTGCATCCGAGAAAGATTCCAAAGAGATATTTTTTCTTGGCGGAGGGATGGTTTATGCGCAAGCACTTCCACTTTCAGATAAACTTTATTTGACTGTAGTAGAAGGAGATTTTGATGCTGATGTCTTTTTTCCGGAGTATGAAAATGTATTCACTAAAATTATTAAAGAAGAACAGTGCGATAACGGAAAATATAAATTTAAATTTTTAGAATTAGTAAAAGATAGTGAGGGAAAATGATTGTAGGTATAACTGGATATTTGGCTTCAGGTAAAGATACTGTTGCTGACTTATTGATTAAAAAGGGATTTAATCATTATTCTCTTTCAGACGAGTTGAGGGCAATTCTCAAAGAGCGAGGGGTAGAAAGCACTCGAGAAAATCAACAGAAAGTCGGCAACGAATTGAGAGAGAAATATGGTTCTGAATATTTAGCAGAGAGAGTGATAAAAAAGGTGCTGGAGCCATCAGTTATCACAAGTATTCGTAGTGTTGGTGAGGTTGAACTGCTTAAAAGTAAAGGAATGAAATTAATCTTTGTTGATGCACCAATTGAACTCAGATACAAAAGAATTCAAAATCGAAAAAGAGAAGGGGAGGAGATCTTAACTTTTGAACAATTCAAAGCACAGGAAGAATTTGAAAAGGGTAAAAGCTCGAGCTCCCAGCAGTTACATCTTGTTGCTAAAATGGCAGACCACACCATTATTAATAGCGGGACACTAGAAAAACTTGATAGTAAAATCGATAAAATATTAGAGGAGATTAATGGCTAAAGAAGAAAAAAAAATAGATTATAAACGACCGACATGGGATGAGTATTTTATCGAAATGATGGAAGCGATTTCTAAGCGAGCAACCTGTGACAGAGGAAGATCTGGTTGCGTCATTACTAAGGACAATCAAGTCATTTCAACCGGCTACGTGGGTTCAGCTATGGGAGATGATCATTGCGATGATGCCGGACATTTTTACCAAAAAAAACTACATGAAGATGGCAGCATTTCAAATCATTGCGTCAGAACGATTCATGCTGAGCAGAACGCAATTTGCCAAGCGGCAAAACGAGGAATTTCTGTTGATGGAGCAACTCTTTATTGCCGAATGACGCCTTGCCCAGTATGTTGCAAAATGATTATAAACTGTGGAATTAAAAGGGTTGTCGCACAGCGTAAATATCATGACGGGAAGGAATCAGAGGAACTATTTAAAAAATGTAAAGTCAAGTTAGAATATATTTTGAATGAGTTTCAGACATATGACAATATGAAGTAATTCTCCATATTTACTTTTAATAAGCGAATCTCTCACCTAAAAAATTATGCATTGTGTTTATGTCCTAAAAAGCATGGTAACCGCAAAATATTACATCGGTTATTCTTCTGATATTAAAAGAAGGATTAATCAACACAATGCCGGGCTATCTAGATACACAAGCC
>CAYQPT010000024.1:0-16238 GCA_964419835.1 uncultured Candidatus Saccharibacteria bacterium | reverse complement strand
ACAAGCGTGGAAAGCATGCTTTTTGAGTTCAAGGGGAGGTTTTTAGATTCACGGATGTAAGGTGAATTCTAACTCTAAAGTTAACACCCGATAAAAAGGACATCCCAACCCAGAATGTGTTATTGGCCGAAGAATAAGACACCCGCTAAACCGATGATTTATTCGGAGAGGAGAAAGATAATTTCGGGGACGCTATACTTTTAAATACACTTCTGACGATAAGGAAAATTTTTCAATATTCCATAGCAAGATTTTGCCGATGCCGGTTTTGATGAAATCAGTAGGGTTTAGAGGGATTAGTGGCATTCCGAAATGAAGCACGATTGGTGATACAGGTGGTGACAAGTCTGATACAATTTGTCTAAAACGGGGTACCTGACATAACCATCTTATGATAAACTAGATAAAGTTACCGAATTATTGAACTAGTACAAGCGTCCACTAACCTTCAAACTTATAAAATAAATGCCTATGTCACTTCCTTCGCGACCACTGAACAAAGAAAAAGCGCTAGAAATTATTAAAGATTTCATAAAAGAAATTCTTCCATCTGAAGTTTGGTATAAAAATATTACTCATCACATTAAAGCCATAATTTTGTATGGCTCAGTTGCTAAAGGAATAAATCGACCTGACTCAGATATTGATATCCTTATTGTCTTGCCACTTGAAATTGAAGAAAAATATACAAAAGGCGAATATTGCTATAAATATCAAAATCAAGAAATTAATATTGTAATGAGATCGGAAGAACGGCTAAAAATCTTGGCTTCAAAATATGATAATTTTCAGGCAGAAGTTTTTAAAGAATGCGAGTTCATCTGGCGGAAAGATGACAAAATAGAAAAGATAATTAATGAAATTAAATTGAAAAAAAGAGCAGTTGGAATTATAACAAAAGATGATAAAATACTTCTTTTTAGGCGAATCAAAGACAACGAAGAATATTTTGTTTTTCCTGGTGGAGGAGTCGAAGAAGGTGAAACAATAGAAGATGCAGTAATTCGGGAATTAAAAGAAGAACTTTGTATTAATGTAACACTGGATAAATTTCTGTTTGATATTTATGTAGAACCTAATCCGCACGAAAATGGCAGAACAAGTTATTTTTATTTAGTTACTGAATTTTCAGGCAAACCAAAGCTTGGGGGCCCGGAGAAAGACAGAATGAATAAAAACAATCAGTACTACCCTGAATGGCACAAAATATCTGATTTAAAAGGAATGACAAATTTATTTCCAAGCGAAGCAAAGATTAAATTGATTGAATTATTAATATATTAGTAGTGAACTAAAAGCAGGAGTGAAATGCGCCGAAAATATAAGAATATGAAATGCATATTCTGCGACATCGCAAACAATACAACCAATTCATATAAAGTCTGGGAAGATGAAAATTTCTTTGCTTTTCTTGATATAACACCCATAAATCCTGGGCACATTTTAGTGATTCCAAAGATTCATTATGAGGATGTTTATGGTATGCCAAGTTCTCTGTATATTGATCTCTTCGTTGCAATAAAAAAGATATCTCCTATTTTAAAAAAAGTTACTTCGGCTAAACGCATAGGACTAGCCATTGAGGGATTTGGCGTTGCGCATGTACATATTCATCTTGTGCCAGTAAACAATGGAAATGAGCTCAACCCAGAAAGAGCCCGCCATCTACCAGAAAAAGAACTACAAGAAATGCAAAAAGCACTAAAAGATGCCCTTAAGAACCTTAAATAGCACGATTCATCTCTTTGAGTTATTCAATTAGTTCGATTGTATTATTTTTTATAAAAAGCGCTTGATCGTTAGTAAGTCTTTTTACTTCGACGTTATACTTATTTTCAAATTCTTTCACTTCTTCTTCGATATCTGGATAATAATGTGGCATGACATGAAAAGGCACAATCCCAAAAGAACTAAAGTCCGTAAGGCTCACATCATTTGAATCAGGTTCGATCTCGTTAGCAATATCAATTGAAGGACTCATTATAATACTTCCAGCACTCACTCCAATATAAAATCCATCTCTATTCAGAAGTCGTTTTACATTATCATTAAAGTTTTTTTCTTTTGCGAATTTTAGTAACTTAAATGTATCGCCTCCACAGACATAAATGACATCATATTTATCCGAATCTAATTCTTGTGTTTCTAAATCAACAAAATCAATATTTGTGAATCCAGCTTCTTGGAATTGTTTTTTTGCTAATATCGAGTATTTATTCTGTTCTTTGTCCTCAGCAGTAGTAGTAATAATTGCCACAGTTTTCTGCTCTTTGTCTTTAATTAAATTAAAAAACTTTTTTGCCACGTTGTCGTTTGAGAGTCCAGTTGAGGTTAAAATAATAGTTCCCATATAATAATATCCTTCTTTATTGAATTTGAATTATCTGCGAAGCTTTCCCTGGCAAAGTGATAATTATTCTTTGAGTTACCGATGGTGTTTTGGCTATTTTGAAATTAAATGCATTACTTGAAGTTTCATTTGGGCCGATATTGTCTTTAAAGTAATAATTTACTTTACTGTTATTGTCGAGTGTTTTGCCATCAATCTCTATTTTAAACCAATCCTTGGATAGCCCTCTCATTGTGTTAGCCATGTTTTTAACATCTATTTGGATATCGACTAGTTCATTTTCATCAACATCCTTATTATCAATGTTGCACAACGCAAGAACACCATCATAAGTATCTTGCCAGCACTTTTGCTTAGATTCCTTCACGGAACAAAAATACAAGAAAAATTTCTGCCCTTGTTCAAATTCATTTGCTCTATCATCAGCTTCCAACTTTGCTTTAGCAGGACAATCTTGCTTTGTTCCAACATCCTTAGTCGAAGAGTTGAATGTAAACTCAAAGTTTTCATATCTAAATGGTTTATCTTTTTGGTAATAATGTGTTGTTTTATCTTTGAACCCTTGAATGCTATAACCCCACGAAGGATAACGATGTGAAACTAAAAGATATGAGACCAACGCTAGAAGCAGAGCTCCAATGATTACAATTGGGATAAAAATTCGTCTACCATTTCTCTCTTTTGTCTTATTTGTTGTTGAAGTCATGATTAAATCATAGTCAAAAACTAATCTAAAAGCAACAAAAATGAACAATAAGAATGACATTATTAATAAAGTAATAAAAAGACAGGCTACTAGAATCGAGACAACTAAAAGCAGCCATCTTTGGTTCTTTCACACTTATTTGCACGATTATGTGCAATACGAGATCGCTCCATATCAAAAAGAAATGTTTCGGATTACTGAAGATGACAATGTTAAGCTGGCTGTAATCTGTAGTTTCAGGGGATCAGGTAAAAGCACCCTTATGACTTTAAGCTTGCCAATCTGGTCTATGTTGGGGAGAATGCAAAAAAAGTTCGTGATGATTATTTCTCAAACGCAAGATCAGGCAAAGCTTCATTTCAAGAATCTTAAAAACGAGCTTGAGACGAACGAATTATTAAAAAGAGATTTAGGCCCATTTCAAGAGCAGAATGAATGGAACGCATGTAGTCTTATCATCCCACGATATAACGCAAAAATAGTTGCTGTTTCTCGTGAACAAGCAATCAGAGGTGCAAGGCACGGGAGATACAGACCAGACCTGATCATTGCTGACGATATTGAAGATGTTGCATCTGTAAAAACTGCCGAATCCAGAAAAAATACAAGAGAATGGTTCACTAGCGAAGTTCTGCCTATTGGCGACAAAAACACGAAGGTAGTAGTGGTCGGCAACCTTCTACATCAAGACTCCTTATTGATGACTTTGCAAAAAGATATTTTCGAAGGTAGACGCTCTGGTGAATTCCATATGTTTCCGCTTCTTAATGAAAAGAATGAAATCGCTTGGTTGGGAAAGTATCCTGATATGAAGGCGATTCAGGAAGAAGAGCAAAAGATCGGAGACAAATTTGCTTGGTATAGGGAATATTTACTTCGTATTATTGATGACTCAGAGCCGGTGGTTCCTAAAAGCTGGATAAAATATTATGATCAGCTCCCAAAAGCACTTCGTGATGAGCACACTGGCTATGCAATGGGAATAGACTTGGCAATATCAGAAAAGGAAACTGCTGACTACACTTCTATAGTGAGCGCCAAAATCTATGGATATGGCAAGAAACGTCGGATATACATTCTGCCCCACCCAGTAAACAAGCGGATGAGTATTAAAATGACACAGGAAACAATCGAACATTTAGTTGAAAGTTACGGTGGAAGATTTGAAACCTCAATTTATGTTGAAGATGTAATGTTGCAAAGCATGCTCACACAGCTGTTAGTGGATGACGATTTTATGGCCGAAGGAATGAAAGTTGGCCGACTAGACAAAAGGTCACGTCTTCACTTTTGTAGCAGCCTTATTCAATCAGGAGAGATAATGTTCCCCAGGGAGGGGTGTAAAGAGCTGCTAGATCAAATAACTGAGTTTGGTACGACTGCACATGATGATTGCGTAGATGCATTCACGGTTTTGATTATGAAGTTGATAGAAGAAAAGGGGAAAGGCGATAACTGCGAGATGGCTTTAATTAAAGGCTCTGGCATGTGGGGTAGAGACAGTGTTATTGATGATGTCAGTAAAATAAGGAGTCGTCGTGATTGGAGCAGATTTCTTGATGAAGAGGATAGAATGGAATATTCCAGAAGATAAAGCTTGACTTAATATTCCTTCGCGGTACCTTGTTCCTTGCTTAGGAGGATTAGGTCATGGAACAAGCTGTTTTACCAGGCAAGAAAAAGATTATGTTCTGTCTTTATGCTCGCAAATCAACCGAACGGGACGAGTTGCAGGCTTTATCGATCGATTCCCAGCTGAAAGAGATGCTGGCGGTTGCTGATCGGGACGGCTTGAAAGTTGTCGACATAAGAAAAGAAAGCCACTCTGCCAAAAACTCGGGCGAAAGACCAGTTTTTATGTCAATTATCAAAGATATCAGGAACGACAATATCCAAGGAATTTTAACTTGGGCGCCTGATCGTTTGAGCAGGAATGCTGGAGATCTCGGAACCCTGGTTGATCTTATGGATCAACAATATTTGGTAGAAATAAGAACTTACAATCAAATTTTTACCAATTCACCAAACGATAAGTTCCTTTTAATGATTCTTGGCAGTCAGGCAAAACTTGAGAATGATAACAAGGTAATCAATGTGAAGCGAGGACTGAAAGCTAAATGCGAAATGGGCTTTCGCCCTTGTTCGCCACCTCTAGGATATTTGAATGAAACTGGAGGTAGAAAAGGTTACAAAAAAATATTCCTTGATCCAGATCGAGGCCATGTTATTAAAGAAATGTTTGAGCGGGTTGGCAACGGCGAAAGCGGAAGGGCCGTATTGAATTGGCTAAATTCAATCAATTTTACGACTAGGCAAGGAAAACCGCTAGTCTTAAGTTCAATCTATGCCATCCTGAACAACCACTATTATTATGGAGAATTCGAATACCCTAGCGGGAGTGGAAATTGGTATAAGGTGGCTCACGAGTCGATACTAACCAAAGAACTATTCCAAAAGGTGCAAGATAGACTTGCAGTCCTGCCTAAAACGAAAGGTCCTTCAAAAGAGTTTGACTTCACAAAAATGATCAAATGCGGAGCATGTGGGTCAGGAGTTACTGCGGAAGAAAAATTCAAAAGACAAGATAATGGAGTTATTCGAAGATATGTGTACTATCATTGCACCGGAGGCAGAGACCGAAATTGTAAACAACCATACATCAGAGAAGAAGAACTATTAGATCAAATTTGTAAAATAATTGATCAAATAGATGTAGTTAAGCTAAATACTCAAAAACACTTGAAAGATGAAATCGCAAGGTATGAAAGATTCACACAAGAAATATTAGGTCAAAAAGTCGGTCTTGAGCACAAAAACAAAGTAGATCTGAAGGATTATACAAAATATGTGCTCAGAGAAGGAACGAGAGATGAGAAAAGGGAACTGTTGGGATGTTTGAAGGTGAAGCTACTATTGAATAATCGGGTGGTTTATATTGAGAAATAAGGCTGCCAACAGACTAGTTAAGCTAAATTTGAGTTTACTGAGAATTATTCGCAGCTTTGATCATGGTCAGCCTCTCACCAGAAACGTTAAAATCTCCAAGATTGCGTACAATAACGAAATCATTGTTACCCAATGATAGACCGTTAAATACTTCATCATGTCCTGCATCAACTTTTATCCTGATTTTATATTGTTTAGGCAAGTATGCCTCAAAATAAGTAACCCCCTTTAAACTGTTATTGATTGCAGGAGTTAAAATTGCAAGATCCTCATCTTTATTAAATTTTTCAAGAACCACTGGGTATTGAGCTGTATTAACAGAGCAACCGTCTAGCAGTCGCTTTAGAGCTTCTTCCTGTTCAAATCCAAGATTTATTCCTGAGAACTCAGGTCTGTTTATAATCGATGCCCTCCACATATAAGACAAACAGAAAAGCTTTAGCTGCTGTTGATTAACACCATCAATTGTCCAGAACGTTCCTGAAGGATGAGCGTATAAAACACTATTATTTACAAAATTAAGAGCATAGTTATCGTAAACACCTAGCTTCCCATCACAAGACGAACAGAGTATGGAATCGTCATAGACCCCTTGTGGATTTCGGCGTTTTTTGTCCATATTAGTGCCAATTAAGATTAAATTACCAAATTCTTCTTTGGAATATGATTTAAGTAGGCATCTTGGGAAAATATGCGCTTTACAACTATTTTTATCGTCCAATTTAACATTACATAATCTGCATTTCATAATTTATATACTAACAAGGCGAATCAAATAGTACTAGTCTAAAGTGGTTCGATTCCACTCGGGGTCAAACAAAAAAACGGTTTTTCGCCGTTTTTTATTTTGGTCACTATTCAATTTAAACTCGTACATAGACCGAACTTACTGCCTTCCGGTCGCGTAGAAAAAATGTTGTTGGTACCCGCGGAAGGAATCGAACCTTCGACCTTCTCCTTAGAAGGGAGCTGCTCTATCCACTGAGCTACGCGGGCATGGTACGCCCTGAGGGACTCGAACCCCCGACCTACTGATCCGAAGTCAGTCGCTCTAATCCAACTGAGCTAAGGGCGCACATGGGGCGGCCAACCCTACATCGTTCAGGTTCAGCTCGAATCTTACAGCTTCGCAGCCGAAACTTCACTTAGCAGGGCACAGCGGGAATTTATTAATTCCCTTGTTATGCCCATAGATAAGTTGTCGAAAAAATCGACACCTTATTTATGGGGCGGCCAACGGGAATTGAACCCATGACTCCAGTGCCACAAACTAGCGTGATAACCACTTCACCATGGCCGCCATAATATAAATTACCCTTCAAACTTTAGCATAAATCGCCTCAAAAGTAAATCTTACCGATCTTACTTAAAGTAAAAGCGCTTAACCCTCATTATTTGCATAAACAAAGATTTAATCCCCTAGATGAACTATAATCTTCCCTGATTAGGAGGTGATTTGTATGAATTTAGCCACAAAAGTTGGAGTACTGATCGGAATTTTAGCAATTGGTGAAATTGTGCCTCTTGTTCTTTTTGCAGCAACGCCAAAACAGGCGCAAACTCCCCCATCCGGCTCACCCCAGGAATATCTTCGCAATCAGGCAAGTATGATGACGAACGGAGGGACACAGATGCAAAATATGTCCAGCATGATGTTAAATGCTGGACAGTTGATGCAACAAAAAGGATCGCAATACAATGATTCCGAGCTAACTCAGCAGGGCCAAGAGCTCTCAACCAATGCTCAGAGTATGCAGACAGAGAGTCAGAATATGATGAGCGCAGGGAACGATTTAATGAGCAAGCTTCAACAGCAACAGCAGCAGCCCCAAACCCAACCACAACAGTAATACAAAGTAACTTTGTATTTTCAAAAAGAGCCCATTTGGGCTCTTTTTGAAATTAAGAACGGACTCCAAGATTGACATATTCATTGACATATTCTTAAGAAAAGCTATTCTACTAGTAGAACGCTTGCCCATGGAGGTGGGATATGCTTAA
The DNA here is from genome assembly GCA_964419835.1 of uncultured Candidatus Saccharibacteria bacterium. Lineage (GTDB taxonomy): Bacteria > Patescibacteriota > UBA1384 > XYA2-FULL-43-10 > 1-14-0-10-43-13 > CAYQPT01. Next base: position 8,235 of record CAYQPT010000024.1, on the reverse strand, counting down.
GACAGAGATCTTTTTCGTTGTAATACTGGTGATCGGCTTTCTCGCCTGCAGGTTTGGCGCACAGGAGAAACTTAAGCCCAAAGAACCGGGAGGTGGAGTGTTTGCATTGGCGGACGACATCATCAATGTGACACTCATCTCCCTTGGAGCTGGAGCTTACAGTTGGGCCTCCTATCATTTTGCCATCCTCGCCGGACGCGCATGGCCGCTGCAAGGTCGTCCGATAGCAACAACGTTTCTCGTCATCATGACGGAGTTGTTATTCGGCGCTTGCGCACTCTATCTCGGATGCAAGGATCTTAGGTCCTGTAAACACCTCTCAGACGACGATGCCGACGCTTGGCCGGTACATACCGACTGGAGTACTTATGGCGGCGGTCCTTAAAGACCTACGCAACAGCGCGCCTCGCACGAAATCAGTGCGAGGCAGCTTCATTTTTAGAGCTATTTATATCTTTTCATAAGAAGCGAGTTTGATACAACTGAAACCGAGCTGAACGCCATAGCCAGTGCGGCAAGTGCAGGGGAGAGAAGCCAGCCGGTTGAAGCATACAAAACTCCGGCAGCGATAGGAATTCCGATCACATTGTAGGCAAAAGCCCAAAATAGATTTTGCTTTATTTTTCTTAGTGTGTATCTGGACAGATCTATTGCAGTTGCCACATCATTTAAGCCATCTTTCATCAGGACAATGTCTCCTGCTTCAATCGCTACATCGGTGGCGCTTCCCATGGCAATTCCAAGGTCAGACTGAGCCAGAGCAGGAGCGTCATTTATGCCATCGCTCACCATCGCAACCACATTTCCTTCTGCTTGAAGTTTTTTGATCTCGCCCGACTTACCTTCTGGCATTACCTCTGCAATTACATCCGTTATCCCAACAATGCTGCCAATCGCTTCACCGACCTGCTTGTTGTCGCCCGTTATCATCATTACTTTTTTGCCCATTTTTTTAAGTTTTTTTATCGCCTCTTTGGCATCCTCTTTCGGTGTATCAGCCATAGCAATTAGTCCGATAACTTCGTGATCAACCGCCAAAATCATCGTAGTCTTGCCTTTATTTTCAAGTTTTCCAATCTCAAGTAAAGTCGCAACACTTATCTCATCTTCTTTAAGTAATCTTTTTGCTCCCAAATGGATTTGCGCATCTTTTTTACTACCCACGAGAGTGAAATAGGCAGTCACACCTTCTCCTGGAATCGCCTGGAATTTTTTCATCTCCAGTAATTTCAAATTTTCTTCTTCCGCTTTCTGTACTAGCGCCTCCGCAAGCGGATGTTCGGAATTTTTCTCAATTGAAGCTGCCAGCTGAAGCAAATATTTTTTATCAAAATGCCTTTTTATGGGAACAATGTCGGTCACAACCGGCACACCCTTCGTAAGCGTTCCTGTTTTGTCAAATACAACCATGTTGATTTTTCCTGCGATTTCTAGAGCGTCGCTTCCTTTTATTAAAATTCCCCGGTTTGCAGCCAAGCCGGTTCCCATCATTATGGCTGTCGGCGTCGCAAGACCCATAGCGCAAGGGCAAGCAATAACCAAGACAGAAACAAATATAATTAGGGCAAAAACAAAAGTATGACCAAGTATGATCCATAAAACGGCTGATATTAAAGCAATTCCAATAACAACAGGCACAAAATAGTACGACACTTTGTCGGTAAGCTCTTGGATTGGCGCCTTGGAGGCAAATGCCTCTTTTACGACTTCGATAATATGAGCCAAAACAGTATCTTTTCCCACTCTGGTGGCTTTTATTTTCAGAGCGCCGGTTTTATTGATCGTGGCACCGATTACACTATCTCCCTCTTTTTTCTCAACAGGGATGCTTTCGCCGGTAATCGCCTGCTCGTCAACCCCCGAGTAACCTTTAATCACACTGCCGTCAACTGGTATTTTTTCACCGGGCCGGATAAATACAATATCGCCAATTACTACCTCGTCAATCGGAATTTTCAACTCTTTACCGTTCCTGATTACTGTTGCCTCTTTAGGCTGAAGTCCTATCAATTTTTTAATTGCCTCCCCTGTCCTGCCTTTTGTCAACGCTTCCAAGTACTTTCCAAGCGAAATAAAAACCAAAATTAAGGCGGCGCTTTCAAAGTAAAACTCAGGCGCCATTTCCGATCTTTTAAATAAAAAAACTATCAGTGAAATTAGACTATAAAAATAAGCGGTGGCTGTGCCGATAAAAATGAGTGCGTCCATTCCCGGTTGCAAAGAAACGATGCTTTTGTAACCCGACTTCCAAATTTTGAACGAAAAGAGTATTACAAATGATGACAAAACAAGTTGGATAAGAGATGTCACGACCTGACCAAGCTGCGGCATAGGGAGCCCCAGCATTCCTCCCATTGATATGTACGCTAAAGGCAAAGCGAAGATTAGAGAAAAAACAAATCGGTTTCGTTGCTCTGCAATTTCTCCTGCTTTAACTTTTTGATGATGACTATGATTTTCCTCTCCCTCAACCTCAATTTCCGCTTGATAGCCAAGATTCTCAACAATGTCTTCTATTTCTGATAGACCTACTTTATCCTGATCGAATTCAACAACAGCATTTTCAGTCGCAAAATTGACCACTACCGATTTGACTCCATTTTTTTTAGATAGCGCCCTTTGAATGTTGACCGCACATGAAGCGCAATGCATACCGGAAATGGAAATATTTATTTTCTTTGTCATATTCTCCTTAATTTACGATGAATTTGCCCGAGTACATCCCCATAACGCATGAGAATTTGATGTCGCCCGCCTCTTTCGGTGTAAATTCAATTATGTTTTCCCCTTTTACAAGATTTTTCTTGATGCCAAGCTTAGGAATAACAATTGACCCAGCACAAGTGTCAGGCGCCTTTGAATTAATGACCCATTTGACCGGTACGCCTTTTTTGATAGTAAAGCTATTTGGGAAATATCCTCCCGCCAACTGATCCATTTTAATAATCCGGACCCCGTCGTTAACTTCCGCAGATGAATTTTGCGATGAATTTTTATCATTGTTGCCGTTTTTTAAATTTGCTACCGAAGGTAAAATTACATAAAAAAGAAGTAAATTAATCGCAATTGTCGTGGTAAAAAGAGTGGCCAAGTAACGCCACTTCAATTTTATTCCCTCCAGCGACAAAGCATTGAGCTTCTTGAGATATATGGTTGCTGACAGAGCTGCGAAAATAAATGAAGCCAAAATAAGAAATTGAAAAAGATGAGGAATACGGAAAAATTTTTGAAAATAAATTGCTCCGCTGGTGGCTCCGATTACTGAAAATAATAGAAATAAAATACAGAATGTGTGAGGTAGAATGCCAAACAAAAGACCCCAGAAAAATCCTTTTCTGTTCGTCTTTTCCAGTTGTGGCTGGCAACAATCTTTTAATTTTGTCTCATTCATATTTGTCATTTATTGGCCAGTTTTGAGACTTTTAATATTTCCTCTATCATTTCCTGCTTCCTTTTTTCGTTGCTTGTTTTCATTGCATTTTTAAAACAAGTATTTAAATGACCTTCCATCAGCATCTGGTGAGCTGATTTCAAAAGCCCGATCACTGCTAGATTCTGTTGCATCACATTTATACAATACTCCCCATCTTCGATCATTTTAATTACTTTATCAATGTGACTGCGTGCTTTTTTGAAGTTAACTAAGGTTTTTTGGTGTTTTTGATCCATTTTTTCCTTATAAAATGATAAATGAAAATTAATAAACGGAAAATATTCCCATACCTATGGTATAGGTCATAAACCGATCGCCTGTCAATAATAAATATTTTTCGAATCCACGTTCTCCTCTTCCATCGTAGGTATTTAAATTAAAAAATGACCATCTTCCGATGCTCATTTTTTAATGGAGCGGGTAGCGGGAATCGAACCCGCGTCTCAACCTTGGAAGGGTCGCATAATAGCCATTATACGATACCCGCGAATATGAAAATTCGACCAAAAATTATATGGTCGCCCTGATGCAAGTTGTTTTGAACACTTTTTGAGCTGGATTGACCAGATTATGAAAGCATACGAAACAGCAGAATGACTACTGTATTTTTAGCGATGTCATTTTCAGGGCTTTCATGATGCTATGCAACTTAACATAAGAAGGGTTTCCTAACCCTCGTTCAATCCGAGCATAGTAATTCACATCTATGCCCGCTCTAGTTGCAACTTCAGACTGAGTCAGGTGAGCTTTTTCCCTCTGTGTTCTCAGGTTTTCACCTAAATCCTTAAGAATTTTGTCAGCATCATGATTCATGACAAAAATATAACAGATTTCGCACAATAATGCCAGTATTTACGAGAAAACTTATTTGGTTGAACTGGGTTCTAGAGATGAAACTTAATCTAGTGGCAAATAACTTTATGCCGAATGGATACTATTTAGTTTCTTTTTCTATCCAATCTAAATACGGAGCAAAGCCATCAATAATTGGCACGGCTATTATTTCCGGAACTTTATTTGGTTGGCTGTCTTTAATTAAAGTTTCCAACTCTTTGTATAAACTTGCTTTTGTTTGGATGCACAATCTGACTCCTTCTTTCCTCTCCCATTTTTCTTTCTGTCCGTAATAACTTATGGCGTGGTCGATTTGGCAATAAGTGCCCAATTTTTCGTTCAGAATGTCAGTTATTAGATTGTTGACGTCTGTCCCTGATTCAAATGTAGTAGTGACTAAAATGTATTTCATATATTTCTCCTGTTTTTAACAAACCTTTAACAAAATTAAATTAATCTCATTATGACAAAATACCTGTATAACGAAGAATTTATTTAACAGATCCGGATTCTAAAACTGAAAGTAACTGCTTAAGCCATTCTTCTTTACCTAATTCATCAATCAATTTAGTATTAACTTCGACCCAATGCTCTTTGGAAACCATCGGCTCATGCTCTGCCAAAAGTGAAGGAGAAATATTAATTGCATAGAACGGATTGATAAATATGTCTTTTGTTTCTTGTTCGTTCATAAACCGAGTATAACATAAAAAATAATTTAGCCATAATTAAAAGGAGGAGTATGCAAAATCCATCATTTAAAGATTACTTAAAGCGCAGAGACGCGATGATTAAGGCTAAGAAAGAGAAGGAGAAAGAAAAAGCCAAAATCATCCCCTCCTTATATAATGAAAAAACTTTTTACCGCTCATTTATTAAGGACATGCTCAATGCCGACAAAGAGATAATTATCTATTCGCCGTTTATTTCAAAGTTTCGTTCAGATTACTTCAGTAAGACCATGAAAAAACTGAGGCGAAGAAACGTCGAAGTTTTTATTTTTACTCGACCAATCGAAGAGCATGAATATTTTATGAGAACAGAAATAAAATGCGCCTTAAATGATTATGAGGAGATGGGAGCCACAATCTTTTATCTCCAAGGGTCGATACATGAGAAGGTGGCAATCATTGACCGCAAAATTCTTTGGGAAGGGAGCTTAAACATCCTTTCGCAAAGAAACAGCCGGGAGATGATGAGGCGGACTTTCGACGAGAAAGTGGCTATGGAGGCTATGGCCCATCTTGGTACAAACAAAAAACTCGCTGAAGGTTACAAAGACAAATACGAGAGGATGTATAGGAGTTTGATTGCCAATCACAAGGAAGATCATAAACGAATAATTAGGGTTTTATTTACTGGCTTTCTTATTCCAATTTTCACGTGGTGGTTCGTTTTAAACTTTAAGATTATGGTGTTGGGACTTAAGGGCATTAGAGCAATAATAATCCTAATCAGACAATTTATTTAAAATGGGATTCCGACTCTGCCATCTTTCTTTTCTGCCTGATCCCATTCAAACGCCTCGCACATTTCTATCAAGTAATTGAAAGGCTTGCCGTCATGATTAATCTGAATATGATTTTTGCCTTCTGGGTTTTCATAATTTTTTAGGGCATGTTCCATTAACTCTAATACGAAACTTAATCCTAAAATCTCAATAAAATACTTAATCTTATCGCTGTCATAGATATCATCCTGGATTTTGTTTGGGTGAGTTAAATAAAATTCTTTAGCTTTCTTCTCTTCTTCAATTAGCGAAAGGGCATTCTTGCACAGTTCAATAAAATATCTAAAATAGCCATCTCTCCCTTCTGAAAAAGTGTCATCTATCAATTCTTTAAGCTTAGTAACTTCTAGCTTCTGAATATATGGCTTAATTTTCCAATCCACATAATATACGCTACCGCTGTTATTTCTGTGATTAAGATAAAAATATTTAACCTCTTTTTCTGGATTGTAGAGTGGATCAGTTTTCTCCCGAAATAAATTATATAAAACTCCGCAGAGGTATCTATGTTTCTGATTAGAAGATGCCCAGTCTCTGTTCTTATCTGCCACAATTCCAATTCCTTCAATGACAAGATCCAAGCCACATTTATCGTGTAGTCTTTTAAATTGTTTGAACTCGACAGAAGTTAGAGAGTAGCCAAGCTTCCTCTTTAAAATATCATTAAGCGCATCTTGTTCTGGATTCTTAATATTCTGAAGCTTCTCTTTGTACCGATAATATTGCTTAAGTTGTTCTGCCCGCTCTTTACTCAGCTCAAATTCTTTTTTTAGACCCTCATTCACTTCTTTAATGTTGGGGATCTTGTCGGCTCCAATTATTTTCGCTCCTTTACCAAGATTGCATTGGTCGCAGGCTGTGGCCAAGTTAACTTCCTCGCTAGTTCCGCCTTCAGCGACAGGGATTATGTGATCAATGTGAAGGGTTATACCCATTTCGATACCACTGCCGCAATAAACACACTTAAATTGATCTCGTTCAAAAATTTTAAAACGGAGCCGTTTACTTATATGCCCTCTTTTATTTTTTTGATTATTTATAGAATCTTTTCTCATTGTATCCTTTGTTCACTTTTTAACATCATTGCAGAATTTATTCAATAACAATAAGTCGCAATAGCATTAGCCACTTAGTCTATTGGTAATTATACTTTCCGTATTAAAATAAGAAAGTAGGGTAGTTTTGCTTCAAGGAACAAACCTTATTGATTGATATGATTTTAATTAGGGGCTAATATTAAAGTTTGTATTGCTCGATTTAATTAACTGGGTTATAAATAGAAAGAAGCCATGAAAAAATTACCCCAACTCAACAAATTGGAACTGACACAATGGAAAGAGAAAATATTAGGAGACAGAAGCAGTAAGTTCCCAGATGCTTTTTTATTTGAGCAATTGTTTGATGAGCGGTCGCCTTTGGCAAAGGAAAAGACTTTATCCGACAGAGTCAGAGTATTATTAATAAAATATCCCAAAAAAGATACCTATGAGGGATTAAAAACGATATTCCCTAAGGCCCTTAAGTATATAAAAGAAAATGATCTTATTGACGAGAAAACTTATGAAGAAGAATATGATAATTGCGACAACCTCGTTACAAGGAGAGACGGATAGCCAGCAATTGGAAATTTCACTCTCAAAACCTTGACTTTTAACCATATTTATGATACAATATATTATACTTTGAACTTTTAAAAAACATTCTTGGGGCAAGCGTTTTGGTAATTAGTATATAGTTGCCAGGACGCTTGTTCCACGCATTATACAGGAGCAGCCTGCTTTGCCTTTAAGCGAAGCAGAAATCTCATTGCAGGAGGGATGATAACGATGGACAGAGCATCGATTACATCCGACGCAACACGCACCGGAGACCAGGAAAGCCAGATCATGAGAATGCTCGAGGATCTGGGAAAGGCAGGTGCTGCTCTGGGGATGAGAAAAGTAAACCCCGATAGAGATGGCACTCAGCGTATGATCGAGAACGGCGACGAGATGAAGGAGGAGGTCAACAGCTTCTACATCTCGCTGTTCGAGAAGTACGGAACTGCTAACCAATTTGCCGATGAGCGGGTGGATTCGAGCTACCAGTACCCAGCGGGGTACAATGGTGCCAAACCGATCGAGGAACAGATCGCGGCGATCGCCGAGATCACCGGCCTCGACTCGGCCAGCGCGCTCGAGTACGCCAAGAACCTCCCCGTGCTTCCAGAAGGAGCCGAAGGCTGGTTCGCTGTCGCTAACCCGGCAGCACTCGCCAAGAAGTACTTCCCCGAAGTAACCGACCTTGCCGAACAGCATTGTCGGGCTATCAAGTTCGCACTGGGCAAGATCAAGGACTCGCGATCGTTCTACAACTATCGCGAAGACGAGATCACGCCGGAACAACTTCGGCGCCACGCCCGCACAGTACGGATGCTCGAACAGATTACCGAGGCCCAGCAGGGCTCCGACATCCTGAT
>CAYQPT010000023.1:0-16270 GCA_964419835.1 uncultured Candidatus Saccharibacteria bacterium | reverse complement strand
CAGAGTAATTCTTGGTTATCAGATCATGAGTATTTAGGTTTTTAGATTCACGGCCTTGTCCCTTGACACTTCGGTCAGTTTACGGTAAAATATCTAACCGTGTGGCTGAAAGTTTGCCATAACATCTGCAGGATGCAGGAGGGTTTCGTAAATGGCAGTGGCAATATTGCCAGAAGTTGAATTGGACCGACGGATCTGGCTAACAAAGCGAGAACTGGATGTTCTGTTTCTCATCATTGAGGGAAAGTCCAGCAGGGCGGTGGCCTCAGCATTATATGTCGTCAAGAAGACAGTGGACTTCCACTTGGCGAATATATACGACAAGCTCAATGTCCACAATCGGGTACAGCTATATTGGCGAGCCATGCGATTAGGATTTATCCCGATTAAGACACTACTGGCCGAACAGGAACCCGAGGCCAAGGCAGCGTAACCACCAACCATCGCCACTTTGGCGATGCAACCTTCCCACATCGAAATACTGATGTGGGAATGCTTGTTTTCTGTGGGAAGAAAAATTAACTTGATCGCAAAAATTTTCTTCCCAATTATCATTTGCCAGTTATCAGTTCTCAATAATTTGCCATTTTCCATTGATCATTTGTTAATTGAAAACTTTATGAAAATTGGAAATTGATAAATGAAAAATAAGAATCAAAACTATTCTCCCGAAATGCTCGGGGCCCTGTTCTTCTCTAAATCGGCAAAACGCATTTGCGCCGGATTAAAGAAGAGCTCCATCTGCCCTGTCGGACCATTTCTGTGCTTTTTAATCAAAACCTCAGTAATCCCCTTCTTGTCCGTGTCCGGATTATAGTACTCTTCCCTATATAAAAACATTACTACATCAGCATCCTGCTCAATGGAGCCAGACTCACGAAGGTCGGAAAGCTGAGGTCTTTTATTGTCTCTGTGTTCAACCGCACGGGAAAGCTGTGAAAGAGCAATTATTGGAACATTCAGCTCCCTCGCAAGACCTTTGAGCGACCGCGAGATCTCAGAAATTTCCTGTACTCTATTGGCATCTCCGCTCTTGGAACGCCCTTCCATTAACTGCAAATAGTCGATGATTATGAGGCCCAATCCATGCTCCATTTGAAGCCGTCTGGCTTTGGCCCTGATCTCCATAATATTTCCACCGGCAGAATCATCAATAAAAATTGGTGCTTCAGACAGAACACCCATAGCGTAGCCGATCTTCGGGAAATCTTCATCAGTTAAGTTTCCCGTTCTAAGCTTCCATGAGTCAACGCCTGCCTGTGAGGAGAGGAGCCGATCAACCAACTGGTCCTTGCTCATTTCCAAAGAGAAAATTCCGGTTGGTATTTTCTCGTCAATTGCTGCCGCTTCCGCTAAGTTTAAGGCAAACGAGGTCTTACCCATCGAAGGACGGGCAGCTAGAATAATTAAATCAGAATTCTGAAAACCCGAAGTAATATTATCCAAATCTTTAAATCCACTCGGCACACCGCGGAGAGCTCCCTTATCTTTGTCTTTGTGAATTTTGTCGATCCTGTCAAAAGCTTCTGTAAGAACATCGTGAATAGCGATAAATTTATTTTTGAGAAACTTCTGGGAAATGGCAAAAAGCGATTGTTCCGCTTTATCCAGCGTGTCTGAAATTTCCGAGTCCTCGTCATAACCAAGCTCGGAAATGTTTCCGGCAGCAGAGATTAGACGCCGAAGGACGGATTTGTCCCGGCATATCTGAGCATAATGTACAATATTTGAAGCGGACGGCGTTTCATTAACAATCTCGGCCAAATAAGCCGAACCGCCAACTTCCTTGATTTGTCCGGTCGCTTCCAAAACTTCGGAAATAGTAACGATGTCGATCGGCTGGCGCTTCTCGAACAAACTGAGCATCGCACCGTAAATTATGCCGTTTCTGTCTTCGTAAAAGTCCTCCGGAATCACAATATCAATTATTTTGATAATGGCGTCCTTATCCAGCAAAATTGATCCCAAAACGCTCCTCTCAGCATTTAAGTTTTGAGGGGGAATCCGGACACCGGCAGGAATCACAACTCTGCTTCTGCGGGTGTTCTCTCGTGTTAAATTTTCCTTTGATGATCTAGCAACCATTATTTCCTTTAAATTTCTAAATCCTAATTTCTAATTTCAAACAAAATTCCAAACGACTAATATTAAATTAATTTAAGAATTTGGATTTTGGATTTTTATTTGTCATTTGTTATTTTGATTTTGTAATTTTAAATTTTTTCTTCAGGAAAAAATTTCTTCTGCTGCTTTTTGTAATTCCTCACCGCTAACCGCTTCAGTTTCCGCCAGCTGGCGGATCGGCTTTGCATCCATAAGCCGGCAGGCAATCACGCATTTATTACCTGTAATATCACAAAATATTTTTTCCAAAATTGCTAAATGCTTTGATTGGGAAATCTGGTCTTTGTGAAATTTAAATTTTACACCAAGGACCAGCTTTGTGTCCGAATACTCAAGCGGTTTAGCATCCCGCAGTAATGCAGCCAGCGAATTGTTCTCCTTCTTGGCTGCCGCAATCAGCTTATCCCAAATATCACTTGTCATTTGATAAACAGAAATGGTTTCGGTCGCTAATTCCTCTCTTTTATCATCTCGAGCGATATCGTCTTTAGACGAAGAGTCGAGAGATCTTTCATCTAAAGATTTCTCCACTTCCGCCTTGGCTCGGCGAGACAGGTCGGTCGAAATGACATCTCCTGAAACCTTATCGCCCTTGTCTTTTTTGTCATCTTTGTGATTCTGAGCTAACGGCGAAGAATCTTTTGCATCTTTTTTAACTTCTTCTTCAACTGTATTCTGTATTCTGTATTCTGTATTCTGGCTTGCCTCACAACTTTCAATAACTGCCATTTCAACCGGTAAAACCGGATAAGCAATGTCTTTTAAGAGATTGCCCGATTTTATAAATATCTCAATTAAGTTTATCAGTTTTCCGGTTTCAGTTTTATCACTCAAATCTTTGATCAAAGCAATATTATCGGCACTATCTTCGAATAATGGCTTGCCGGATTCCCTAAAGAGAAGAATTTTTCTCAAACCCTCAAGCACATCTTTGTTAAACTGCACCATATCAATTCCGTCTTCATACAGACGATGGGCGATTTTTAATCCCTCCTCCGGTCTGGCATTAAAAATCGCCCCTAAAAACTGGAACACAAACTTTTTGTCTGCGACACCCAATATGTTTTCAGCGTCAGCTAAAGTAATTTTCTTCTCCAAAGAAGAAATTTTTTCCAAAGAAACAATCGCATCCCTGTGTCCGCCTTGAGCGGAAAGAGCAATGAGCTCTAGCGCATCATCGCCAATATCAATCTTTTCCGCCACAGCAATTTTTTTCAAATTCTCTGCAATGTCATCCTTTGATACGCGCTTAAAGTCATATCGCTGAACTCGAGACAAAATTGTCGGAGGCAACTTATATGCTTCTGTCGTAGCCAAAATAAAAACCAGATGCTTTGGTGGTTCTTCAAGCGTCTTTAGAAGCGCGTTGAAAGCGCTTTTGGAAAGCATGTGAACTTCGTCAATAATATAAATCTTATTTTTTGCTCGTACCGGAGCATATTGGGCCTTCTCAATCAGATCGCGCACATCGTCTACTCCTGTATGTGAAGCGGCATCAATCTCAACAATATCAACCGATTTCCCTTCTGCTATTTCAACGCAGGATGTGCAGATGTTACATGGCTCACCTGATGCTTTTTCGCCTTCCTTCATTTTTTCAATTGTCGTAAGGCAGTTCACCGCCTTGGCCAAAAGACGGGCGGTTGAGGTCTTACCCGTTCCTCGCGGGCCGGTAAGAAGGTAGGCATGAGAAACCTTACCGCTTTTTACAGCAAAAAGAAGCGTGTCTCGGACATGGTCTTGTCCGATCAAGTCGGAAAATTTCTGCGATCTGTATTTTTGATAAAAGGCCACTAGACGCCTCCGGCGCTAAATTTCTAATTCTTAATTTCTAATTTCAAATAATTCAAACCCGCAAATTCATTGTAGCGCTTCCGACCATACAACGAGAATTGTTGCATGTTTATTTAATCTAGAATTTTAAATTTTAAATTTTAAATTCTAAATTGTCGGTTGTCCCCAAAGTAGTCCACAAGGTTATAGACAAGTTGTAAGTAAATAAGTTGTCAGTTGTCAGTTACTATTAAAGATTATTACTGATTTACTGATTTACTGACAACTAATTGTATATCCGCTTTTTTCGATGCAAAACTATTGTGCCCACACCCAAAAAATGATAGAATTTATATTGATATGACAAGAAAAGATTTAGCAAAAGTTTTAGCACGAAAGACCGGTCTTTCTCAAATTAAGGCCGAGAAGTTAATAATCAACTTCGGCAAATGCGTCGAAGAAACTTTGGCTAAAGGCGAGAAAATTGTCTATTCCAACTTCGGCACCTTCTATACCGTCCACTATCCGTCGAAAATTATATATCACCCTAAGCTTGGCAAAGCCAAAAAAATGGTTATGCTCCCGACTAATGCAGTAAAATGGATGCCGTCGGGCAACATTAAAGATATGGTGAAAAACGAGAATGCGGTCGAAAATGCCACCCTGCACGGCGCCAGAAAATCACATCCGAAAGCCCTAGACAAAAAGGAAGTTGAAATTCCGATCAAGATGGAGCCCAGAGATGAGATTGAGACAAATAATAAAAGTGATGAACAGGATAAAATTTATGTAGAAACAGTTAACGGTGGTAAAGAGGTAGCCACATTTGATGGGGCAATCAGAGTAAAAAGAAACAAAGACACTTTCCTCCATCGTATTTTTGGCAGAAAACAAAAAGAAGAGACTGCTCCAGCTCCATCAAGCTTAGATGATCTAAAGAAAATCAATGATCCGCAACCGGGAGAAAAAAGAATAGACGACATTAAATCTGAGATCAAAAAGTTTAAGTTTCACCATGTAAACGATATAGAAGAGATCGGCGGCAAAGAGATAGAAATTTCAAATGATATTGAAATCACTCCTTTCAAGACGAAAGAAGATATTTCTTTTATTAACTTAAAAGAAATAAAAATAGATAAAAACATTCTTGGTCTCATCCCAAAGACGATTGCTCGAGAATACAAGGCCATCCCGATTGGAGAAAAAGGGCCATCATTAGTAGTAGCAATGGCGGATCCTAAAGATTATGAAGCCAAAGAGATTATTAAAAAGCTTACTGGGAAAAGTATCATTCCAAAATTGGCAACCGAAGGAGACATAAACTCGGTGCTTTCTGAATATGATGAGGACAACCAAAATGTCATAAAGCCACTAAAAACCATACAAAAGTATGTTTCTGATAATGCCCCGGCCGCCAGAATCCTGACAGCGCTACTTCGAAGGGCCATTAGAGACAAGGCATCTGACATTCATTTTGAACCCAAAGGAGATGAGCTTGAAATTAAGTTCAGAATTGACGGCAGATTAGTCAAGAAAACCGCGCTTCCTTCTGATTTTGAATCCACAATCGCATCAAGAATAAAGGTAGTTTCCGGCATGGATCCGGTCGAGCGCGGAATTCCCCAAAACGGACGCTTCTCATTAAGCGTAGATGGGAAAGAAGCCGTTTTTTTGGCATCAATAATGCCTTCTTCGGCAGGCGAAAGAATTGTTATTAAGATTTTAGATAAGAGCACCGCCACCGCATCACTTTCAGAATTAGGAATGCGAAAAAGTACAGAAAAAAGTGTCGAAAACGCCCTTCAAAAACGAGGTGGAATTGTTCTAGTTGCCGGACCGAAGAAATCAGGTAAGACAACAACACTTTACTCCCTGATTCAAAAATCTTACCACGATGGAGTCAATATTATCACCATTGAAGACCCTATCGCATACAAGCTCCAGGGAATAACACAAAGTCAGGTAAATAGAGACAAAAACTACACCTATTTTTCAGGTCTCTCCTCTATTGTCCGGCAGGACCCCGACATTATAGTAGTTGGAGAAATTACCGATAAAGACACTGCCGAGCTGGCAGCACAGACGGCCCTTAACGGCCACACCATCTTCACCTCTTTAGAGGCAAGTGACGCCATAAATGCAGTTTCTCGATTGGTTGAAACGGCCTCAGTGCCTACGCTGCTTCTTTCGGGACTCAATATTGTGATCGGACAAAAGCTTGTTCCTAAGATTTGCCGTAACTGCAGAGAAGAAGAAAAAATTGACGAAAACATTAGAAAGAAAGTACTAGAGGAAATTAAAAAATTGCCCGATGGGATCAAAGAAAAGATCGGGAAAAATGAAATCAAGTTCTACCATGGAAAGGGATGCGAGTATTGCGATAATACTGGCAGAAAAGGCAGCATGGGGCTGTTTGAGATATTGAGAATGGATAGTGAGACAAAAGAATTATTTGTTTCAAAAAAACCACTCAACGAGGTAAGAGAGAAAGTGGCGGAGAATGGAATGATTGACATTTTTCAAGACGGCCTATTAAAAGCACTTTCTGGCGTTGTCGCCTTGGAGGATGTCTCAAAATTAAAAAAATAGTTCAGGAACTAAAAAAGGTTGATTTTGGAGAGTCTGTCCAAGATCAACCCTTTTAATATGTAGCTATCCTCTGACTTTTGCCAGCGAATCCTCAACCTTTGTTACAACATCTTTTGGCATGATTTCACTTTTAACAAGATATCCGTCACCCGGTTTCATCATGTCTTTAATTTTGCCGATTTCCTGAACCAAAGCGGTTAAAATAATGATTGGGATTGCTTTTGTCTCGTCTTTCTCACGAAGCATTTTCATCACATCAATACCGTTGATTTTTGGCATCATTACATCAAGCAAAATAATGTCCGGTTTGTCTTTGACTGCTTTTTCAATTGCCTCTTCGCCATCAGACGCCGAAACAATAGCATAACCTTCCTGCTTCATTCTTTCCTCATAAAGCTCTCGCAGGGTCATGTCGTCATCAACAATTAAAATTTTTGCGGTGCTTGCCATTTTCCTCCTTGCCCCGCGTAGCTCGTAGAGCGTAGTGGGGCCGATATCATTAAATATCTACTAACTTGCTTTGTAAATAACGTAGTCAAATAGATCATACAGCGTCCCAGATTGGCGGTCAATATCTGCTTCTAATTTTCTTGTCGTACCGCCATAATACCCGGTGGATTCAATTTTTGTGGTCGGTCCGGCGACGATACTTTGCTTGTTAACACAAGTTCCGCCTACAGTAGTACAGGTAGTTGTGCTTACTCCGATTGCTGCATCGTAAAAAAGTGGCTTCAAAAATAGTGAAACCTTAGCATCATTAATAAATAACGGTACAGGACTTCGGTTGTCCGTACTAATAATCTCCTGCAATTTATCAACCGTATAAGTAAAAGTATTTGATACTGCCGTACCGCTACTTGTCACACTACCGATATATAGCTTAGTTATTCCCAGCGGCGATAATATGGAACCGCAAGTGGTCCTATTATAATTAAGCAAAGATTTATACTCGTTTGTACCTGTGGCGTCTGTTACAATCATTTTGGCTTCTATTAATGCTTTGCATTTTTGTGTAGAGGACGAAAGGATAGGGTTTATAGTATTCCCGAAAAATTTCAAATCCAGTTTCAATGTGTTACTAAGATCAAACCCCGTTAAATCAATCTTAATAGCGTCATCTTGCTTCACATAATAAGGAGCCGAGGTGTCCACAGTAGCAAAATCACCTAAACCGAGACCGGTAGTGCTATCAGAGTCTTTTGGCCCAAACCACGGAAAACCATCTGTACCAATATAGCCCATGCGAAGATCGTAATACTGGTTCAGGATATTTGCGTCCGAGATTGTAGTCGTTTTACTAATTCCATTTAGAGCAGCACCCTTATTAACGGAATCAGATGCTAAGTTGGTCCGAAATACCTGATTTTGATTTGGGGTATCCATCCTCCAAGCGCTGAATGGCACCTCCGAACTCATGTTATAGCGGTAGCGCAAAAATCCTTCCTCTAGGCCAGATTCAGCCGCGTAATAAGCTACTGAGCCGTTTGCATAAAATGAAGCTGAGGTTGACTCAATAAATAAAAGACGGCCGATAGCAAAGGCAATGCTGCCAATTGCCGTAATCATAAGCATCGAAATAA
Organism: uncultured Candidatus Saccharibacteria bacterium; assembly: GCA_964419835.1. Lineage (GTDB taxonomy): Bacteria > Patescibacteriota > UBA1384 > XYA2-FULL-43-10 > 1-14-0-10-43-13 > CAYQPT01. The sequence goes on along the minus strand of CAYQPT010000023.1, from coordinate 8,204 downwards.
TTATGGCTGATCCCCTCGCCCTCATAGATTCCCTCAGTTCTTTAATTAAATTTATTATACCACATAAAATATTTGGTACTCAAACTTTAAATCAAAACGGCTAATTTATCAAAATTTTATGGATAGAATTATAGTTTGCAATCGGTAATTTTGTGCTCAAGCGCCCAGCCCTTGACTTTTTGACTGTTTTGCGGTATAATGTCTTAGTTTTGTGCATAATTTGAGAGGCGAAAATGACGAGATAAGCATTTGTAAGTTTGTCTCGCGATATCGCTTCCGAGCACGGAAGCACGGAGGATGGGTAAGATGTACGCAGGATATATGGTGAGGGAGAGCTGCCGGAAACGGAAGCAGGTTGATCCCCAAGCAACCGCATGGGGAAAGCTAAACGGGAAGACAATTTGGGTCATTGGGCCCAAAAGCACGATTAGGGCTCTTCTCGATGCAACTGGAGCCAGTTTCATCGGCTCAAGCGTCGAGTATAGACAGATACAACGAGCCAAGAGGGAGCTGGGCATTGCCTAGCCCCTGCAGCTCTAGATGAATACGGCCGGGCCCTCAGTGGCTCGGCTTTTCCTTAAAAATTGCCAATAACGATCATTCGTGCTATAGTTTCTATGCATGGCGCCATCGTATAGCGGTTAGTACGCCGCCCTCTCACGGCGGTAACAGGGGTTCGATTCCCCTTGGCGCTACCAAAAAATATTCCATACTTGTGATGGAATATTTTTTTGTTGTTCTAGGAAATTACCGCTCTAGGTCAACCTATGATTCCGTAATAAGTTATGTATATAAACGCAATGATAAGAAAAATATATGCGACAACTCTGATTATTACGAGATCAAATTTCTTCCCTAAAAACCAGATAAGCCATGAGATCAATAGAATCCCTAAATAATAAAGTAGCATTTTACACCCCCATATTATTAACTAAATTACAGTAACCTCAATATCTCCTCTGCAAATTCTTCGGCAGCGGAAGGACCATTGGCTGTCACGATATTTCCATCAACCGTAACTTGCTTTGCCGTGTATGTCGCGTCGACCATCTCGAGATTCTTCGCCGCTCCAGCCCAAACAGTCGCTTTTTTATGGGCTAAGAGACCGGCTTTTGCCAAAATCACTGGTGCAATGCAAATAGCGCCTATCGGCTTTTGAGAAGAATTAAATTCTCTTGCCACTCTTAAAGCACTCTCAGTTTTTGAGTAAGCTTCCGCCCCAGACCCACCTACAAATACAACCGCAAAAAACTGATCGACATTTACTTCATCGAGCGCAAAATCCGCCATAACTTCCAGCCCGCCCGAGCCAAAGCACCTTGCTTTTTCTCCTGCTGCAACCATTACCGTATATTCCCGCTCTTCAAATATTGATCTCGGTACAGAATACTCTGTGTCATTGAAGTTCGTGTTCGCAATCACCATTAGAATTTTCTTCTCTTCCATATGACTCCTTCGTTTAGAAATTAGAAATTGATGCTAGAGCATGATTTTCAATCTTTGCTCTAACATTTCATAGCTTTCCTCGCCCTTGAATAGACCGTATTTTTGCCAGACCTTTTCCCGCTCTCTATATTTATTATCATATATCTGGTATTTACCAGAGTATTTTTCCGGAGTCAAATTAAACATGAGCGCATTCGCTCCTGCCAATAGAGCTCTATGCCGGCCATTTTCCGCATCAATCGTCTCAAGCGCCGTTGTGACTGGAATTTTTATATCCGGCATTACGAACCGGGAAACGGCAATATACTTCAATACGAGCTCCAGTAATTTTTCATTTTCCATTTCACATTTATCATTCATTTTTTCATTTATCATTTGATTATTGGAAATTGATTTTAAATTAGAAATTTTAAATTGAAAATTCTCAAGCGGTGTCCCTTTTGCCGGAAGAAATGGCCCGGAAGAAATCATGGGAACACCTAGTTCTTTGATCATTAAAATGTCATCAGCAATGTCTTCCAAACTCTGGTCTGGTAAACCAATCAATGAACCGGTGGCCACATAAAACCCCCTTGATACTTGATACTTGATACTTGATACTCGGGTCTGAAGACAATGTTTGGGTCTTAGTTTTGCGTATAATTTTGGGTTACTCGTTTCAAATCGCATTAATGACCCGCTAGCCCCGACCTTAAAGGCATTTTTGTAAAATTCTGCACTTCTCTCTCCAACAGATAGAAACACAAATACTCTTGCCTTCTTTTTTATTGTTTTAACAATATCTAAGAGATCTTCGTCCGAATAAAAACTGTCTTCCCCACTCTGAAGAACCAATAATTTATATCCTTCATCTTCCACTGCTTTAACCGCAGTTTCCACGATCTCTTTCTTAGACATACGATATCGTTGTATGTTTTGATCCCTGCGTATGCCACAATAAAGGCAGTTATTTTTACAGTAATTTGAGAACTCAATAATTCCATGGATGCAAACAAAATCATCGATCCTATCCTTCCGCAAAAAGTTTGCCTCCGCATACAAAGTCTCCAAATTGTCCTTGCCCTTAAGCCCCAACAGATAGACGATTTCCTCGCGTGTAAGATCGTGCTTGCCTGTGCGGACCTTGTAGATTATCTTTTTGAACGCAAGAGACAAATTATCAATGTTTACCGGTGAATAGTTATCTTCCAAAAGCTCGATTATTTCTTTTGCATCCTGCTCCGAGATGACCTTTACAGCCCTGTTTGTGGCATACAATATCCAATCCCCCTTCTTCGCTCCAAAAACAAGCCCTAAGTCAATCTGAGCCGTTTCTCGGCTGCTTTTGACAGTGGCCTTCCCCTCCTCTATCTCTAAAATTTTCCCCGGTATGGTTAAACACATACACTATTTTCCATTTCCCATTTTTCATTGACCATTTATTGAATAATTTTTAAATTAACAAATGATAAATTAATGAAAATTGAGAATTGATAAATGATAATTAAATAACGCTGTTATTGTACCCATTCCCGCTTGAATATTAAAGCCGATAGAAATATTTACCACTTCAATAATCTGCTCCTTGCTAACTGACAGAGGCGATATTTCAGACTCTTGACAGTGGAATTTAAAGTAGTATGCTTGAGCCCCTTGATAGAAGGCATGCAAGGAGCATATCTGTCGATATACTCCCACGGGCTAGATGCAGATGCCGGCAAACCGGCCAGAAGCAATATAATCTGTTGCTTGCATATTAACTAGACCCTAAATGCTTACCTCCCGTCACCGGTCGGATCCTTAATTTCTTTACGAAAGATAGGAGAAGGCATGACATGAGGAAACGAAAATCTATAAAATAGTGAAAACCGCCTTGGTTCGAGGCGGTTTTCCTTTTTATAGAGCGATATTTAGTTATTTAACCAGTTTTCCATCTTTAAGCTTAAAGGTCATTTCGGCCTCTCCGGCGATCCCCTCGTCATGGGTGACTGCCACAATTGTTGTGTTCTCTGATTTGGCTAAATCTTTAAGCAATTTGATAATGATTTTGCCAGTCGCAGAGTCTAGGTTACCGGTTGGCTCATCGGCCAATATCAGATTTGGCTTGTTGGCCAGCGCTCTGGCGATTGCCACTCTTTGTTGCTCTCCACCGGAAAGACGCCCTGGTTTCCTCACATGTTTCTCTTCGGTTAACCCGACTTGCGAAAGTAAATGTGTCGCTCTCTCTTTCCGGTCACTGAACTTGATACCGCTGAACTCCATCGGCAGCATCACATTCTCTAGCGCCGAAAGATTCGGAATTAAATTATAGTTCTGGAAAATAAAACCGATTTTCTCGCAGCGGTATTTGATCAGTTTATGATCGCCCATCTTACCGACATTCTGTCCGTCAACATCAATAGATCCTGTCGTTGGCTTATCAAGCGCTCCAAGAAGTGAAAGCAAAGTTGATTTTCCGCTGCCGCTCTTACCGATAATGGTCGAAAACACTCCGTCAGGAACATTTAAGCTCACATTGTTGACCGCTATAACAGTCGTGTCACCTGACTGAAATTTCTTGGTTAAATTTTGTACTTTTAGCATAATGCACCTTCGGTTAATTTTTAATTATTATTTTTTAATTTCTATTCAATTCTTAATCATCTAATGTTTTAAAATTAATAATTAGAATTTGATTAAAAATTTTAAATTAAAAATTAAAAATTTAATGTTACTCTGCTCGCATCACTTCTGCAGGCCGGACTTTTGAGATGAAAAATGCCGGAATTGCACTGCCGATGATTGCGATCACAACCGCGGCCAGCAAGCCATAGAGAATAATTTCCCAACCAACTGTAGCGTGAATGTTATTGAGCATGCCTTTGGCATTGCTTAAACCTTCGCCCATACGCATCATCATCTGTCCCCTAGGTCCCCCTCCAATTCTTCCAATGTTCTCGGCGCCTTGGACGGTGCTCTCGCTATTATTTACTAAAACTTTCAGAACCGGATTGGAAAAGATGAACCCTAATATGATCCCCAAAACACTCGAGAGCAATGTTAAAACCATGGCTTCGGAAACGAATTGAGCCATTATTTTAATATTAGACGAACCGATTGCCTTCAAGACTCCGATCTCACGTCTTCTCTCACGAACGATCATAATCATCGTTAAGAAGATGATAACTGAGCCTGCAACCAGAGCACCGATTAAGCTGTAAAGCGAGATAGTTTTAATGTTTTCAAGAGGGGCAACCGCATTTTTAGCCGTTTCTTCCGAAGAAACAACATCAATGCTGTCCGTTCCTAATTTACTCTTTATTGCGTCTGAAGCCGACGACAAATTATCCAAGGAATCAACTTGTACGATCATTGAATTAATCTGGTCTGCTTGACCTGATAGAGTTTGGACCGTTTTGATCGGCATCACAATAGCGCCGTTGGCAAAAGTATTTCCGGCATCAAAAATCCCCTTAACAGTAATATCCTTATCATATGCCTTGAAAGTGCTTCCGACGCTTAAATTATTCTGGGTGGCTAGAGCTTGTCCAACCAAAGCAACATTATCGCTAGAAGTTGGATCGATTTTCTCACCAGTTACTGTAAACGAGCTGGCATTCAAAGCGGAAAGATTTGTAAGATCGTTAATACCAGTTACTGTAATCGGCATTGAAAAAGTCCTGCCGGTTGCATCCTGGCCGTTTACCATTACCCGTCGACGACCGCCAGCGTTACCGTTATCTCCGGATGGAGCTTGTATTGGAGGAGCAGTTAATGAAGTTTTAGCATTTGAACTGCTGTCTTCATTCCGACCAAAAGGACTGGAACTAGTATCAACGCCAATTGTTGTTAATCGTCCGCTCATTGTCTCAATAACATTGGTCACATGAGCCAACGCTTTGACATCACTGGCATTTTGACTGGTTAATAATGTGCCGCCACCCTCAAATCCCCGCATGCCCGCAGGGCTGACGGTGATTGTGTTCCCGATTGAGCTCTTAACGCTCGAGATCTTAGACTGAACTGTTTTTAACGATAAAAGCATAATAAGCGCCATTGCGATTGAGAGTCCTAAAATGAACGTGATCGAGACCGTTCGAATAGTGTTGCGGAAAGCATTTTTAATTCCGCGGCTGATTGTGCCCATATCCATACCTTTCTTTTTATGAGTAACACTAAAATAATACGATATTGTTAATTTAACAATATCGTATTATCAAATTCTGAGAAATTGCTTAGAGGATTATTAAACTGGTCTTAGTGTCCCTGCAAAAACCTGCCATGCAAGAAGTGACTTAGCTACCAAGCTCAAAATTATGTATGCCCTCTCGCCATAAAGATAATCTGTCCACTTTCCGACCTTCTTATATTGCAAAACTTGGTTGATAGCGAAGCTGTTGAAGAACAGGAATATTGAAAAGTAAATCCAGTAAACAAAGTCAGGCGCCTTATTTTCTCCTCCGCCCGCACCGAACAGGTAAATTGCAATCGCCACCCAAGTCACGATTCCAGCGATACAGCCAAAATAAAACGATGTCCAGTTTGTCTTTTGTGTGGTCTGATTATGAAGCTCCATCATCCAACCGAATAGAATCATCATGGCGTTTAGGAAGAACATAAGGAGAAGTGAAGAGATGTCATAAATTCCAACCAGCATAGCAATGATTAGAATCATAATTGATGAGGAGAATGAGTACTCAATCCAGCGGGCATAGTTGATGCCTTTGGCTAAATTTTTGTTGTACCAGTCGTTTATGCCCGGCAAAGAGATCAAAAGATGAGCAAGTGCTGAAAAGAACAAGAATACTGCTACCATTGGGCCTATCCGTAAATCAAACATGGTTTCTTGAGTTGGAGCAAGCGACATAGTCGCAAAATCAAACTTTAGAAACGAAGTTGTTACTGGCAACTTAAAATCATTCGCTAGCAATAGCATCGCCACACCTTGGCCAAAGTGCAAAAGAGCCATGAACAAATTAAACCGGCGCAACTTTTTAAATTTCTCTTCTCCGCCAGAGGCGGATTTCGCTTCGCTCAACATTTTCTCCTCCTTGATATTATTTAATTCCATTATACAATATTTAATCAATACAAAAAGGCCAGAGTAATTAATCAGTTAATTACTCTGGCCTTGTCCCGTATCATATCCGTTCCTCCTTTCTGATACGGGCGGCTCTTGTATAGACAACCAATTGGCTATCCTTAATCATCCAGACCCTCGATCTTTTGCTTACGAAGACGTTGCAGTAAATCAAGGCGGTTCTGCTCATTTAGATCGCTGACCCCGCGGCTTACTACAGCTTGGTATAGCTCTGGACCAACGATCTCCTTGCTCACGGTCGCCAGAAGTTCTTCGACCGCTTCAGCATCCGGCCTCTCGTCTGAGTTCAAGTAATCATCCAGAGCAGGCACCGCTCGAGCTATTACCCATTCCCGATCCATCCATCCCAAGGAAACAGCCCGCTCCATCAAAGAGAGGTAAGGTACTATCGGCCTGTGTGGTACTTGGGTAAAGCCATCTTCATCCCATACGCTATACCTCTCTTCTGCTGCTCTCTCTTCCTCCGCTTCCAGTCTCTGCCTTTCTTGAAGTTCTATCATAACTGGAATCTCCTTCTTGAGGCGTTCCGTGATTGACGCCTGCGTCTCTGAGGTGAACAGAGATGCTGGAATATCTTCCATAACGACTGACGCTTTCCTTACACCATCACCCAGTAAGACACCTGACAGAAACTCGCGTTTCTCCTCCTCGGAGCACGTAAGTAGCCCCCGAAGCGTATCAAGGTGAGAGAGCAGGAAGTAGCTGCTTCCAATGCGCCTCAAGCAGTACGCTGCGCGATCACGGAAGAGCTCCTGGATCGGCTTCGTGGCAAGAAACTTCTTATAGGGGATCAGTTCTTGCGCGAGATAGTTTTGACCCGACAAAAAGTATTTCTCAGTCGGGTAATCCTCCTCGAGATAAGCATGCACGACTTGGGCGACCTTGCCCCGGAGGAAGTGACCCGCTTGCTCAGCGTCCATTCTGTCCGACGCCCGCCAAAACGCATCCATTAGCTCGGGGGTGACCCATGAGCCCTTTCCGGTTATCTTGAGCTTCGGATCATGAAGTTCCTCCATTCGACTAAAATCGAGCAGATCTAGGTGACTCATCACTGAGTTGAAGCGATCGGCAGACATCACGAGAGCTTGCTTACCCTCAACTAAATATCCATCAACCATTTCCCAGAATCCCCTATTAACTGCATCAGCAAGCAGCGCCTCGTCTACATACTCCCTGATCGTTCCGTCATCGTACTTTTCCACGATCCAGGAGTAGCCAGTCCGGGTTGCCCCCGTCTCGTTCTTCTTGGCCAACTCTATCGCCACGTCAACGTAGAACTTAGCCTGTTCCGGTGTCCAATAGCTCTTCAACTCAGAAAGATCGTCGGTGAAGTGCCAATATGATCCGTGAACAAGATCACGCAGAGCCCGAAACACCTTGCTCTCTATGCTGGAAGCGTGCTGGCCCGACCAGACATAACCATCAGCGCGTTCGATGGGTTCGTCAGCTAGTCTTGTTCGACTATGCTGAAGAAACTGTTTGATCTCAGGCTCAAGCGCAATAGCTGCAGCCAGGAGATCAGTCTTCACCTCGTTCATTCCCGGAATCGTATCTAGATTCTCCATAGCTTCAGCCCCCTATCCAGATTGTGTGAGTGCACAGTCGCACTTCGCATTCTTTATACCAAGTCTGACTTTCTTAGTCAAAATAAAAACCACTAGTTAACACTAGTGGTTTTTATTCTTATGCCGGGCTACGC
>CAYQPT010000022.1:0-19968 GCA_964419835.1 uncultured Candidatus Saccharibacteria bacterium | reverse complement strand
GAGCGCTTCGCTGTTAACGAAGATGTTACTGGTTCGAGTCCAGTTCGGGGAGCCAGAGAAAACGCACTACTGCAAGGTAGTGTTTTTTCTTTGGCTTTTCATGCATATTTCCATGATTGTGAACTATCACATAGAAAATACTTCTTTCTTGTCTTAGTCTAATATTTCCAGTTGAAAACAGCTGGCATTATCGGATGGGAGGACGCAAGAGAGATGATCAGACGATTGAAGAAAATGGTCAAGAGCAGAAAAGGTGCAACGCTGCCTGAGTACGTTCTCCTCGTTTCACTGATCGCAGTAGTTGCGATGGTGGCGATCGTTCCTATGGGTGAAACCATCAGGGACAAATTCGCCGCCATTACCGCTGCGATCAAGTAACATTCTTTCCCCCCTCAGTTCCCTGCCCGTGGCCATCCAGGCCGCGGGCGCTTATTTTTATTTGCAATTGAATAAATTTCAGGTAAATTGATTGGGTAATCGGTTGTCACTAAAAAACGGAGCAAAATATGATCCAACGGATAAGATCAGTCTGGGATTTCAGAATCAAAATAAAGAACCACTTAGTAAGAATAATTATTTATTCGCTTTTTTTACTTATTTGTTCGGCAAGTTTTTTTCTAATTGTTTCTTCTGAAAATCAAAACAAACGGGCATTGGCGGAAGCATCGGTGCTTGAAGCAAATCAAGCAAAATTCAATACCATGTTGGCGCTTTGGACAAATTTAAAGAAAAAAGATTTGGAGTATAGAACCGAAGGGGTAGATACAAGTAATTTAGATGCTCAATTCGGCCAGATCATAGATCTATTGTTTCTTGAAGAGAATTATGAAAAATCTGAGGATTTAATAAATAGCACGGAAACAAGCATGGAAACTTTGTATTACGAATTTACTATTAATAAAGATGAAGAGAAAACAGCTGCAGAAGCTATGGCAGCAGCCGAAGCGGCAAGTCAGCAACAGCTAGCATTAAATAGCAACAATAATAATTCAAGCACGCAAAAACCGGTTGTGAAGGGCGCAAAAACAACAAACGGCGCTAGCGCTCCCACGCCTACAACTTCTCCGTCGGTTGTAGCCCCGCCATCAGCCCCGCCACCGGTAACTCCACCCCCTGCTCCGGCGCCTACCACAGCGCGTGAACAATTTTTAGTTTTGATCAATGACTACCGCGCCACATTGGGCTTGGGCAAATTATCGCTCGATACGATGCTTAATAATGCCGCTCAAAAACACTCTGAATGGATGAAATCAACAAAAGTATTTGACCACACTGGGGAAAATGGTTCTTTGCCTTGGGATCGCTGCAGGGCTGCCGGAACTTCTTGCTATGGAGAGATTATCTCCATGAGTATGAGCATTCAAGGTGCTTTTTCCGGATGGCAAAAAAGTTCCGGCCACAATGCCATTATGATCAATCCTAAGCACAAGAAGATTGGTGTTGGAATTGCCGGAAATTACTATACCGTGGTTTTCCAATAATCAAGCTGGACACTAACCGCTGCCATACATGGAATAACAAGGCGACAGATGACGATCTTAGTATATAACACACATTTTGATATAATGAAGCTGGGTTGTAATTGAATGATTGGAGGCGTGATGAATGTAATCGAAACAAAGAAGCTGACTAAATATTGGGGGAAGTCCAGAGGAATTATTGATGTCGATCTTGTTGTGGAGGAAGGCGAGATTTTTGGATTCATCGGGCCAAACGGCGCCGGTAAGTCGACCACCATTAGAATTCTTTTGGGGCTCATTTACCCTACCGGTGGCAGCGCCACTATTTTTGGAAAAGATGTTACTAAATTTGGTCCGGAAATCCGAGAAGAAATCGGCTATCTCCCCTCTGAGGTTTTTTATTATGATGATATGAAAGTGATCGACTTACTTCGTTACTCCGCCAGTTTTTACAAAAAAGACCCCAAAGTTATTGAAAAAAGAATTACGAATACCGCTAAACTTTTGGACCTCGATTTACATAAGAAAATTGATGATCTTTCTTACGGCAACAAGAAGAAAGTTGGCATCATTCAGGGCCTACTTCACGAGCCAAAACTGATCATCTTAGACGAGCCAACTGGCGGACTTGACCCACTAATCCAGCAAAAATTTTTCAATCTTTTGAAAGAAGAGAATAAAAAAGGAGCAACAATATTATTTTCTTCCCATATTTTGGGTGAGGTTCAGAAAATGTGCGATCGAGTCGCAATCATCAAAGAAGGGAAAATTGTTAAGGTTGAAAAAATCAGCTCTCTGATTGAAAATAATACTAAACGATTCAAATTAGAGACAGCAACAAAACCGGATGAGAAATTTTTCAAAATGGCTGGTGTTAACGACCTAACCATAAATGAAAACTTTGTTAATTTTCTCTACCATGGCCACATTGATCCGATAATTAAAAAAATTGCCGGACTGGATCTTAAAAATATGTGGGTCGAAGAGCCAGATCTGGAAGAGATATTTCTGCATTACTATCAATAAGACATTTTGATGAATATTTTTCTCCACGAATTTAAAACTAACAAAAAATCGGCCTTGATTTGGGCAAGCGCTTTTTCTTTTGGCATTATTATTTTTTTCTCAATGTATCCGGCCTTTACAAAAGACATAGAATCATCAAAAAAACTTATGGAAAACCTGCCGGCTGCAGTAAGAAGCGCCCTTGGAATTTCACTCCAAAATTTCTTCACCATTTTTGGTTTCTATGCTTATCTTCTCACCTTTTTAACACTTGCGGGATCCGTTCAAGCGATGAATGTCGGGGTAGGAATTATCTCTAAAGAAAACAGCTTAAAAACGGCAGACTTCCTGCTTTCAAAACCGGTCAGCCGAGGGAAAGTAATTACAAGCAAGTTTTTGGCCGGTCTTTCCACATTATTTTTAACAAATGTAATATTTATAATTGTTTCGTTAATTACTGCAAAGTTGATTTCCACCGAAAGCTTTGACTCTAAAATATTTATTCTAATCTCACTCACTCTTTTTTTAATTCAGATCTTCTTCCTGGTGCTTGGCACATTTTTTTCAGTAATTATTTCAAAAATAAAATCGGTGATCAGTATCTCTCTTCCGACCGTTTTTGCCTTCTTTATCATCGGAACCTTGGGAGAAATTATCGGCAACGAAAAAGTCTGCTACTTAACCCCATTTAAATTCTACGATCCGCTTTACATCATAAACAACGGTAGCTTTGAAACAAAGTTTTTATTGATTGAGCTTTGCTTTATCATTGTGGCAATCAGCGCCAGCTTCATTATATATCTCAGTAAAGATGTACCGTCAGCGACTTAAGGAAATTATGAATATATTTTTCAGAGAAATAAAATCACACCGGAACTCCCTAATATTTTGGTCCATTGGCATGACTGCCTTAATCGGCGCCAGTATGGCAAAATATGCCGCCTATCAATCAACCGGTCAATCAATGGGAGAGCTCATTGATCAATTCCCAAAAATGATGCGGACTATTTTTGGCATAAGCGGGTTCGACCTTTCAAAAGCGAGTGGATTTTTCGGTGTCATTTTTATGTATATTGCTCTTATGGCCACTATTCACGCAATTTTACTCGGAAGCGAAATCATTTCCAAAGAAGAAAGGGACCGGACTTCGGAGTTTTTATTTGTAAAACCGCTTTCGCGGATTTCAGCAATAACAAGCAAAGTTTTGTCCGGATTAGTTAATATTATTCTCTTAAATGTTGTAACGCTCTTCTCTTCAATTTATTTCACAGCCATTGTTAATAAAAACAACGAACCGGTTAATCACGATATCCTGATTTTAATGGGGGGCCTATTTTTCCTTCAGTTGATCTTTTTTACGATTGGAACCGCCATTGCCGGCATAAGCCGAAAACCTAAATCCGCTTCCGGCGGCGCCACATCAACTCTTCTTGTTGCCTTTTTTATTTACTTTATAGTTAACCTAAATGATAAATTAGACATTCTAAAGTACTTAACTCCTTTTAAATATTTTGATGCCAGAAATATACTGGCAGACGGCAAGCTTGACCCGCTATACATCACCTTGTCATCTGCGATTATGACTGTAATGCTGATTTTTACCTATGTTTTTTACAATAAAAGAGATCTAAATGTTTAAAGTTGTTGACCATTTTTTTTAAATAAGTTATGATCAAACAAATGAAACAGAGAGAAATTATTATAATTCGAAACATTATTTTCCCGCATTGCGGCGGAATATTTTAGTTAAGAATTAAAATTCTAAACAAGATATACCGCCCAAAAGGCGGGTTTTTTATAACAAGATATATTAGTAAATAATTCAGTGCGTTAAAAAGGTGAAATGCCGTGCGGTTTACAGCACAATATGCCTTAATTGATCAAAGGCATATTCCAGGGCCAGCCCTGGGGAATTGATACCCTTTATAAAAGGAGAAAAGATGAAACTAAAAAAATGGTTAGCGTACGATACAACATTAAGAGATGGCTTGCAGGAAAACGGCCGCGAGATCACTCTTTCTGACGCTAAAAAATTTGCCCGGAAGTTAGACGACATGGGATTTGCTTGGCTGGAGGCAGGTTTTGCCAGCGCTGGAGCAGATCAAATGAAGAGGATAAAAACTCTTGCCTCTCTACCGTATAAAAATTTAACCGTTACTGCTTTTGGGCGAACAAGGGGAAAAAAAGAAACTCCGGAAACGGCGATTGATCTAAAAGCGATTTTGGAATCGGGCGTAGAGACAGGAACAGTTGTTGGAAAATCCAGAAAAAGAGATGTTTTTAATTCGCTACAAACCACCCCCGAAAACAACTTTAAAATGATCTCCGACAGCATTAAATATTTGAGAGACAAGGGACTGAAGGTAATTTTTGACGCCGAGCATTTTTTTGACGGACTGGTCGATGACCAAAATTATACCTTAAAAACAATCAAAGCCGCCCATAAAGCCGGAGCGGACTGGATTGTGCTCTGCGACACAAACGGTGGATCGACTTTGAATTTCATTAGAAAAGGGATTAAACTGGCTTCTGAAGTTGTGCCTTTAAAACAGCTCGGTTTCCACGGGCATAACGACCGCGGACGCTCCGTTGTATTGACTGAGACTGCTTTCTTGGCAGGAGTAAATCACCTACAGGGAACAGTAAACGGTTATGGTGAGCGTTGCGGAAATGCTGACTTTTGTCAGCTAATACCCAACTTGGCAACCGAATATAATAGCTTCGGTATTTTTGAAGATAAATTAAAAGATTTAACTATTCTTTCGGAGTCAACCGCCGAATATGTCAACGCCCAGCACAGAAGCAACCATCCATGGGTCGGCTCTCTAGCCGGTCACACCGAAGCGGGCATGCACGCCTCGGGAATGCTAAGAGATCCAAGCTCTTACATTCACGCTGATCTCAAGAAAGTGGGCAATAAAGTTTCGTTTGGCGTTTCCGAACAATCAGGAAAATCAAATATTGCCACTAAGACAAAAGAGCTGGGACTGAATTTGAACGCAGAAGAAATCGGACAAGTATCTTCTTTTCACGACAAAATGATTAGAGAGGGATATATTTACTCAGGCGCCGACGCTTCTTTTTACCTGCTTGTGATGAAAGCACTTAAAACAAGCCGGGACAAATTGCTCAAAACAAACTCGTGGAAAGTTGTTACAACGGCAGATGGTAAAAAATTGCAAACTAAATCTACAGTTAACGCATCACTTAAAAATCAAGAAACCGAAAAATCCGCTCTTGGAAACGGTCCTGTTGATGCAATGTGTAATGCGCTAACAAAAATATTGGAGAGCTTTGGCAAAAACGACACGGTTTTCAAAATAAATGATTACAGAGTAAAGGTTATACCTTCAGGTGCGTCTTCGGCAGCGAAAGTCCGCGTACTAATTGAGTCATCAAATGAAAAAGAGACTTGGACAACAGTCGGGGTGGATGAAAATATCATCAATGCCTCATGGCTTGCAATTGAGGACAGCGTGAACTATTCATTGCTTAAAAATTAGATCTTTTTGGGATTTAGTGTTTTGAACTTTTCTTCTGAGCCGATCCCAATATTAGATTTGGCAACTGTGGCAACTAGGTGTATCGTTTAAGGTACAAGACAATATAACTCAATAGACAATGGAGGCAAAATGGACTTAAACACATTCTTTCAAATATCTGTAAGCGTTTTCTGTATCGTGGCGACAATATTTATACTGACTTTGTTTGTTTGGGCGATCATGATTCGCGTTCAGGTGCATAAACTTGTTATAAAGTTTGAAGAAGTTTTGGAAACAGCCAAAACGACTACGAAAGAAGCGAAACAATTTGTAGAACGGACCATCGAATCACTCGAAACCTTCAAAACAAGCATCTTTACCTTGGAATTTGTCCGCCGAATTGTTACCGAAACAATAGAATTAATTAAAAATAATACAAAAGGAAGTAAAAATGGAAAAGCAAAGTAAAGGCATAATCATTGGAGCCACAGTTGGCGTGCTAGCAGGCGCAATTGCCGGCATACTTTTGGCGCCAAAGTCAGGCAAGGAAACAAGAGCAGACATTGCCAATTATATTCATGAAATGAAAGACAAGATTGCTGAGGAGCTAGCCAAAGCAAGCAATGTAACCAAAGCCACTTATAACGGGATTGTAGAGAAGATCGTCAAGATTTATCATATGGAAAAAAAGATTACGGCAGAAGACGCCAAGGACATTCAAAAAAAGCTGGACGATAACTATGATAAAGTCGTAAAAGTCTTAGAATCCAAGAAAGCCAAAGAAGTCAAAAAAGCTGCAAAATAACAAGAGATATTTTTCGCGCTATAAAAAAGACCGCTTTTAGTTCTGTGGTCTTTTTTTATTTAAACCTTAATTGGACTTAGTGTTTTGAACTTTTCTTCTGAGCCGATGCCGATGCCGTACCAAACGGGATTTTCTCGCTCGCCTTTTGTGAACAAAGTAATGTGCGGAAATTGGGTCGGCAGATTTAGATCGAGTAATTTATTTAGTTCTCTATAGAACTCCTCCATGGCAGGCATATTAATCGCCCGAATATAAGACTGCCGTTCCTCCACGTGCTCCCCGCCTCCGTAGAAAGTCCCTGTTTTTTCAATATGGTAAATTTCTTTGAACTTAAATTCCCAATCCAATTCAAGGAGAAGTTTTTTTACAATGTTCAAAAATTGCTGCTTCTGCTCTAGTGGATGCTTAAGAAGAGCTTCTTTAATTGCCTTTCCTGCCGAATCTCCAATAATAGTAACATGACGCTCTGTCTGCTCGCGGTATCCTTCGCTTACTGCCCGCTCTTTAATGTCAGAAATATCTACCTCATCTGCATCAAGATAAAGAGCGGCTTCGTCTTCCACCATCACCGGCTTATTTTTTGGTCTGATAGTTTTTGTCATAATTAGATATTTGCCTCTGAGTAAATTTTGCCGGATTCGATGTCTTTTATCGCTTCCTCCACATACGGAACTATTGGTTTCGGGAATTTGCTTACGGCACACCAAAACGGCTCTTCGTGTTTTTCCGGTTCGTTTAACTTCATCTCCCCTTCCCAATTTTCAATGACATGGCAAAAATCTATTCGGACATCATTCTTATCAGGCCTTGAGCGGTAGATGACATTTACGAATTTAATATCTTCCGTTTTCAGTTTGACGCCCAGCTCCTCCATCCCTTCGCGAATGACGCATTCTTCCGGTGTTTCATAATCGTCAATATGACCGCCGGGAACGGAATAGTGATCGGCAAAATAGGAGTTAATTCGCTTATGAAGCAAGTACTCGTTCTCATCGGCTTCTTCATTGAACCGCCTAAATAGCAAGTGTACTCCGGGAATTACTTTTGGTTGCTCCATTTTGATCCTAAAAAATTAATTCAGTAAAAAATTGAAAAGATAACCCGTAAAGATAATGCCAATGCCGACGACAGTTGCGAAGATGAGAATCAACTTAGGTTTCATTACTTTTTTAAGAATCATAAATTCAGGCAGCGAAAGTCCGGTCACGGCCATCATGAAAGATAAGGCTGTGCCCATGGCGACGCCTTTTTCAGTTAAAACAGAGACAAGTGGAATGATGCCGGCGACGTTTGAATAAAGCGGAATTCCAATGAGCGTCGCTAATGGTACAGCGTACCATTTGTCAGATCCGGCATATTTTGCCAGAAAATCGGTTGGCACATAGCCATGAATAAATGCGCCAATGCCAATGCCAATTAAAATGTAAGGCCAAACTTTCTTTAAAATATTTTTTGTATACTTTTTTGCGTAATCTGTCCGGTCATGCCAAGAAACTTCTTTTAAAGAAGATTTGTTTCCACCGCTGCCCAAATTTTCGAGCAAGTTCTCCACATTCAGTTTGCCAATAATTAAACCGGAAATAATGGCAATTGCGAGTCCGCTGACAATATAAATCAAAGCCACTTTCCAACCAAACATACCAAGCAAAAGAACGATGGCGACTTCGTTGATCATGGGCGAGGCAATTAAAAATGAAAAAGTTACGCCGAGTGGAACACCTGCTTCAATAAAACCCAAGAACAAGGGAATGGCAGAGCAGGTACAAAACGGTGTAATGATGCCAAATAGAGCAGCTAAAATGTTTCCGACGAAAGGATATTTGTGAGACAAAACGGCGCGTATTTTTGCCGGAGGCAAGAAGGATCGGATGATTGAGACAGTAAAAATGATAAAGGTGATGAGGATAAAAATTTTGATTGTATCAAATAAGAAAAAGTTGACCGCTTCTGCTAAAAGCGTGCCGTGGGCAATAGAAAAAACCGAGTAAGTCAGCCACTCCGCAAAAATTTTCACGGGATAAAAGATAGAATCCATATTATTTCCCCTTCAATACTTGATTTAGGACTTTTTTGTATTTAGAAAATTCTCTTTTGTTAACGCAGTAGCAGACCTTAAGTCCGTCTTTTTTGTAATTTAAGAGACCAAAATCTTTTAAAACTTTTAAGTGATGTGAGACTAGGTTTTGGGACAAATCTAAAAATTGCCAGATGTCACAAACGCACTGTTCTTTATTTTTTTGCAAAAAACAAATAATCCTGAGACGGTTTTCTTCCGAGACTACCTTTAAAAATTCGGCAAGCCGGTCGATTTCGGGGTTGTTTTTATTTTTAGAGTCTTGTATCATACGATGAGTATATCAATACAAATTGATATAGTCAATCAAACTAATCAGGGGGATAGAATGCCAATTTCAGTAGATAGAAAAAGATGTCCTCAAAACCATGTCTGCCCGGCGATTAAAGTTTGCCTGGTCGGTGCGCTTTCCCAAACCGGTTTTGACACGCCAGAGGCAGACAAAGAAAAATGCATCGAGTGCGGTAAGTGTTCTAGTTTCTGTCCAATGGGCGCTTTGCAATTAGAGAGCTAATAAGAAAAAAATCTACAAACTGCCTTCGGCTTGAGAATTAATCAAGTCGGGGGCGGTTTTTGTGTAAATTTTATAGTTTTGGCGAGCATAATTTTGGGGATTGAAAAAGTTGACATAATTGCAATAATAGTGTATAAATACCTTAATGGAGACGCAATTTTGCAAGGAGGATGACGTATGGGAAGGTCTCTAAAAGGGAAGGGGGCTTGTCGATGAACGCAGACACGCTGGAATTGTTGGAGCCGGATCTGGAAGACGCTCTGCCACAGACTTCCGACGTCGGCAACTCGATGGACATGTACCTGAACAACATCGGCAAATGGCCCCTTCTGGGGTCCGATGATGAACAGGCGCTAGCCAGAAGAGCCAAGGCAGGCGACAAACGAGCTGAATGGGAGTTAGTGGAGTCCAACTTGAAGCTCGTCGTGAGCGTGGCGAAAGTCTATACGCGATCCGGAATGCCGTTGCCCGACCTGATCCAGGAAGGCAACATCGGACTGATGAAGGCAGTTGAATCTTTTGACCCCGACAAGGGGTTTAGGTTCAGCACCTACGCCGTGGCCTGGATAAGGCAAGCTATCACTCGTGCGATTGAAAGACAGGGGCGCGCCATCCGGGTGCCGAGTTACGTAATCCAGTCGATCCGTAAACTCAACAAAGCCGGATCGGCATTCGTCACCGAGAACGGGCGCGAGCCCACCGTTGACGAACTCTGTGAGCGTACGCAATTGCCTCGAGAGAAGGTCATGCGCTTGCTCGAAGCTTCTGAAGCGCTGGTGTCACTTGACGAAGGCGTCAAGGCAGACGGCAGCACCTCGCTCTTAGAGCGACTGGTGGACTCGGAAGCAAAAGATCCCCAGGATGTAGCATTCGATCGTGAAGGACTTGAGGTGCTAAGCGGTCTCATGGATTGGCTTTCTCCTCAGGAGAAGCTGATCATCGAAAAGAGGTTTGGCCTCGTCGACGGCGCCACCTCGACACTTCAGGAAATCGGCCAGCAGCTGCACATAACGCGTGAACGCGTGAGACAGTTGGAAGCAAGAGCTCTTAAGAAGCTCAAACTGGCCGTTACTAGAAACTGGCTCGAAACATATTTCGACACCGCATAAAGACAAACTAGGGCAAGATCAATATGATTAAGCTCATGAACCCGCTGCACGCAAAGTCGCCAAAGAGCGACACGCCTGCAGCGATTTCTTTTTTATAAACAAAAAAATCCCTTAATTAGAAGGGACTTTTTTAAAAAATGGAATATCCTAACGCATTTTGTAAACAATAAATCCGACTGCTCCCAAGATTACAATGATTAAGATAACAGGAACGATGATTGAGGACTTTTTTTCTTCCCCTAGTTCGACCGTCTTTGCGTCACCTGCTTCTGGCTCGACTTTTTGATTCTCAGTTTCAGAAGATGCGGAAGTTTCTGTTTTAATCTTTTTTTCATCATTTTTAGACGAAAGACGGATTGCCAAAAAACCGTCGTCTTTGTCTGAAAGTGAATGAGAAGCGACAAAATCAATTGGATTAATCTCTGTTTCTTTTAAAACTAAGCTTTGCGGGACCTTTAATTCTTCTTTTGTAAAATTGGAATTAGCTTCTTTTATTTCGAAATCAAGCTGGCTTTTGACAAACTCTTTTAATTCTCTGACCTTTTTATCCGGCTCCTCTCCAATATCTTCTGAATCTAAAATTAGGTTTCCCGAAACGGCAACCGCCATTTTCTCAATGCCGGAATAAAGAATCATTTTTGGTGCTGCGCTTTTTTCTGTTGCAGCAGCTAGCGCTCCTTCGATCGGGCAAAAATATTCAATTTGCAAATTGGCTTGTTCAGCGCTCCTTCCAATCTCTTCCAAAAAAGCTTCCGGAGCAGAAAAAACCGAAATGTAATCAGGATTTAATGCGGAAAATGAAATATTTTTTTCAGACACTTCCTCAGGAACCAATTCCCCTGCTTTGGCGATTATCTCTTCTTTCTTCGATGCCGAGGGCATTTTTATACTAAAAGTGTAGCTAAAATCATTTCCCAAAATGACACGAAAAAAAGAAGAGTGGGTTTTTTCCTTGACCATTTTCAATGCTTCACTGCTGTCTCTGCCATTCCAAGCGATTGGTATGGGAGCAGTTTTTGAATCCCTGCAGACAAAAATTGTGTTATGAGTAATGTATAGAATTTCTGATCTAGCCATATTTTTTTCCTTATTGTTCTTTAGTTACACGGACAACTTCGTCGATTGTGGTTAGGCCTTCTTTTACTTTATTTAGCCCGTCCTCAACCATTGGTTTCATACCTTCTTTTAAGGCAATCTCATTTATCTGTGACGCATCGCTTCTTGCCACGACCGCTTTTTGAATTTCCTCGGAACAGGTAATCACTTCAAAAACGCCAATTCGGCCGATGTATCCGGTTTCATGGCAAATGGGGCATCCCTTACCTTTGTAAAACCGCAGGGTTTTATTCTCCCCAAAAACTTTTTGAATAATTTCTCCGGAAAATTCCCGCTCCAAATCAGCTCTGTCCATTTCGACACTAACTCGGCAGTTTGTACAAATGGAACGGACCAATCGTTGGGCAACTATAATGTTAATGCTGGATGCAGCCAAATACGGCTCAACCTGCATATCCAAAAGACGCGGAAAAGTAGTGGCAGCGTCATTTGTATGAAGCGTAGAGAGAACCAAGTGTCCAGTCATAGCTGAGTTAACCGCAATGTCAGCTGTTTCGTTGTCGCGTATCTCGCCGACTAATATAATGTCAGGATCTTGCCTAACAATTGAACGCAGTCCCTTGGCAAATGTTAATTCTGCTTCGCTATTTACCTGAATCTGGTTGATGCCGGCAATGTCATATTCAACCGGATCCTCAATTGTCATGATGTTCACATCGCGTTTGTTTAATATTTTCAAAATGGCATAAAGAGTAGTTGTCTTACCGGAGCCGGTCGGTCCAGTTACTAATATCATTCCATGTGGCTCCTTGTAGGCATCTTCAACTTTTCGCTGCTCACTTTCGGCTAGACCAAGATCTGCTAAAGTTAGCCGTCTCGCGGTGGCAGAAAGGAGACGCATAACGATTTTTTCTCCGCCTAAAACCGGAACGATAGAAACACGTAAATCTAGATTCCCATCTTCCGTCATATAATTTATTTTTGCATCCTGTGCCGCTTGGTGTTCATCTGTGGGCAAACTTGCCATAACCTTGGTTCGCATCACGATTCTAGGGTAAAGAAGAAGTGGAAGCGTAACAATATCATGTAACACCCCATCGATTCGGTAGCGTACAATTGAATTTTTTTCTCTAGGTTCTATATGAATGTCCGAGGCCTTATTCTGATGAGCATAATTTATTATGGAGTCGACAATCTTTATAATCGGCGGTTCTGCCTTCTCCATGCCTTGCGCCTCTGAAACATTTTCGGAAATAATCTCTTCAAACGCTTTGGCAACATCTTTGTTGTAAAGGATTAAGGCGTTTTTAATACTTCGATTTGATGTGATGTAAGGAATTGTTTTGAATCCGGTTTTCTTCTCAACAAACTGCTTCATCTGCAGATTGAGTGGATTTGCCATTGCAATATGGAGTCCGTTTTGATCTTTATTAAAAGCAACAATTCTCTGTTTTTTAGCTACGACTTCGGGAATAATTTTTAGGATTTCTTCGGGAATTGTTACTTGTGATAAGTCGATGTAAGGGATCTTAATAAAGTTGGCGATAACTTGAGTTAGCTGTTCATCGCTGATTAAGCCGCTGTCGACTAAAATATCTTCGATCGGTTTCCCCTCGTTCTCCGCCTTCTTCTCTGCTTCGTCAAAAACTTCTGCTTGGACCAAATTTGTACCAACCAAAAGAACTTTTAACTGCGCAAGATCAACAATAATATTTTCCATCTTTTATGCGATTAATTTGATAATATTTCAGCGTTAAAAACAGCAACAAATTTGAGCTTAATTGCAGGAGATTCTATAAAATAGTCTGCATAGATGTCTAAAATAGTGCCATTTCCTTGCGACGCAAACATTTTTCCGGCAATACTTGAAACTTCCTGCGCGCTTGCTTCTTTCGGGGTCTTCGAAACCATTCTTGAGGGAAGAGTCTGCGAAATCTTATCCAGAAATGCAGTCAGAATAATGTTAAAAAAAGTTTCCGCGACCTTACTGCTATGCGCCTCGGCTAAACTGTGGCCGATAAAACCGCCTTCAACTGCTTTTATCAGTGTAAGCATATCATCTCGCCTTAAAGACAAGAACACAATTCCCTCTTTTTTTGCCTCAATTTCTGAAAATATTTCGATAGTGCCGGCCTCTTCCGCCAAACTGTTTATTTCCTTCTCGAGTTCGGGAAAAGACCTAAATTCTACCGCACTTTTTTCGCATTTTATTTTGTCATTAAAGAGATAGGACATCGATTTTTCCACCTGCTTTAATGCCTCAGCAAAAACTTGTTTCGCTTTCTCTTCGGATATTTGGACAGACATGGAATTGATATTTTCTTTTGAGACGCCTGCTTCGTTTTGGAGCGGTTTCCCGCCGTTTTTTAGAACAGAATCGATATACAGGGCAACATCTTTAGGAAGAACCAATGTTTTGTTAAAAATTTTGATCGCTCCTAGTCCAAGCAACTTTTCAGAGTCTGCATTATCTCCGCTTGTCGAAGTGATAATCACTGGAACATTTTTCGTACCCTCGTTTTTCTTCAATTCAGTTAAAACCTCGAAACCGTCTTTTTTGGGCAGAATAATGTCAAGCATTATAATATCCGGCTTGTCTTTCAGCGCCTTTTCCAACCCTTCTTCACCATCTGAAGCAATCTCAACAAAGAGCCCGTGCTGGGACAATTCAGCACGATAAAATTCGAGAAAAAATTTGTCATCGTCTATTATTAGAACACTTTGTCTTCTCTCCTCCATTTTTGTTTATCCCGTTAAATCCGCGAAGCGGTTATTTAACTAAAGACCCTTTCTATTATAGTTTCATTATAATCATTTTTCACAAAGAAAGCCAAGCCAAAAACAATGGTGCCCCTCTATTTTCAAAGCACAGTATAACAGATGATATTTTTGAATTTATCATGCGTTCGCCGCAGCGAACGCATAGATAAGTACAAAAATTATCTCGACGAACTAATCGTTGTGTTTTGCGCTAAACAGGCGTTTACGGTAATGATTCCATTCGCATCAACAGCGATTGAGTATCCGGTCAATGCCGCTGTTCCATCGGGATCAACAGGAATTGACTTTAGGTATGTGCCAAGTGATGTTAAGTTCAAGGCAGCATCATTTGTTACAGCGCATCCACCAGTTGCGATCGTTGCTCCTGAGGCAGCGGTACCAAGCTGTCTTTCAGCCATGCTATTGGTCAAACCTGACGGCAAAGCGCCTTTATTGTCTACAACATACGAATGAACCGCAGTAAGAATGCTGTCCACATCCGTGTTTCGTCTCGAGTCCTTAGAATCAGCTATTCTTTTAGCCGGATTTAATGCCACGAAAACTACTACTGCCAAAATTGCGATAATGGCAATAACAACCAAGATCTCAATAAGCGTAAACCCCTTTGCCCTCTTTCTCATTTCTCCTCCTAAGATTAATATTACTTATAATTATACCACAATTTGAATTTACCAAGATTTTTAAATTTCTTTCCAGCTTAAAATGCTGATCTGGCTTTCCGTTCTGGAAAAAATCACACTGACAGTCCGCTTATATTGTATGTCTGTGTTGGAAACCGTCATAGTCCAAGTGGCACCCGATTTTGACATTAGAATCTGGCATGTTCCCTCGGGGCGAGTTACATTTCCACCGTTGTAATTTGGATCAAGAGCAGACTTTGAAAGTCCGTCTTCAACGCATCCTTCAACAAGGGAAAGTACGTTCTCGCCTTTTGAAAGTGACAATGTTGACCTTGCCTGACCAATGGATAGCATGGAAACAGAAAGGGCAATAGCCAAAACAACAGCCGATACGATTAAAACGGTGGAAAATGCAATAAAGCCCCTGTTATATTTTTTCCTCATCTAATTGCTCCTCATTTCCGCACTCGATTTTACAGTTGAGCTTTCGTGGATATTTCCAATGCTGGGATTATTATTTGTGATAGTTAAAGTAAAGCCAATGTTTTTTGTTTTTCCATCAGCTGAAGAATAATTTGTGAAAGTCAGGTCTGTCACAGTTAAATTGTCGGGGGTCAAAACAACCGGTGAAGCAGACCCCAATGTTATTCTCGCCTGCCCGCTTGAAACATCGATTAAAGTAGGATTATTTGGCGCAGCATATACAAGTGAAATTTCATTGCCGGGGTTTACTGCAAGATTGACGCCGAAATCAGATGAATTATTTATGCCGTCGGCATTTCTGATCTGATATTTTATCTTTTCAGTGAGTAATCTGGCGCTAGAGTAAACCTCCTGCTGGCGTATATTTTTCTCTCCTGCTGAAATAATATTCCAACAAAGCAGAACCAAGCTTGTCACAATAATTGAAACTACGGACATATAAATCAGAGTTTCAATTAAAGTGAAACCTTTTCTAAAAATTGGTTTTCTGAGAGAATTTTTCATTTATTGTCCCAAGCAAAGTCAAACCAATATTCCCTGTCATCGAACGATTCTCCGGAACCGCGCGCGCCTTGATTTATGAAAGTTTTCCAAGCAGGCGCCGAATGAAATTGGTTACCCTCTCCGTCCCAGACTCTTGTGTAAAGATTTCTATTTCCGTCTGCCATAATAGCAATAATGTCATTGCTTAAAGGATCATTCTTTAAAGTTACAGTCTTTAAAATACCGCTCAGTGTTCCGGCCGTTGTTGCAGAATTATCCCAGATCAAAGTTGTAGTATTGTACTTTTTTAGCTTGGCGATATTCGTTTCATCAGAATAGAGGGTGAGACCCATGGCGCCAAATAAATCAGGGAAAGATAAATCGTAAGCACGCTGGCGGCCGCTGTCGCTTGCACCAGTAATCAAATTATTGGCCGGAGTACTGAATGTTGGAGTAAAATCTAAGTCGTAGCAATAAATTTTAGGATCAGAGGAAAAATCTTCATCACACGCTAAGAATTGATTTGTACCCGGACGGCCTACCACTCTTAAATCAGCAACATAATACGAACTCTGTACTGCTGAATTGGCGGCAGAACTCCAGCTACCCGATCCGGCTCCGTTAGCTGTCCAGATTTTGGCCGTGATACTTCGGTCATTATCGCTAGCGGCATAAACCATAGCTCCTTTAGTGACATCATTTGGACTCCAAGCAAAATCAATCAGCTGGTGATAGTTTGAAGGAGCGTTGGCTGAGTGTCTGCCATGTGATGTCCAGCTGACAGTATCATAGGCACCGCCGTTAAAATATTGCGAATCGGTGTTATTATTTTGACTAAAAAAGACAGCCATCACTTCGTTGGTTCCAGGGCGAGCCCTTGCCACAATCCAGTTTGGGATACCGCCTATGCTGCGCATAGGAACCGGATCCGCCCAAGTACTGCCGTTCCAAATTCTTGATTTTGGAGTATTGGAATTTTCTGAATAGATTGCCATAAAATCACCATTTTCCAAATAAGTTCCATCAAAATTTTGTTGAAAAAGACTGCTATTATTATTGATAGTAGCAAGAAGAGTCGGTGCACCGGTAAAAATACCTGTGGTACTGTCATAAACTTGAGCATAAATGAATTGGTTGGATCCATCGGAGTGCCTAGAGATGACCATTTTCTCTTTTCGGGGAGAAGACGCTGGGGAAGCATAAATCTTGACCATGCGAAGCGCTTTGTTACTTGTATTTGGATCTATGTCAGGCATATTTATAGGAGAACTCCACTGCCCTGATGTTATATCGACCGTACGATAAGCATACGCGTCACTTGATGTCCCACCCGTACTATAAACCAGCATACCGGTCCTTACAGTTGGTGGAGTCACAACACTATAATCGCTTAAATAAGATTGAAGTATAATTGAGTCTTGTTTGTTTCCCGAAATAGTCCAGTTAACGGTGGCAGTGATTTTTTTGGTGTTTGGATCTAGAGCTCCACCAGTGCTTACAATATTTCCATTCACATCTCTGTAAACGGATTCAACCGAAATCGTGCGGGTGTATTTGTCGAAAACATTATTCGATCCCGAAAAAGTCCATAGCCCACCCTGATCGATGAGTCCGGCCCCCGAGGTGTTTGTAAGAATGGAAAATGATCGCTTTTTAATTGAGCGAGCTGCTTCTATTCCCTCTGAAGCATATTGGTTTGCTATCGCTTGTTCATTTGCCACTTGATTAGACCTAAGTCCTGAGATTACAACTGAAACTACGCCAAAAGAAAAAATTCCGAATAGAGCAGTTGCCAACACTATTTCCATCAAAGAAAAAGCTTTTTTGCGTCCGGAAGGTTTTAAAAATTTAATGGACACTAACGATTCCTTGTGCATTTAACTCTATTGTAGCTGTGTTATTGCCCCCCGTAATAACAAAAGTTCCAGTTGCGTTAGGAAGACCGGCCGGCCGGGAGAAGATTATCTGACCCGGTCCACTGATCTGCAAATGAGGATTGGTAACATATCTAGCAAAAACAACGCTGTCAGAAACCCTAAAAAGAGAAATTGTTCCGCTATTAAAAGAGACTCCCCAGCTGCTCGCGTCTTTTCCACTAATTGAGTAAATTTCCGCCTCACGCAACATACCGACCAGTTGATTGGAAGTATTGCTCGAAGCATTTTGCAGAACAAAACGCGAATAAAATGGAGCTGATACCGCAGTTAAAATTGCCATTACTGCAGTAACAACCAAAATTTCAACCAGAGTAAACCCTGTTAAGTATTTTATTTTTTTTCGAGTCCTAAAAGAGGTCATTTTATCGAACCGGTCAATTTATATATTGGTCCCACAATAGCCAAAGCTATAACCGCTACAATTAATCCGATAAAAACAAGCAAAATTGGTTCGATTATAACAGAGAAATTTTTGGCCATACTGTCAGTTTCTTCTTCATAATAACCACCGAGATAAATAAGCATATCGTTAAG
Organism: uncultured Candidatus Saccharibacteria bacterium; assembly: GCA_964419835.1. Lineage (GTDB taxonomy): Bacteria > Patescibacteriota > UBA1384 > XYA2-FULL-43-10 > 1-14-0-10-43-13 > CAYQPT01. Next base: position 1,625 of record CAYQPT010000022.1, on the reverse strand, counting down.
TTTTCCGCTTTTTTCGCCAACCGCAATCATTCTTGTCGCCATATAAGGCAAAACGGGCGATTTATTGGGCGCAAGCTGCTCCTGTAATAATTTTCCCTCTGAAACGGACTTTCTAAGTCCAGCAATATATCTTTGGAATATAAAATTGGCGGTTGTTTTTTCTGCGATTTCCAAAGCTCTTGTAATAGGCAAATTGGAGGAAAGCATGATACCTAAATTACGACAAAAAGCAGATGTCTCAATCAGGCAGTTAAACTGGCCTAAAATAGGAAACGATAACATGAATTTGGACCAAACCGGACGTATCGGCCTTGTGCGTATTAACAGACGGAAAACAATTATAAAAACGACCAGTCCGATTGGAATAAAGATGTTGTATTTCTTCATGAAGTCGGAAAATGAGAGCAGCATTCTCGTTGCAAGAGGAAGATCCATATCAAAAGAACGGAAAAGATCTCCCATCTTGGGCAGGATAAATATGCTGATGCCAAGACCAACAATGACAGCCGCCGAGACAACAATAGCAGGATAGAATAATGCTTCTTTAATTGCCCGGCGCAACGCTAATTCTTTGCGCAGTTTTTCCGATAAGTATTCAAGATTTGTATCCAGGGACCCGGATTCCTCTCCGATTTTTATAATACTGACATAAAACTGATCAAAGACCTTGGGAAACTTTTCCATTGCAACAGAAAGTGGAGCACCGTTATTTGTATCTGTGAGTATGTGCTTAGTCGCTTTTTTTAATCGAGGCGACTTAGTCTGAGAATACAGCGTTTCAAGTGTTTCAGAAATGCTAATACCCGACTTAAGCATTACTGACATGTGCTTAGTGAAATTGGTTAAATCTAAAAGACCCACCTTGCCAAACATTTTAGGTTGCTTGTTTTGCCCCATCTAAATAAACCCCTCAATTATAAAAGTCTAACTTTATTATACAACAAAACTAGAGAGTGTAGAACAGATTTTCGGCTACTCTTCCCATTGATATTAAAATAATTTAGACGCCAACCTGCTAATACCGAATCGTTTATATAATTTATTTCATCTGCTTTTGAATTTGAGCAAGCTGTTTTTTAAGTTGTTCGAGCTTGGTTACCCTTTGATTTATTTCCCTGGTTAACTGCTCTATTTGCCCCATAATTACTTTTGCCTGCGCCGCTCCCTGTGTGGCTTTACTTAGTTTTTCAGTCGGGCTTGGCGGTGATCCTCCAATTAATCCCATCTCATCTCCTCATTTTAATAATACGCCCCCAAATGTACTCTTCGGGATGAAAAATTATATAGAACATTTGATAGTATTTAATGCAAAATGTCATAGCGCGGTTTGCCAAAGGGAATCCTGTCCGGAGCGGCTTTTCCTGCCTCCATCATTGAAGCGGACATTACTGTATCTGCTCCAAATTGATCGTTTATTTTATCCAGCGCCTCTGCTAACTGTTGTCTTTTTTCAATTTCTTTGAATATTGAAATCTGAGATCCATTTTTTACCATTAAGCCAAAAGTTCCAACTGATATGTGAATCGGAGGGGCATTCCATGAACACTTAGCCAATAAAATTAAGACATTTCGTGTCAAGCAATTAAAACAGGTAACTTTGCTGGGGCTGTTCTGCAATTTAAAAA
>CAYQPT010000021.1:0-20342 GCA_964419835.1 uncultured Candidatus Saccharibacteria bacterium | reverse complement strand
GCAAAGATGTTGACGGCTGAGCAATTATGTGGTAGGATAAATATTGAAAACAGATAAAAAAATTAAAAAAGCGAGAAAATGGCCGACGAAAAAGAATTACAAGCGATAAAACAACTGCTTGATACGGCGGAAAACAACATTAGACAAGCCAGAAGTATTCTTTTCGCTTCTGAAATTAGCAAAAAAGCGCAGATCCTAGAATCGAATTCTGATGGTAAAATTGTTGAAGGTGTTTTCGACGGTGAAAATATGATTGGTGGAGATAAACAGAAGTATCCGGTTCCACCAAACTATGCTTCAAAATCAAAGTTAATCCCTGGCGATGTATTAAAACTGACAATACTGGATGATGGGAGTTTCTTGTTTAAACAGATCGGACCGATCAAGCGGAAGAAACTGATCGGGGAATTGGAAGAGGTGTCGGAAGGGAAGTTTATAGTAAATGTTGAGGGTAAAAAATACAGAGTTATATTAGCATCAGTAACATATTTTAAGGCAAAAGCCGGAGACAAAATCACAATTATTGTTCCGGAAAAAGGCGAGACGGAGTGGGCGGCAATCGAAAATTTATTAGAAATATAGGATAACTATGATTATCAAAAATTTTAGCCCGTACAAAATTGTTAAAAAAGCGTTAGCCGACCTAAAAGGCAATGAAAAGACTGTAATTGCCGGACGTTTTGGCATTGATGAAGATAGAAAAACTCTTTCCGCCATTGGTAAAAAGCTCGGCCTTTCAAGGGAAAGAATCCGACAGATTGAAAAAGAAGGCCTTAAAAAGCTCTCTTCAAGAATAGTGGATCAGAAAAGCGCTTTTATTGAACTAATTGTAGAGTCTTTTGAACAAAGCGGCGGTATTGCCAAACATGAGAGTATTGCCGAGAAATTTCTAGAAGATAATTTGAAAAATAACAAGAACGAGTTTAATTCTTTGCACCTAATCTTCTTTTTGATGCCTCAGCTTAAGAAGATTGAAAAAACCAGAGAGCTGGAAGCAAGTTGGGTCATTGCAACTATTTCGAAAGAAGAAATTTTAGATATTATCGAAAACTGGTCAAGGCAACTTTCCAAGACCAAGAAGCCGGAAACTGTCGATGTGCTAGTGAAAGAAAGCCCTAAAAATAATAAATATGAAATGACCTTTTTGTCGCAGTTGCCTCACATAAGTAAAAAACTTATTAAAACCGATAATGATTTTGTCGGTCTGGCGTCATGGCCGGAAGTTAATCCAAAAAATGTCCGCGACAAAATCTACTTCGTTTTAAAGAGAGAAAATAAACCCCTTCATTTTGAAGAAATTGCCAGAAGGATCAACGATGCCAATTTTGGCAAGAAGAAAGTTGTTAAAGCGACTGTTCATAATGAATTGATTGCCGACAAAAGATTTGTACTAATCGGTAGAGGAATTTATGCTCTTTCTGAATGGGGCTACGAACCTGGAACAGTTTGCGATATTATCAAAGATATTTTAAATGATAAGAACTCAATGAAAACGGAAGAGATTGTTAAAGAGGTATTAAAACAGAGAACGGTTAAGAAAAATACTATTTTAATCAATCTGCAAACCAAACCGCTTTTTAAGAAAGTGGGCAGGGACGGTTACGCGCTCGCAAAGTAATTTTTTGTTCTATTTTTTTGGTCTCCATTTGCCAAATGGTGTATAATATATTTGTAGCATCACATGCTATTATTATAGTTACGAAATAAAGCAAGGGGATATGCAATCATTTTTGTTTCTCATAGTAATAATCTTAATTGCAGCTCCAGCGTATCTTATGGGTATTATAAAGAGAATCAAGCAGGCGCAAAGAAAACAAGAGTGGATTTCCTCACAGGAGTACACTACTCTTAGGATTAGTGTGCCTAAAAATAACGACAAAAAACCGCTTTCTGCTGAGCAAATGTTTGCCGCAATTCACGGTATTTATGCGGAACATGCCTTGTTTCAGAATCATTTGAGTTTTGAAATTGTAGCAAGAGATAAATTTATTCAGTTTTATGTCTATCTACCTAAACACATTAAAGATTTTGTTGAGGGGCAGATTTATGCCCAATATCCAACAGTAGAGATTCATGAAGTGGATGACTACACAAAAACAGTTCAGCCGAATAAAGGTATTAATTTTGCTACTTGTGATTTGGTAATGACAAAACCGGATGTTTATCCAATTAAATCTTTCACAGATTTTGAGGTTGATCCACTCTCGGGTATTACCTCGGTAATGACAAAACTACAGCAAGATGAGGAAGTCTGGTTTCAGTTAATAATGAGACCGGTGGGGGATGAGTGGCAGAATAAAGGAAATAGTATTGTAAATGCTGTTAGGGCGGGCCGGAAGCCACACCTAGGTACTGGCGGGAAGTTTCTGCACGGAGTAAAATCATTTATGGGGGTAGTGGTTCAACAGGCAATTTATCCGGGAGAGGACGCAAAAGATAAACCGGAAATTAAGCTCCCGGCAACTGTAGAGGACGCACTCAAGGGGATCGAAGAGAAAATTATGAAATTGGGTTTTGAGACTAAAATCCGTATTTTGTCAGTTTCTCATGATCCGATTGCGGCAAAAGTAAGATGCCAAAGCGTAGCGGCTGCATTTAAGCAATTTAACACTACTAACTTAAATGGTTTTAGGGTGTCAGAAATAGCATCTAATGATATTGATCTTTGGCATGATTTTGTGGAGCGGTCTTTTGATTATGGCGGAAACATTTTTAACATTACCGAATTAGCATCAATTTTTCATCTTCCTCACGAGACGGTTGCTACGCCGAATATTGTTTGGTCTGGTTCAAAAAAAGGTGAACCACCAGCAAAATTACCATTAATTGAAAATTCTCCAGAAGGTGCTCTTACAGTTTTAGGTCTAACTAACTTTAGAAATACATTTCACGAATTTGGAATAAAGGGTGATGATAGAAGGCGCCACATTTACATTGTGGGCAAGTCTGGTACTGGAAAATCTACCTTAATAGAAAATATGGCGATCGACGATGTGGTTCGGGGCAAGGGAGTGATTGTGGTTGATCCTCATGGAGAATTGGCGGACAAAGTGCTTTCATGCGTTCCGGACGAACGCATCAACGATGTAATCGTATTTGATCCTGCTGACAGAGCTTATCCAATTGGCTTTAATCTTCTTGAACATGTAGAGGATGACTTTAAGGGTATGGTTGCATCTGGTTTTGTGGGAATTTTCAAGAAAATCTTTGGCGACTCTTGGGGACCAAGGCTGGAGCACATTCTCCGGAATACCGTTTTAGCCCTACTTGATTATCCGGATTCAACAATGCTTGATATTCCGCGGATGCTGACAGATAACCGTTTCAGAGACAGAGCTGTTGAAAAGGTTACAGACCCAGTTATTAGGGAGTTCTGGATAAATGAGTTTGCTCAATATGATAGTAAGTTCAGGACAGAAGCAGTATCTCCAATTTTAAATAAGGTTGGACAGTTCTTAGCGACTGCGACTATTAGAAATATCGTTGGCCAATCTAAGTCCCGCATCAATATCCGCGAAATAATGGATCAGAAAAAAATACTGATCGTCAATCTCTCTAGGGGTAAAATCGGCGAGGACAATTCTGCATTGCTTGGTGCGATGATGATAACAAAAATTCAGTTGGCAGCCATGAGCAGAGCAGATGTTACGGCTGATCAGCGGCCCGATACATATTTGTATGTGGATGAGTTTCAGAACTTTGCAACAGAATCATTTGCTTCTATTCTATCGGAAGCGCGAAAATATAATTTATGTTTAACTATGGCAAACCAGTATGTCGAGCAGATGACCGAGGAGGTCAGAAGTGCGGTATTCGGCAACGCCGGAACAATCGTTTCGTTCAGAGTCGGAGGTACTGACGCTGATTTCTTGGTTAAAGAATTTGAACCCGTGTTCGAGTCAAACGATCTGGTCAATCTTGATAAATATAACATTTATATAAAACTTTTAATTGATGGAATTTCTTCACCTGCTTTTTCGGCCAAAACATTGCCGCCAGTCCAGCAATTAACTGGTAATACTGAAAAAATTATTGACCAATCTCACAAAAAATACTCAACGCTAAGAACGGAGATTGAGGCGCAAATTGCCAACCGTTCCAAAGAAGAAGAAAAGGAAATGTTAGCTGAAGCAAATGCTTTCAAACAGGGCGGGTTAGAAGCACTTCTTACAAAAAACAATAAAAACGTTCAGATAAAAGATGCAAAATTTGAGAAAGCAGTAGAAAGAAAACAGGAGCCCGAATCCGTAGCTTCTCCCAGAAAAGAAATGGGGGAGAGTGGTTATATTGAAAGAAAAGAGAATGTTGTAAGATATGACCAAATGCCAGCGGAGAGTAAAACAGAAGATCAGGCAGAAAAAGTTTCGGTTTCAAAACCAAGAGTTTTTAAATACCAAAATATAATTGGGGATAGGATTTATAAAGAGCAGACAGCACGGGGCGGGGTGAAGTGGTACATTGGGGAAGACATTGATCTCGAGAAAAACAAAGAGCTGGGAGTGGAGATTACTAAAGACGCTGAGAAGATGATGGATTTAGCCAATAAAGTTGGCGGTAAAAGTAACTCAAAAAAACAAAACATAGTAGGGGAGAGTGACCAGAAAAAAAATATCCAGCAGCCAGAGAACCAGTCGGGTCGGGGCAAAGCCGAGGGCAAAAATGATATAAAAAACGACCAAACTCATAGGAACGATGAAAGGAATAGGAGCGGAAATAAACTCGCTATTAAGTTAATTGAAAGTAAGCCAGTTGAGATGAATGAAGCGGGAGATAGTGTCGATGAGAAGATCGCCACTATTAATCAGCTCGAAAAAACTGCCGATTATGTTATCCGCCATAAAGATAGAGACGATAAGTATGTGTTTCTACCTGATCATATTCCTTCTGAAATAATTCCTGATGTTCGTGGTCGAAAAAAAAGCTCAACTTACATGAAAGGTGGCAGAAAAATATATGATGTTAAAATTGACATGTATGAACCTAAGAATTACCAAATATTTCCACAGGGTAAAGCTCCCAATATATGGATAGGTACAACCAAAGAAATGGTCGATCAACTCAAATCAATTGCAAATGGTTCGGGGGGAGCTTCTAAGTTTTTTGGAATTGAAGACCGCACTGATGGTAAGGGAGCTTTGAAAAATTTATTGCATCTAGACGATGGGGCATCAGATATACAATTCTCAGCTCAAACAACGGGCGTTGACAATGAAAAATCAAATAAGGAAGATGCAGATAAACCTATAGCAGAAAAGGGCAGTGCGTCTGTCGGTGAACCAGTCAAATCAGAGGAAGAAAAAGTGCCCAAATCCATAAAAGAAGAAATAATAACAGAAGAAAAAAATTCCGATACAAATGTAAATACCCATCAAACGATTAATGAAGGCGAGGAAATCTCGTTGCAATAGTTCTAATTTTTTATTGGAGCAGGGAAGTGTGAAACCGGGGGAGTGCCCTATTTTTCATTTTATTTTATTTTTTATTTCTGCACCAATTTTTTAACTATGAAAGATTGATTACAGAGAAAAATATAATGCAGAATTTTTTATTAAAATTTAATGATTCTTTCGCTAAAGACTTTGATCCAAATTAAACATTAATTTTTCATTGACTAAATACCTGCCTTTTAGCAAAATACTATGTCCAGTAAATAAAAATGACTAACGAGCGGTCATAGAGGTTCATGCGGATACCCCTCTCGGCTGGAGGAGTGCCCGGAGAAGTGGTTAATAAGTTCTATTGAGGCAATATTTGTTTACAAGTAGCGGTACTACTTTTAAGCATGCATAATGTCGCATAACATACATTATGCGACATTAGTATTAACTTCTCATACCATTGATCAGCTGTATGACAAATTAATATCAAAAACAGTGTTCTTCTGATGCTAAAAACCTCCAGAATCGCGTTTAAGGCATTATTATTTAAGAGGTGTCTATTTGCCTATCTCATCTGTAACTTTAGTATCTATTTTATTCCAAAGTTTGCCAAATGCCGTTGTTTTTATGACACCTATGTTGGCAAAGATCCTAATTGTGAATGCAACTAGGATTGCAAGGTATAAATCTAAGTTCAACCTATCACCTATAAATGTAATTAAAACAGCCACAACCATGTTGAAGAATAATCCGGTTATAAATATGGTAGTAGAATATTTTTTCTCTATAGATGCCCTCACAGCGCCGAACAAGGAGTCGAGTATGCCGACTATGGCCACTGCTGTGTAACGGGCTAGCTCCGGCGGAATATTTAACCGCAGGAAACCTCCAATTACTAAGCCCAATGAGAGTCCAAGTAATATCAGATACATAAGTCGCTCCGTTCAAATTTATAATTTATAATTCAAAATTTAAAATATGTAAATTTATTTTGCAATTTATTTTTCTGATTATTTTTTAAATAATCAGAAAAATAGTTTTTATAAATACGGAATTTATTTATTTAAAAATAAAATTCAAAATAAAATTTAGCACTCCCCCGCTTAACCCTATGCCTACTTTGCTGTAGCCGGAATTTTACTTTTTTGCCATTTTACCAAAACCGCGGTTGCCACGAAGATCGATGAATAAGTACCAAAGAAAATGCCGATTATTAGAGTTAGAATGAAGTGTCTTATAGATGCACCGCCAAGCACAAGCATTGAGATTAGAACAATAATTACCGTTAAGGAAGTGTTGAGCGATCGGGCGAGAGTTTGGTTTACACTTTCTTCTGCTGTTAATTCGATATCTTTATGAGGATTTTTTATAAAATTCTCCCGCAGCCGGTCGTATACCACAATTGTGTCATGAACGGAAAATCCCATAATTGTAAGAAGTGCAGTAACAAATAATGCGTCAATTTCCATCCACGGAACAAAATGTGAGATTAGCACAAATATACCGACAGTGATCAGAAGGTCGTGGATGATGGCGATAACGGCGGACATACCAAATTTCCACGAAGATAGTGGCTTAGGAATACGGCGAAAGGCATAAGCTATGTAGAAAATAATCCCGAGTGAAGCAAGAACTACTGCCCAAATGGACTTTGAGATTAAGTCACGGCTGATGGTAGGGCCGACAGTGTCATAGCTAATTTCACTGAAATCCCCCATCTTACCGGCTAAGCTTGTGGTTAGGTCAGAATGCTCTTTTGCGGAAAGTTCAGGTAGGTGCATTACTACGGCGTCCCCGCTTCCGGGCTTAACCTGATAATTGGAAATATTTCTGTCTTTTAAAACTGATTCAGCGATAGAAATTCTTTCGTTGTTTGATGATTTAAACTCAAGAGAGGTTCCGCCTTTGTAGTCTATCCCCAGCCGAAAACCAAAAACAAAAAATGCAACGATAGAAAGCACCATTAAGCTTCCAGAAAAGATCAGCCAATATTTTGTGTTTTTGATAATTTTATACACTGATTATCCTTTTGGCATTGGAGCCAGCAATTAACAATAAAATTGTTCTGGTGACAGTTATGGCGGTAAACAAGCTGACTAGAATTCCCAGTCCTAGCGTTAAGGCGAATCCTCTAACTGGCCCCGACCCTGCTGTATAATATAGAATCAAGCAAGTTATGAGTGATGAGAAGTTCGAATCTTTGACAGAGCTCCATGCTCGCTTGAAACCATCAATAATAGACAAATTGAGTGCTTTGCCTACTGCCATCTCCTCTCTCATACGTTCAAATATGAGAATGTTTGCATCAATTGCCATTCCGATAGAAAGCACAAATCCGGCAATACCAGCTAGAGTAAGAGTGACCTGAATAAGTTTGTAAAGAGCAAGGGTTATGAGAGCATATACCACTAATGCTAATACCGCGATTAATCCTGAGAATTTATAATAACTTATCATAAATACTGCGACTAGAAGCAATCCAATCAATCCGGCGATGATACTCTTTTTTAACGAGTCCTCACCAAGTGATGCGCCAATATTTTGCTGCCCGACTAACTTTGCTGAAACTGGGAGGGCGCCTTCTCTTAAGCGATCTACAAGCTTCTGCGCTTCTTTAACGTCTTTTGAGCCGGTAATCACGGCCTTACCATCAGAGATTTCTGTCTCAACGGTTGGGGCAGATACGATTCTTCCGTCTAAAACTATTGCTATTTGTTTCTGTACATTTTGTTTAGTCAGATCGGAAAATTTTTGTCTTCCTGCATCATCGAAAGCAATAGAAACGACCGGTGTAGAACTTACTTGGCTGGATGACGACCCTCCTCCCTGAAAAGTAACCTCTGTTTTGTCTGTAACGAGATTGCGTCCGGTTAAATCTGTTGGTTTCCAAAAACCGGGGTAGGTAAAATCATTTTCATAGTAACCTTTGAGCTGTACGCCGTCACCTTCAGCTCCTTGCGTATAAAAAACTAGTTCGTAGGTAGACCCTATTCGATCAATGGCTTCATCAATATTCTTAATACCGGGAAGATCAATGATTATGCGGTCAGCGCCCGTAGTTTGAATGCTTGGCTCTGCAACTCCTAATTGGTCAATTCTGTTACGGAAAACAGAAGACAAATTGTTTAAATCTCTTAATTTGTCGGTTGAACCGGAAAGATCGGCTTGATACACCAATTCGGTTCCGCCAACCAGGTCAAGGCCGAGAGACGCTTTAATTTTCTGTCCCAAGAATGGGCTTCTAGGAATATCAATAAAGACGGCAAAACCAATCACTATAATAATAATTGAAAAGACTATCCAAAGGTTTCTTCTCATAAAATATCTCCTCTAGAAATATAATAGTATATTTACCGGCAACCAGTCAATTAAAGTACGGGATAAATGGAAACTTTCTCTTCCTCAATCAGTTTTGGAAAAATGTTTGTCTCAAGCATGGAGAAACCATTTGGAATAAATTTAAATATTTGTGGCTCTATTACATAAACTCCGGAAAGATCGCCAAGATCTTTGGTTGCAATAGTGGCAACCGCTCCCTGCTTTTTGTGAAATCCAATTAGCTTATCTAGGTCCACAGTCAATTCTTCGTCCGAATTTACTATGACAAAAGTTTTACCAAACATTTTTTTAAATTGTTTAATTGCTCCTCCTGATCCCTCCCCTTCTTCCAAGTATTTAAGTTGCAGGCCGATATCACTTCCATCGCCTAATTTTTCTTTAATTTTATCAGCCAAAAATCCAACGGCGATGTATACGGTGTCGAATCCATGCTCTGCCAACTTTGATAGGTTTTGCTTGGCGGCCGGAATTAGCTTTAATGCGTCTTTTCCGCCCAGAATCAATGCTGCATATTTAGTATCTCCAGAGTTTAGCGCCGATGTAACAAAAGTTTCAATTGCGTGAGAGCGATTTCTAATCTTAACGCTATCTATGGTAGCGTCTATTTCTTTTAGCAAATCTTTTTTAATTGAAATCGTTATCCGTTCTCTCTCCATGGGATCCTTTCTATTAAAAAATCATTAGTATTACCGTATCACATACTTTTTTTGAGTGCAAACTTTAGTGTGAAAATGTATGATTTTAGTTTTGAGATATGTGAAATGAGTATTGAGGAAATTCATCCCTCATCCCTTATTCCTCATCTCTCGTATTTAATTTCTGCCAATCTGCTCAGCGCCTCCTTCATGTCCTGTGGCAATGGAGCGTCAAATATCGATGGCTTGGTGTTGCCGGGCAGAGTTATTGAAAGGGTTTTTGCATGCAAGAGCTGCCTTTCAATTCCAAGATTGTCTGATAATTTTATACTTTGTTTGTTTCCATATGCTTTGTCCCCCATTACCGGACTACCCATATCGGCGGCTTGGACACGAATCTGATGAGTGCGGCCAGTTTTGATATTGAATTCAATTAAGCAATATTTATTCTCAGAGTTATCACTTAAATATTTGAGTACTTCATAGCTTGATATTGCTTCCTTTCCCTTTGTGGGACCGATATGGGCAATTAGTTTTCTGTTTTTAGGGTGTCTTCCTAGATGTGAAATTAGCTCGCCTGATGCTTTATTTGGCCAGTTAAAACAAAGAGCCAAATATGTTTTTTTCACAGTTCTATTTTGAATTTGTCTGGAAAGGGAATGCATTGCTCTAGAGTTTTTTGCGACTATCAATGCTCCGGAAGTATCTTTATCTAAGCGATGGACTAAGCCCGGCCTAATTCTTGATACTTCGCTTTTTTGATCGTAAACGGCCTCCCTAATCTCAGGAAAATGGCTAATGAGTGCATTGACTAAAGTTCCGGAGGAGTTTCCGGCGGCCGGATGAACGACGATTCCGGCTTGCTTATTTAAGACAATAACATCTTTATCTTCATATATTATATCCAGTTTTATGTCTTCTGGCAGTAAGTCTGTTTTTGGTGCTTCAATAAAATTTATAATTATTTCATCATTAGTATCTATTCTGTAACTGGACTTGTTTTTATCACCATTAACTTTTACATCGCCCTTCTTAATTAAATCTGAAAAGTAGGTTCTGGAATATTCTGTAAAATTCTTCGCCAAAAAAACATCAAGTCGCTCCCCTGTTTCTTTCTCGGATATTTTTATTTTTTTTATCATTTTATGTATGAGGAAATATTTGTGTCATGGTTTAAGCGGTAGCGGTTTAGGGCAAAAGGATCGGCGAAGCTTGTTATACCGATGTTTGTTGTGACAGCGTAAGAATAGCCGTAGTCTTTAACAATTTTTTCAGTTTCAGAATTATATTTGCCAGAAGGATAGCAAATGCTGATAATGGGTTTTTCTGTGATCTCCCCAAGTATTCTTTTGCTTTCTCTGGCTTCCATTTCTGCCCGAGCGGTCGTTGCTTTAGACATATCAGGATGGCTTACTGTGTGGCTGCCAATTTCGATGTTATCGTTTGAAATTTTATTTATCTCTTCTGCAGACATATAGCCGTCTTTTTTAATATTGCCTGTAATTATATAAGAGACTGCTTTCATGTCTCTTTTCTTTAATTCCGGGTAAGCGTTTGTATAGAAATCCTTGTAACCGTCGTCAAAGGTGAGGATAACCGGTTTATCTGGGATATTGCCATCCATAATATCTTTAAACGTTATCGTGGTGTATCCTTTGGATTTTATTAAATCGAGCTGACTGGCAAATTTTTTCGGAGAGACAGACAAATTTGTACCAATCTTGTCATTTGGATCGTTTAAATCTCTTATGTAATGGTACATAAAGATTGGAATTGAAATTCCTGCAACATTAACTTTTTCTTCGGTATCTGTATTTGTGGTTTGAGCAATAGCCGTGTTACTATTTTGATTTACCACAATATTTTCTGTTGGTTGGTCGGGGTTGTTATTTGATGATTGCTCGTTGTTTTTATTAAGGAAAAATATTGTAAAGCACAAAATTGCAACACATGATGCCATTATTGTGATAAAAACAAGTATAAATTTTATTTTTTTCTTGCGCATTTATTCATCAGCAGCTGGCTTTTCAAGCAGTTCGATTTCCAATCCTCCGCCTGATTCGCCTTCGGTTAATTTGTAAACATCTTTATCAATTTTTTTAAATTCTTTTGATGCGCTGTTGTACATATTTACTGTTGTAGATAGGTTTGCGCCAACTTTCGTATAGTGGGTTTCAAAAGCATTCAAATGTTTTGACAGATCTCCTACCCTTAGTAATATTTCCTTTACTGATTCCTCCATTTTTAATGCTTTTAATCCATGCAATACAGTTTCTAAGTAGGCATAAAATGATGTCGGAGAAACAATAATAACATGTTTTTTAAAAGCATATTCAATCAAATCATTAGTGTTTATTTCAATCGTTCCGACCTTATAAATTAGCAGATTATAATAAATTCCCTCAGCTGGTATAAACATAAAAGCAAAGTCGGTGGTGCCATTTCTCGGGTTGATATATTTTGAAGTTTCATCAATTCGGTTTTTTATGTCTTGCTTAAATTCCTTTTCTAATATTTCTCGGCGGGCCTCATCTTTCTCTTCCATAATTTTATTATATTTTTCAAGCGAAAATTTCGCATCAATTGGAATTACTTTATCTTTAAAAAATACCGCTGCGTCGACAATATCTCCATTTGGAAACTTATACTGCATCTTATACTGGTTGGGCTGAAAGACATTTGAAAGCAAACTTTCCAAGAAATATTCCCCCAGAATTCCTCTTTGTTTTGGGTTTTTCAGGATATTTTCCAAGCTTTTCATCTGTTCGGCAAAATTTACCACTTGTTTGTTTGTATCTCCGAGCTCGGTCATTTTTTTCGTCACATCAGTAATAATTTTGGCTGTCTGGCTGAATTGGCTCTGAATTGTTTCGTGCGACTTAGAAATATTGTGGCTAACATGTTCGTTCATTTTGTCTAGACGGTTTTGTAATTCAATCCGGCTCTTGTCTGAACTATCGCGCACCTCCAATCTAACTTTTTCAAGCATATCTAGAAATAAACCATCTTTTTCAGACGAAGAATTACCATTTTTGCGATTGACTAACATTAGGCCAATTAATACCAGAAGACCGGCCAATACTAAAGCCAATAAAATCGAAAATACTACCATGCTACCTCCCAATTAATCTGGCTAAATTATAGCACAAATATTTGACCGAACAAATACTGAACAGGTTTATCGAAAAGCAAAAACTAAAAAACAAACCCAAAAAGTTATCGCTAGTAAGGTGTTTATAATAATTCCTGCTAAGGATCCAAGAAGACCACCCGAAGCGGCTTTCAGTGCTTTTTTATGATCATTCTTAGCTAGTATTTCTGCTAGCAATATCGCAATGAATAAGCCGGCAATACCTCCAAACGGAGGAAAAATAATTGTACCGAGAATTGATCCGGCTAAGCCCCAGACAAGAGATTTTTTACCGGCTCCTCCGTATTTTGCTCCTAAAAGTCCGGTTGAATAATCTATCACTAGTGACGCCACCGTAATGATAGAGAGTGCAATAATCTCGTTTGTGTTTATCGTGGAGAATTTAGTCAGAATAGAATAAATTAATGCGACAACAAACATATAGGGAATACCGGGAACGGCGGGAATTATTACGCCTACGATCCCCGGCAGCATTAGAACGGAGCAAATGATTATATGTGCTATTTCCATATTTCCTCCTTATCATTCTGTATTGGAATGACAAATATTAAAGTATGCACACTTGCCATCACCCTTCTTGCAGGCCTGGTCGTCTAAATGAAACTCCAAGTTTACTATTTTGTCATACACTTCTTCTACTGTTTTTTTAAATTCATCATATTTTTCCTGATCGACCGGAAGTGATACACGGCGGAACTTTCCGCCTGAGGCGGATTTGTCGGGTGAGATAAAATCAAACTCTATCTCCCCTATCTTCCAATTAAAGAGCGGATCGGTTTCAGCAAGAAGCTTGTAGAAATATGCCTGATATAGATAATTTGTATTTTTTTCTTTGGTAAGTCCCAAAAGCAGGTTTTGTGATTTTGGTGAAGATGTTTTGTAGTCAACAATTTTAACCATATTCGTAAGCTTATCTGCCAGGTCCACACGGTCAATTTTTCCTGTGATCGGAATATCTTTAAAATGGACATCATGCCTTCCAAAATCATACTCGCAAGAAAGCGGTGCCCCTTTGCCTTTCCATTCATTTGCATAGAAGTCGTAATACTTTGAAAGGATCTCTACCCCCCTTTCTTTGGCCCTTTTTTGGTCTTCGGTCGTGAAGATCTCATCCTTTAGAGCTTCGTTAAAGTCATCCAAAAAAGCTTGCTTTGACGGCATTCTAAAATCTCTTTTGAACTTTTTGAACAATAGCTCCAATGCTTTATGCACCGCTGTTCCATATCCTTGGTTAAAATCTTTAGTTTTTGGGACTCGAAGGATGTTGTCATAAAAAAATCTTTGTGGACACTCCAAGTAAGAGTTTAATGCGGTCGGACTTAGTTTAAAATCTTTTATTAATCCTTGCAGAAAATCTGATAATTTTTCAGAAGGATGCCATTTCTTTTTAGCAAATGAGAGCAAAAGCCGTTCGTCAAATTTGTCTTCATATTTTTTCGTATCAATTTTTTGAATATGTTCGGCTGGAATTTCGGTAATAAATTTTGAAGGCACCGTTAGGGATGTGTTGCCCGATTCCCCATAGGATGATGCATAAGAAAGATATGCCTCTTTCTTCGCGCGGGTTAATGCGACATAAAACAAACGACGCTCTTCTTCCTCCTCTTGTGAAACATCAGAATTTATATCCGTATCGTTCTTTTGCATCCCAGGATCTTTTTTAAGAATGCTTTTTGGCAGCTTGATCAACTCCCGTTTAGCTTTATTTCCCCAATGTTTGTCAGTGCAGTGAAGTATGAAAATGTATGAAAACTCTAAGCCCTTCGATTTGTGAGCTGTCATCAAATGGACTCCTTCATAGTTCGCTGAAAGCTCACGCTGTTTAATAGGTAAATCATTTTCTTGCAAAAGGGCAATATATTCAAGAAATCCGCCTAATTTTAAGTGCTTGTTTTTAGTGTTTACTGTTTTAATCTCGTCAAATAAGGTTTGAAGACGGTTTAAATGGTGGACAGATTCATTTAGTGATAGTAGATAATTTAAGTAGCCAGTAGTGTTAATTATGTACTCGAAAGCATGTGCGAAAGTAGTGGAATTTGCCTGATACCGGCAGTCAAGAAAAATTCTAACAAACTCTTTTAATGCTTCCGGCTCGTCCAAATCCAAAGTATCTGTTACTTTATTAGATGAAATTATATCGAATACATTTTTCCGTCTCTTGTTTGCTTCTACAATTATTTTATAAATATCGAGTGGCGAGATACCAAAAAACGGATAGTACATCACTTCTAAAATGAGCTGGCTATCGGTCTGTTTGACGCCGAAATCGAGTGCCTTTAAGTAGGTAATAATCTTATCAATCTCTGGGTCTTCCAAAATGTTTCCACCGACTTCAATAATATAAGGGATGTTAAGTTTTGAGAGAAAATCGATCAGCTCAGACGCATCATGGTGCTCTTTATATAAAACAGAAATATCATTTGGATTTACCCCCTCCTTTATTAGATCCTCAATTTTTTTTGCCACAAAAAACGATTCGACTGATCCGTGTGAAAATTCTGCCAAATATACATCGCCCTCAACACCCTTTAATTGGCTTTTTAATTTTTTTTCAATATTTAAAAGGTTAAAGATCTGGTTCTTATTATTTTGAATTATGGCTCTCGAGACATCTAGTATTTTTTGGATTGAACGATAATTATTTTCCAACACAACAACTTTTGCGTCAGGATAGCTCTCCCTAAACTGCAATATATTTTCGAGCGAAGCACCTTGAAAACGGAAAACAGATTGTTCGTCGTCCCCAACGACAAATACATTTGGATTATCATAAAACGAAGAAAGTAACTGGATGATCCCGTTTTGAGCAGAGTTTGTGTCCTGATATTCGTCCACTAAAATATACTGATATTTTTCCTGATAAGTGGATAAAATCTCCGGGTCTGACTCAAAAGCGTCCACAACATATAAAATCATGTCAGCAAAATCATACAATCCATTTTTATGCAGTTCTGATTGATATTTTTCGTAAATATCGGCGAGCTCGCTGTTTTTGGCGAGATCGTTTTTGATCTTTTCATACTTTGCCTTCATCTTTCCTTTGTTGGCGCCTTTTTCGTGACAAAGGTCTTCAATTTGATCAAACTGCTTTCGTTCAAACTTAATAATTTCTAAAAATTTTAAAGGAGAAATGTTTTCTTGTTTTAGGTTTCCAATTGATGCGATTATGGATTTCTGATAATGGTAAGGCGATTTAAAAGGTTTAATTTCTTTATAATTATTTTCTTTTAATATTTTTTGGATCAACTGGATTTGTTCCAAATCGGTTAACTGGTTGATTTCTCTGGCGGTTAAAAACTTCTCTGGAAAAGTGGATATAACTTCATTACAGAATGAGTGGAAGGTATGAACATGAACTTGGTATGATGCGGGACCGATTATTTGAAGAAGCCGCTCCTTCATCGCCTGAACACCAGAATTAGTAAATGTCAGACATAGTATATTACTAGGACTTATTTGAGTTTTTTTAAGAATATTTGCAATACGCATTGCTAGGATTTGGGTCTTGCCCGTCCCCGGACCAGCCACAACCATAACTGGACCCTCAATCCAATCAACGGCTTCTTTTTGCTCTCTGTTTAATTTCTCGTATGCTGTTCGGAATTCTTTATTGTCCATACTGTTGATTATACCACAACCATAGTCATTTTGTTCGCCTTTTGTTCCCCCTTTGTTTAAAAAATTTAGCAAAGTGAACAAACTTATCCACAATATTTAAATAAATTTGTATATTTTGCTAAGTCAATTTAGTTTACTAAAAGCTATTGTTAAATAAACCGCTTGATTATTAATAAGTTTCTTCTTCTAGTGACAACTAAAAAAGTTACAATTTCACTTCTTCTGGTCTTTTTTTGCACTCTTGGCAGTCATTGTCATGTGTATGCTTCCGATGCAAGGGATATCGATATGGAAGCTATTGAAATAACTCAGCGAGGGTCAGAGCTGACCTCTGTAACAGCAGTGAAAAGCTATGGCGAACAGGCATTAAATACTAATATTGAGGTTGGGCCGGATGCAAAAAGCATTATGATCCTAATCTCCTTTTCCTTGGTAGTTTTAGCACGGTTGAAAATGATTGATAAATCAAAAAAGCCCTAGCACTAGGGCTTTTTTTAAGCAGAATTATTTTATTAATTTTTCAAGTTTTTCAACTAGAATATCCTTTGCTACTGCGCCAATGACTGAGTCGGCTAGTTTGCCATCCTTAAAAAGTAAAAATGTAGGTACTGACATCACGGAGTATTTCGATGAAATATCTGGGCTCTCATCAATATCTACGCCAATTACTTCGACTTTGTTGTCTTTTGCGTATTCATCTTTAATTTCTTCAATAGCTGGCACCATCATTTGACATGGTCCGCACCAAGTGGCGAACATATCCACAAGCACCACTTCGCTTGCATTAATCTTTTTGTCAAACTCTTCTTTTGTAACTGATTTCATTAATGCTCCTTATAAATGAATGGCTAATCTGAACCAATGACTAATTTACTAATGTTTCCCCTCCTTATTCAAGGAGAAGTTGAGTGGGGTTAATATTTGTATATTTGATATTAGTACACATTCGCTATCCATTTTTGGGATTTAGCTTCTCTGCTTCTCGTTGAAATTTTTTGGCGCTGCCAAAGCTTTTATAAACTGATAAAAATCGGAGGTATGCAACCTCATCCGCCTCTTTTAATTTCCCAATAATTATATCACCGATTTGACGGGAATGAATCATCTTGCTTTTCAATCGGGTCATTTCGTGCTCCACATCATCAATAATCGCCTCAATTTGGTTGCTTCCAAATGGCCTTTTTTCTAAAGCCAAGTGAATTCCTTTGGACACTTTTGTTCTCTGATAGTCTTCGACTATGCCATTTCTCTTCACTACTTGAATTTTAGGGGGATCAATTCTTTCGTATGTAGTGAAGCGGAATTTACAGCGCAAACACTCTCGGCGGCGGCGGATGAACCGCTCTTCGCTTCGCGAGTCCAAGACTTTTGTGTCAGATTTTTTGCATTCAGGACAAAACATAATTTTAGAATAATGAATTATGGGCAAGGAAGCAAGAACAAATTATTTAGTAATAAAAAATCATGCCTGGATTTGACATGATTTTTTTAATATCTCTGGATTCCATATCGAGTCTGGAATGATAATTTGGTTTTCAGATCCTTCGACTGTCGCTCAGGATAAAATAGCCCTACGGATGCTATTTTAATTTTCTTCGTATGAAAGCTGGTACTTCTAGCTCGTCCTCATCTTCTTCTGGAGTGTTTTCCTTCGGTTGTTCTCTCACTTCCGGCTCGTTTCTTCGGAGCATCTGTGAGCTGGGGATTTCTTTTGCTGAAGTTTCAGGTACGGAATATTGTTTCTTTTGGAATCTATTTTGATCGGATTCAAATCCGGTTGCGATAACGGTGATTTTAACTTCTCCGGCCATTGCCTCATCTATGATGGCGCCAAAAATAATGTTTGCGTCGGCGTCGGCTGCTTCAGTAATCGCCTTGGCTGCTTCATCGATCTCGTACATGCCTAAGTCTGGTCCGCCGGTGATATTGAACAAAATGCCTTTTGCTCCGTCGATTGATAATTCAAGCAATGGTGAGTCAATTGCCGCTCTAGCAGCTTCAATTGCTCTGTTGTCCCCTGTTCCGTGGCCAATGCCCATAAGCGCACTGCCGGCGTCCGCCATAATTGCTTTAACATCGGCAAAGTCCACATTGATGATACCATGGTAAACAATTAAGTCGGCAATACCCTGAACACCCTGCCTGAGAACATCGTCGACTACACCAAAGGCGTCAAAGAGCGAGGTTTTTTTATCTATAACCTGTAGCAATCTATCGTTTGGAATTGTAATTAATGTGTCGACGCGGTCTCGCATCTCGGAAATGCCAAGCTCGGCAATTTTTTTTCGTCTTTGTCCCTCAAAGGAAAACGGTTTTGTAACAACGCCGACTGTTAATGCACCAAGCTCTTTAGCAATGTCAGCTACAAAAGGTGCTGCGCCGGTGCCGGTGCCGCCACCCATTCCGCAGGTAACAAAGACCATATCCGAGCCCTTAAGCGCTTCATATACTTCTTCTTTATTTTCTTCAACTGATTTTCTTCCGATTTCAGGATCCGCACCAGCTCCCAATCCTCTAGTTGTCTCTTTACCAATTTGTATCTTTATTGGCGCTTCATTAAAAGCCAATGCTTGAGCATCTGTATTGATAGTAATAAAATCAACCCCACGAAGTTTGGAGTTTATCATGCGGGTCACGGCAGAACCGCCGGATCCACCTACACCGACTACCCTAATTACTGCAAAATTTTCTAGTTCTGACCCTTTTTTTTCAACCATTATAGTTCCTTGTATGTTTCCATAATAAAGGGTATCATACGCCATGGCTTGCCATGGGCCATGCCTTTCAGGCAGGGCTGTCCCGATATTGGGACAGTATTTCACCTTTTTTACGCACTGAATATTTTACTAATGTATCTTGTAATAATATTTTAGGGAAGAAAATTCTTAAAGGCAGATTTGATTTTTCCGAGTACGCCGTTCAAGTTTTTCACATCAAAATCAAAGGAATTCCCTCCTCCAGTTTTATCTTTACCCCATAACATCAATCCTATACTGGTAGAATATACTGGATCATCTAGCTTGTCAACTAGTCCGGAAATTTCCATAATCGGCTTCCCTACTTGGACTGGTAAACATAGCGTGGCCTTGGCTAATTCGACTACGCCGTCAATTTTGGTGCCACCTCCGGTTAAGACAATTCCGGCCGGGAGTGTTCCATCACGGTTGATTTGCCGTAAGTCGTCTCTGATCATTAAAAATATTTCGTTCAACCTAGCTTCAATAATTTCTGAGACATATTTAATATTTACTGTCCCCTGCTCATGTTTGTCAATTTTATCAAGAGAGATTTCTTCTTTTTCCGCCACCTTGTCGGGAATGGCGTAACCGTATTTATTCTTAATTATTTCGGCAATATCAATGTTTGTTCGTAGACCTATGGCAATGTCATTCGTAATATGGGTAGATCCGATAGGGATAACTCCGCAATGAATTAGATCCCCTTCCTCATAAACAGCAAAAGAGGTAGTTGAGGCCCCTAGGTCAATTAAAATAACGCCAATGTCCATTTGTCTTTTTGATAGCAAAACCTTAGTGGTTGCAAGAGGAGAAAAAACTATTTCTTCAATATGAATCCCCGCTTGTTCAATTGCTTTGGAGAGGGATTTTATGGCATTGGTTGAGGTGGAGATAATGTTCGCGTCAACTTCAAGCCGGATGCCGTTCATACCTGACGGGTCCTTAATCTCTTCCTGACCATCAATTATAAATGAGCGGGGCATGACGTGAAGGACTTCACGGTTTGGCTTGTTGGGAATTGCTCTAGCTGCCTCAATTGCCCTTTTCGCGTCCTCATCTGTGATTTCTCCATCAGGTCTCGAAACTGCAATTACTCCTTTGCTCTCCTCGGCTTCAATATGTGCTCCGGAGATGCCAACAATGGCGCTTTGTATGGGAAATCCTGCCATCCTTTCTGCTTCTTCCAATGACGAAGAAATGGCAGAAACGGTTTCCTCAATATCTACAATCACGCCCTTTCGTATACCCTGATTGTTGCTTTGGCCGATACCAATAATGTCTGTTGTGCCATTTTCAAATTTACCAACACAAGTAATAATTTTTGTGCTGCCTACATCGATTCCAACTGAAATGTTGTTTTGTGCCACAATCCCTCCGAGGACAGAACTTACGATTTAACATCTTTAATTTTAGTATAAAAAGCGTGATGTTGCAAATCTTAATCTTCAATCATTGTAATGAGAGTTGGCGCAGGTGCTGGATG
>CAYQPT010000020.1:0-20510 GCA_964419835.1 uncultured Candidatus Saccharibacteria bacterium | reverse complement strand
GAGCAGTGGCTCCGAGGTCTGCGGTTTGCTATGACGCCGATACTTCTACTGACCACTCTATTATTATTCGATTTTTCGGTTAACCAGCGAAAAAAAGTTTATTGGTCTGCTTTTATAGGATCGACCATCGTCTGCTGTCTGGCAGTTCTGGAATTTTTTCATATAAAAATGCCCTTCGTCACAGAATTATCCGGAGAGGGCGCCTTGACTGCTGTACATGCTGTCGGAGGACAATTCTTGAGATTGCAATCAATTCTTTCCGGGCCAAACGCACTAGGACTATATCTTCTCTCGGCGATCGCTTTGATCATAATCATGAGCAGACAAATTAACAAGAAATTATTGCTTTTGATTCCGTTATTTTGTTTCATTTTACTCTTTACCTTTTCGAGAAGTGCTTGGATCGGATTATTTGTGACTCTTCTCTCAATTTCCGTCCTCTATTTAAGAAAAAGATATGGTGCACTCGTTGCCTCGAGTTGTTTTATTGTTATATTGGGTCTCATTTTATTCGTTTCTTGGATCGGGTATAAATCTGAGTCATTAAATTCAATTGTCACTCACGGAGCATCTTCCACCGAGAGGGTGGATCAGTATAAACGCGTTTGGGCGGAGCGATATAAAATAGGATTTTTGGGACGGGGGATGGGAGCGGCTGGTCCGTCGTCTCAAAACCGGATCGATGGTGGCCCAAATCGTTGGACGGAAAATATTTATCTTGATACATTTGAAGAAACAGGACTTGTTGGGATTATCTTACTTCTGCTTTTGCTTGGAAGCTTGGCATATCGCCTGCATAAAGCAAAAGAGAATAGCATAGCTTTTTCACTACTAATTGGTTTTATGGTCGCTGGATTATTTATAAATATATATACCGGTCAAGTCGGACTGTACCTTATGATCTTAATAGTCGGTTTAGCTCTAGGAGAAAAAAATGAAACGAATTCTAATTGACGGGCGGTTTGTTGGAGTGGGTGAGTCAGTCTCAAGATACACCTTAGAGGTTCTTAGCCGTGTGCTGAAATTGGATAAAGAAAATGAGTATACTTTACTAATCCGTCCAGTTGGCGAGAAGAAGCTCGTTGATTATCCAATTATTAAAACAGCTTCAAATTGCAAAGTTGAGCTTTTGGATATTGCTCATTATAGTCCAAAAGAGCAAACCGGACTTTTGAAATATCTAAATGAAAAACAATTCGATCTGGTGCATTTTACTCAATTCAATCACCCCGTTTTTTATAAAGGGGAATTTGTTGTTACGGTTCATGATCTAACGATGCTCGGACATTTGCACCGGCAGAATCCGATCAAGAGAATTGCTTTTAATAAAGTTATGAAAGCGGCTGCTTATAACTCTGTTAAAATTCTAACAGTATCAGAAACATCAAAAAAAGATATTCTCGATTACTATGAAATTCCAAAAGACAAGATTGTCGTTACTTATCTTGGTGTTGATGACAAGTACAATATTTCAGTTAGAAGCCAACAGCCAAAAATTGACCAATTTATGAAAAAATATGGCATTGGCGATCAGTACATTCTTTATACCGGGATGTGGAAGCGGCATAAAAATCTTCTTCGATCTTTAGAAGCTTTCGAAATCGCGGCAAAAAAGGGTGAAATCGGGGACAGAAAAGTACAGTTAGTTTTAGCTGGCAAAATTGACGAGAAAGAAGAAGATGTGATAGAAAAGGTTAAGGATATCAATCAATCGCTCGGCCGGAAAGCAGTGATAACAACCGGTTTTGTCTTAGAGGAGGAGCTTCCGATAGCTTACGCCGGAGCACTGGCTTATATTATCCCTTCATTATCTGAAGGATTCGGCCTCCCTCCACTTGAGGCAATGGCATGTGGAACTCCGGTTGTTTCTTCCAAGGAATCATGTATGCCTGAAATTTTAGGTGATGTACCGTTGTATTTTGATCCATATGACATAAATGATATAGCGAAGGCGATGGAGCGGATTGTTACCGATAAAACTCTGAGACAGAAAATGATTCCAAAAGGTCTTGAGCAGGTTCGAAAATATTCTTGGGATGATACAGCAGAAAAAACTCTGCAAGTTTACAAAGCGTATTGAAGCGATTCTGCAAGTGTGATAAATTATATACAACATTGTTGTATATTTATGCTAAAGTATTACTAAGTGATGTTTTTTTAATCATAAATTTATGTTATGAAGTTTAATTCCCGAAAGGAATTATTATGTTCACTAGCTCGATTATAATTACTCTATCAGCGGCTCTACTCTCTGTTGTCTACGGCTTATTGCTGGCTCTTTCTGTTTTAAAAAAACCGCAGGGAAGTAAAAAAATGTCCGACATTGCAAAAGCGATTCAGGATGGAGCAAGGGCCTTTTTGAACAGACAATACTCCGCAGTTGCTTTAGTCGCTACAGTTTTATTTGTTGTCTTGCTTTACGCGATTGGCTG
Source organism: uncultured Candidatus Saccharibacteria bacterium (assembly GCA_964419835.1). Classification (GTDB taxonomy): domain Bacteria; phylum Patescibacteriota; class UBA1384; order XYA2-FULL-43-10; family 1-14-0-10-43-13; genus CAYQPT01. The sequence goes on along the minus strand of CAYQPT010000020.1, from coordinate 18,078 downwards.
GAAAGTCGCTCTCGGTTTTCTGATCGGTGCATTATTGTCTGCATTGGCAGGATACATCGGTATGAATGTTTCCGTTCGCGGCAATGTAAGAACGGCTGAAGCGGCAAAAAAAGGATTACCGGCTGGAATGGATGTCGCTTTCAAATCGGGAGCCGTAACCGGACTTTTTGTGGTGGGGCTTTCCCTCTTAGCCGTTGCCGGATTTTATGCAATATTTAAAGACACTGAAGCGCTTATTGGTCTTGGCTTTGGCGGCTCACTTATTTCAATTTTCGCTCGCTTGGGCGGGGGAATATTTACAAAAGGCGCCGATGTTGGGGCTGATTTGGTTGGTAAGGTTGAAGCAGGGATTCCAGAAGATGACCATAGAAATCCTGCTGTCATAGCCGATAATGTTGGAGATAATGTCGGTGACTGTGCCGGTATGGCAGCAGATTTATTTGAAACTTATTCCGTTACTGCAGTCGCAGCGATGTTGCTTGGCCATTTAGTCTTTAAAAACTATGAAAACGCCATTTTATTCCCCCTTGTTTTAGGGTCTGCTTCGATTATTACATCAATAATCGGTACTTGGTTTGTTAAGCTTGGAAAAAATTCAAAGAACATTATGGGCACACTTTATCGCGGATTGATTGTTTCAGGAATCCTCTCTGCTGGAGCTTTTTATTTTATTACAAACTGGATGATGAAAGATAACGGAAAATTCGGCACTTTAAACATTTACCTTGCTTCCTTGATCGGTTTAGTTGTAACCGCTCTCTTGGTTTTTATTACCGAATACTTTACTTCCACAAAATATGCTCCTGTTAAATCAATTGCGGAGAGCTCAAAAACCGGGCATGGTACAAATGTGATTACCGGTTTGGCTGTTTCAATGAGATCAACCGCTCTTCCTGTGCTAGTTATAGCGGCCGGCATACTTGGCGCTTACACATTATCCGGACTATATGGAATTGCAATAGCCGCCATGAGCATGCTTTCAATGGCCGGAATAATCATCGCAATCGATGCATTTGGACCGGTTGTAGATAATGCAGGGGGAATTGCGGAGATGTCGGGATTGCCGGACGATGTGCGTGTTCACACCGATGCGCTTGATGCTGTAGGAAATACTACAAAAGCGGTAACAAAAGGGTATGCCATTGGCTCGGCCGGTTTGGCGGCAATGGTCCTGTTTGCCGACTACACCGAAAAATTATCCAGTGCTACGGGCAAGGCATTATCTTTTGACCTTAAAGATCCTTACGTGATTGTCGGTCTCTTAATTGGAGGACTCCTTCCTTACTATTTTGGTTCGCTTGCCATTGAGGCAGTTGGAAAGGCAGGCGGTTCAGTTGTGGAGGAGGTCAGACGTCAATTTAGAGAGATCAAGGGCATTATGGAGGACACGGCAAAACCTGATTATAAAAGAGCGGTAGATATTGTAACAAGAGCCGCAATCAGGGAGATGATTCTTCCGGCTGGAATTACTGTATTAATGCCGATTTTAGTCGGCTTTATCTTGGGTCCCGTTGCATTAGGTGGATTTTTGATCGGAACAATCGTTACTGGTTTGTTTGTGGCTATCTCAATGACATCTGGTGGTGGCGCATGGGACAATGCTAAGAAATACATAGAAGAGGGTAATTTTGGAGGCAAAGGATCCCTTGCCCATCAAGCTGCCGTTACCGGCGACACTGTTGGTGACCCATATAAAGATACAGCTGGTCCTGCCATCAACCCGATTATTAAAGTGGTTAATATTATTGCTCTCTTGATCGCACCCATAATGATTAAAGTAAACCTTAATTTCACATGGAAAGCATCAATCATTGCTGCCTTGCTTGTTATTATCGCTTTTATTATCATTTTTGTTCGGCGGCCGATCACTCAAGCATCAAAGGAGCTAAGAGAAGAGCCGGCGGAGTAGTATTGTGAAAAAGCAGGAAAATCAAAACTTAACTAAGGAGTTTGTTCTAGACCATATTGATGGTGATCGGGCGGTTTTGATTTCCGGCAGAGATAAATGTATCATTCCCAAATCTTTTTTGCCGAAAGGGACAGGCGACGGCGATGTTATTCATGCTTTATTCTCTTCCGCTGAGGATGAAAATTTAAAGAGATCTCAAAACGCCAAAGAAATACTAAACGAAATTCTCAATGTATAGTTCGATAAATATAAAAAAGTTTAAAAAATTCCTTTGCTGAAGGGATTTTTTACTAGTTGTTGACTTTCAATTTTATTAGTATACTTTATGTGTTATAAAGATCGGGAATTAAAATGATCGAGATTAAAAGTTACAAAAAAATTAAAAAGCTGATTAAGAAAAAACATCTCAAAATAGTACTTTTTGTTTTGCTGGGTTTGGTTGCTATCGGGTTTTTATCACTAGGTACTTATTCGGCTGTATTCGCTAAAAAAGTTTATGCCCATCAATATCTCGGTGATACAAACTACGGTGGAAAAACTAAAACTGAAATCAAAGATATTTTAGGCGAGAAAGCAAAAACTTTTTCTAATAGTCAGATTGAACTTAAATGGGAGCCAAAAACAGGCGACGGAAAAACATACAATATAGTTCCAAAAGATATTGGCTTGCAGTTTGACATTGATGCCACCATAGACCCGATTTGGAATTATGGCCGCAATGGAAACATATTAAACTGTTTTTGGCAGCAGCTAAAGTCGGCTTTCAAGAAGGATAGTTACGCCATGGTTTACTCATACGACGAAGAAAGCTTGAATAAGAAAATTGCCGGTATAGCAGGAGAGATTGATAACCCTGAAAAGGACTACTCGTTAACTTATAGCAGCGGAAAATTTGTTTTAATGAAAGAACGGCAAGCTGGATCCCGAATTGATCAAGATGAGATCAAATCAAATATAAAGAACAAGATTGCCAGTATCTCATTTAACCAGATTGTTTTTCAAGCGAAAGATTACCAACCGCAGATAAGGGAAGACAATGCTGAAAAAGCATTAGTAAAGGCAAATAAGGCGCTAGAAAAAGGTGATTTAACTTTAAAGTATAATGATTTGCAGTTTAAAGCGGATGTCGATTCAATTGGTGGGTTTATTGTGTCTGAGCAGAACGGAGATGATTTAACCATTGTTTTTAACGAAGAGAGAATCAAGGCTTACGTAGACACGATTGCTAAAGGAACAGATGTCGAAGAAAAGAACGCTAAACTAACTATTTCCGGTGGCAAGGCCGCTGTATTCCAAGCTGCTACTGTCGGGAGAACACTGGATAAAGAGGGGACTAAAATTGATATAGAAAACGTTTTAAACGCCAGAATGGATCCAAGTAAGGCAGATAAGATTGATCTGCTTATTATAAACCTGAGAGTGGCAACAATTGATCCTGAAATTACAGAACAAAAAATCAACGAGATGGGAATTGTAGAATTAGTTGGAACTGCTGAAACGAACTTTAAGGGTTCGCCCTCAAACCGGGTTCACAATATTCAAACCGGGGCAAATGCGATTAACGGAGTTTTACTGAAGCCGAATGAAACATTCTCTACTTTAAAACAATTAGGAACCATTGATGCTTCAGCCGGTTATTTGGAAGAGCTTGTGATTAAGGAAAACAAAACGATTCCTGAGTTTGGAGGCGGACTTTGCCAAGTTTCATCAACTCTTTTCCGGGCGGCTCTGAATGCCGGCCTAAAAATTGTTGAACGCCAAAACCACAAATACCGCGTTAGCTATTATGAACCGCCGGTTGGGATGGACGCGACAATTTATGATCCGTCACCAGACTTTAAATTTCTAAATAATTATGGGAGCCATTTGCTCATTCAATCAAAAGTTGTTGGAACAAAAATAACCTTCGAAATATATGGAACAAAAGATGGCCGTAAAGCCGAGATATCAGAGCCGGCTGTTACCGATGTTATCCAGCCGGATCCACCGTTAATTACGGAAACCGAAACATTGCCTCCGGGAGAAAGGAAAAAGATTGACAGCGCGCATCCGGGAGCAACTGCAACTTTTCATTACAAAGTTTCCCGCGGGAGTGACATTCTTCAAGAAAGAGATTTTGTTTCCAAATATGTTCCTTGGCAGGAGAAGTGGCTGGTAGGAAAGGGGACACCTGCTCCGGCTCCAGCTCCTGCACCCGAACCTGCACCGGCTCCAGCTCCGGAGCCAACTCCAGCTCCTGTGCCGGAAACTCCAGCCCCCGTTGTGACACCAACACCATAAATCAAAAAACTCGAATATCGAAGCACAAAGCACATGTGAGCTGTTTTTCGTTAGTCGGTTACGAAGCCAGTATTGGCAATGTTGTTCGGCAACATTACCGCAACCGAATCCGCCAGCTGGCGGACGATACGGGCATCGTTGCCCTAACCGCTCTCCTTATTTTATGATATAATTATCGTATGAACGAGAGGGGATTTGCGTATCACCAGTGGACGACGGAAGGCCTTTTGAGGCATTTCGAAGTCAAATTAAAGGAGGGGCTCAGCCAAAAGCGAGCTCATTTTCGCTTACAGAAAAACGGTGCCAATTCACTGGAAAGATTAAGGGAAGAAAGCGCATATTCTATCTTTTTACGCCAATTCGGTAATATTTTCATCCTATTATTATTTATTGCGGCGACAATATCATATTTTGTTGATGGACTATTTCAAGCGCTGATACTTGTTTCGGTAATTCTTTTAAATGTCCTCTTGGGGTTTTCTCAGGAGTACAAGGCGCATAAGGCGCTTGATGACCTAAGAGACACTTTTAAGTCTAAGAGCAAGGTTTTGAGAGATGGGGAGTACAAAGTAATCTCCAGTGAAGAGCTTGTTACTGGAGATATTGTAGCTCTTGATGTTGGGGACAAAATTCCTGCAGACATAAGACTGCTTGAGAGCGAGTCATTAAGTGTAAACGAATCCGCGCTAACAGGCGAATCTTTTCCGGTAAGGAAAGTACCAGGTGTTATGAGTATTGATACGGTTCTGGCTGATAGGACGAACATGCTATTTGGCTCAACCATAGTTGTCGAGGGTAGAGCAAAGGGTATCGTCATTGGTATTGGCGAAGGAACGGAATTTGGTAAAATTGCCGGCATGGTTGAAAATTCCAGGGACGACAAAACTCCCCTGGAGAAACAAGTGCTATTTTTGGGTAAGATATTAAGCATTGCTTCACTGATCATCGCCGCAATGATTTTTAGCTTGGGATATTTGAGGGGGTTTGAAGTCTGGTCCCTATTGGCGCTGACTATAGCTTTACTCGTAGGAACGGTACCTGAAAGTTTGCCGACCGTTATCACTTTATCTTTAGCTATTGGTGTTTCGAGGATGGCCAAGAGAAAAGCAATTGTTCGAAGGTTGGCAGTTGTTGAGACGCTGGGGGCTGTCAATATTATTGCTACGGATAAAACGGGTACACTGACGAATAATGAGCTTACTGTCGGCCAGGCGGTTGTTATTAGAAACCATACCGTGAAAACATTCAGTTTTAAAAGTGAGCCGGAGAAGGATTTCTTGGATTTATTTGAAAAGGGAGTTGTCTGTTCAAATATTAGCTTAAAAGATGAGAACGGGGACATCTTGGGCGATCCGGTTGAGGTTGCGATTGCGGAGGCAGCGAAGAATTTTAGAATGGGGTTAATAACTAAGAGCCGGCTGTATAAAAGAGAGATGGAGATCCCCTTTGACTCCGCCAAAAAATATATGGCAGTTTTAGCGAATTTGCGGGATCAAAAAATGCTAGTTGCTAAAGGATCGGCAGAATCTATCCTTGCTTTTTGTAAAATTGACGAGAAAGATAAAAAAAATGCACTCCTTGAAGCAGATAAATTGAGCAAAGAAGGGTACAAGGTAATTGCTTTGGCAGAAAAAAAATTGCAAAAAAATAGCTCCAGCATTCCTTCCTTGATGACTTTTTGCGGTTTTTTTGCTCTCATTGATGAGCCGTCGGCAGGGATAGGGGAAGCGATTAAGAGTGCTGTAAATGCAGGCATCCGCCCGATTATGATAACAGGCGATCATCCTGAAACCGCGCGCTTTATAGCTGAAAAAATTGGATTATCTGTATCGGATAAAGAAATTTTGACCGGGAAGGAGCTAGAGGGGCTTTCTGATAGCGAGTTAAAAAAACAGCTCAAAACCGTTAAAGTATTTGCCCGGATCACACCGGAAGACAAAATTAATATCGTTAGGTTATTACAAAAGAGTGGCTATTGCGTTGCTGTTACGGGAGACGGCATAAACGATGCTCCCGCCTTGAAAGAAGCAAATGTGGGAATTGCCATGGGGATCAAAGGAACAGATGTGGCAAAAGACTCTGCCGACATAATTTTATCTGACGATAAGTTTGAAACCATAATTTCGGCAGTCGAATATGGTCGAGCAATATATGATAACATTAGGAACGCAATAATATTTCTGGTTTCCAGTAATATCCATGTGCTCTTTCTGATTGGTTTTGCTTTTCTGTTTGACCTGCCGGCACCGCTTTTAACAGTTCAAATTCTCTGGATTAATATGATAACTGATTCGCTTCCTGCCATTGCGCTGGCCTTTGAGAAACCTTCCGCTAGTGTTTTAAGAGAAAAACCAAGGTCTTCCAAAGTTAACTCCATGAATAAATCAATGGTTCATTCTCTTTGTTTGGCTCTCCCTCTTTTCATAATCGGACTCATAGTGTTTTTATGGGGGTTGAATTTCTCTACTGAAAAAGCCAGAACAATTCTTTTCTCGTTTTCTGTATTTGCAGAGTTGATCTACTGTTTTTCGATAAGGTCACCGCAGAGGATCTGGCAAAACGCCCGGAGTTTTTTTGAGAACAAATTTCTTATTGTTACAATATTGATTTCAGCATTGATGCAGGTTTTGATTTTCATCAAGCCACTGTCTCATGCGTTCAAAATAGTTCCACTGAATACAAAAGACATTACTGTGATATTTATTGCAACAATAGTAGCATTTTTCTCAGCAGAGATTATAAGATACTTATTTGATAAGAGAGCGGCTGTACAGCAAAAATAAAGCGATCAGGTATTTCTTTCACCGGAGGCCTTAATGAACTCTAGGAACAGCGGGTGCGGGCGCTGTGGACGTGATTGGAACTCAGGATGGAACTGCACACCGACGAAAAACGGATGATCTTTTAGTTCGATTATTTCAACCAAATGTCTCTCTGGATTTACGCCGGCAATAACGAGGCCCTTTTTGACCAAAGTACTTTTGTATTCATTATTAAATTCATAGCGATGACGATGCCGTTCAGAAATTTCAGGAGATTGTCCGGAAATAGAACCTTTTTGTTTATATGCGTTATATGAGATTGTTTCCTTATTTAAGGTGCATTTAAACGATCCCAAGCGCATTGATCCGCCAAAATCATTTTCTTCCAGTTTCTTTTTCTGGTCGGGCATTATGTGAATGACCGGATGCGGGGTGGCTGCATCGAGTTCTTCTGAATTTGCCTTTTTAAGTCCGCAGACATTTCTAGCAAATTCAATTGTTGCAATCTGCATTCCATAACAAAGTCCAAAGTAAGGAATTTTATTTTCCCTGCAAAAACCGGCAACAGCAATCTTTCCTTCAATTCCTCGCGAACCAAACCCTCCCGGTATGATGATGCCGTCATAATTTTTGATATCTTCCAGATTTTTTTTGCCTTTTTCATATCTATCTGAGGAGAGCCAGACGAATTCCGGTTTGTATCCTTGCGCCCAAGACGCATGTTTAACTGCCTCTATAACTGAGATGTAAGAGTCGGCCAATACAAAGTCTCCCGTGTCAAAATATTTTCCCACAATGCCAATTTTAACCGGTTTCTCAGCACTCTTGGCTTTCTTGATCATCTTACGCCAATTTACAAGGTCGGTCTGTTTTGGTTTTAACCCTAGCCGTCCAAGAATCTTCTTACCCAAATGTTCTTCCTCAAAATTAACGGGAATGTCATAGATTGAATCAACATCGGGGGCCGAAACAGCGTTTTCTGGATCAATGTTGCAAAAAATAGCTAATTTTTCACGTCTCTTCTTGTCGATTGGTCTTTCGGAACGGCAGAGGATGAAGTCGGCTTGTATTCCACAGGAATTTAATTGTCTGGCGGCCATCTGAGTAGGTTTAGTTTTCATTTCCCCAACCTTAGAAGGAATAGGGAGATAGGAAACTAAAATAAAGGCAACATCATTAGGATTTTTCATTTTCATCATTCTGGCCGCTTCGAGGAATAAAAGGTTTTGATATTCACCGAGTGTTCCGCCAATTTCTATGATGGCGATGTCAGCTTCCGCTCTTTTACTAGCGGTTTTAATTCTTCTATTTATTTCCTCAGGTATGTGCGGAACAACTTCCACACATTTTCCGCCATAACCTAAATTTCTTTCTTTTTCAATCACAGACTGGTAAATTCTGCCAGTTGTCATATAATTTATTTTGGTCAAACTCTCGTCTAAAAATCTTTCATAATTACCCATATCTTGATCGCACTCGTCCCCATCCTTTGTCACGAAAACTTCCCCATGTTCGGTTGGGTTCATTGTGCCAGCGTCTACATTGACATAGGGATCGGCTTTGATCGCAGTAACCTTGTAGCCCTTGCTTTTTAAAATAGTTCCGATTGAGGCAGCCGCAATGCCTTTTCCGACTGATGACATAACTCCGCCCACAATAAAAATGTACTTCGTATTCATCTCTCCTCCACAATAAGACTAAATATTCGAGAACAATTTAAAAAACTCCGAGAAATTTTTTATGGAGTTTTTTTTAACGGTATATTTTATTTTCAACTAGATGATAACATATAAATATTAAATGGTAAAATATAGAAAAGTTGGGGACAACTGACATTTACCATTTATCATTTTTCAATTTTCACTCAATGATCAATTGTTTAAATGATAAATAAATGAGAAATGATCAATGAAAAATGAAAAATTGGTAAAGAACCGTCTGAAGAGAACTAAGTTTTTCGGAAGAATGCTAATATTGCTTCCCTATGTTAAGTGCGTCTTATTAAACGGTTCCTTAGCTCAAGCAAGATCAAAGAAAAGTTCGGATATCGATATCTTGATTATCGCAAAGTCCGGCCGGATTTTTACAGTGAGATTTTTTGTAAATGCTTTTGCCACAATATTGCAGATTAAAAGGTCGAAAGATGAAAGACGAGATCATTCCGGTAAATTTTGTTTTAATTACTTCTTGACCGAAAATTATTTAAAAATCCCAACCGGACGGGGCGAAGAAATGGACCGGTACTGCGCTGATAATTATTCACATAGCAAGTTTATTGCAGGCGATATTGATCTATTTAATAAGTTCATACTTGTTAATCAATGTTTATTTAGTAAATATGGCTTTAAGGTATCAGGTATCAAGTATCAGGTATCAAGTAACCACCCTGATGTCATTTCGACCAAAGTGGAGAAATCTTCTAATAAAAGATTCCTCGACTTCGTTCGGGATGACAAAAAAAGTGGTTGGTTTGAACGGAAAGTTAAATCTTACCAGATAAGAAAGATCAAATCTGATCCAAGAACTAAAAAATATCCAAATTTAATTGTTTATAATGATCAGGAACTCCGATTCCATCCTCCTTCGCTGAAGCTACGAAGGACAGGCCCTCCTAAGGCATCTTGACTTTCAAGCGTAAATTGAGCTATATTCTAGTTGGTGGTAGTGTGCCCCCCTTGCACTACCGCCACTTTTAAATCAAGGGGAAGTTGAGAGGGAAACCTCTCTTTTATTTTGCGCTATGTAAGCAAAGCTCTTGACAATAATGTAAAGTTTGCTTAACATTTCTATATAAATTTCAAAAAACAGTTAACCCAAAAGAAAGGAAGGAATTATGTTTCAACCACTAGGTGATCGAGTCTTGGTTAAACCAATGGAGAAAGAAGAGACTACAAAATCAGGCATCATTATCCCTGCTTCAGCTCAAGAGGAGAGAGCTGAAGGTGAAATTGTTGCCATTGGAAGCGGAATCAAAGAAGGTAAAAAGTATGAATTTTCAGTCAAGAAAGGTGATAAAGTTTTATACGGGAAATACAGCGGTGAGGAACTGAAGATTGACAGCACTGAATACAAGGTGATGAGAGAAGAAGAAATACTGGGAATTTTGTAAACAAAATTCAAATTTCTAAGTCCTAATTTCTAATTTCTAATCAAATCCCAAACTAAAATTTTAAAACATTAAAAATTGATTATAAATTAAGAATTAAAAATTAATAATTATTTTTACGGAGTAAAAATGAGTAAGCAAATTAAATTTTCAGATGAGGGAAGAAGCGGTCTGCAAAAAGGGGTAAATAAATTGGCTGACACAGTCAAGGTAACACTGGGGCCGAAGGGTAGAAATGTAGTACTCGATAAAAGTTTTGGCGGACCAACAATTACAAATGACGGCGTTACGATCGCCAAAGAAATTGAACTTGAAGACAAATTTGAAGATATGGGTGCCCAATTGATTAAAGAAGTTGCCTCAAAGACAAACGATGTTGCCGGAGATGGGACAACGACAGCTACGATTCTGGCCCAAGCCATGATCAACGAAGGACTTAGAAATGTTGCCGCCGGTGCAAATCCGATGGAAATCCGTCACGGGATGGAAAAGGCGACAACAAAAGTAGTTGAAGCGATTAAGAAAAATTCCAAAGAGATTTCAGGCAAGAATGAAATTTGTCAGGTTGCAACTGTTTCCGCCGGAAGCTCTGAAATCGGCGAAATGATTTCAGAAATTATGGATTTGATCGGAAAAGATGGCGTTGTTACAGTTGAAGAATCAAACACAATGGGGCTCGAGAAGGAAGTTGTAGAAGGCATGGAATTTGATAACGGCTACATTAGCCAGTATATGATCACCGACACCGCTTCCATGAAGGCGGTTTTGGAAAGCCCTTCGATCCTCCTTACTGACAAGAAGATTTCTTCAGTGCATGAAATACTGCCCCTTTTGGAACAATTGGCGCAAAGCGGTAAAAAGGATATTGTAATTATCGCTGAAGATGTTGACGGTGAGGCGCTAACCACATTGGTATTGAATAAACTTAGAGGCACTATCAATATCTTGGCTGTTAAAGCTCCCGGATTTGGCGACAGAAGAAAAGAAATGCTCGAAGATATTGCCGCTTTGACGGGCGGTCAAGTAGTATCTTCTGATCTTGGGCACAAACTAGAAGAAACAAAAGTAGAGATGCTTGGAACGGCCAGAAAAGTCGAAGCTGACAAAGAAAGCACAATTATTGTTGAAGGCAAGGGTAGCAAAGAAGCAATCAAAGCCAGAATTGCTCAGATCAAAAAACAGATTGAAAAAACATCTTCTAATTTCGACAAGGAGAAGTTAAATGAGCGTCTTGCCAAGCTTTCAGGTGGAGTAGGGGTGATTAAAGTAGGAGCCGCCACTGAAACCGAGATGAAAGAGATTAAGTATAAAGTTGAAGATGCGGTTGAGGCAACCAAAGCTGCCATTGAAGAGGGCATTGTAGCAGGCGGCGGAGTTGCTCTAGTTGATGCTATCTCTGATTTGAAATCGATTAATATTTCGGGCGATGAGAAAATTGGGGTTGAGATAGTCAAAAAAGCGCTTGAAGCTCCGATGCGTCAGATTGCAGAAAATGCCGGCGTTGAAGGGTCAATCGTTATCGAAAATGTTAAGAAAATGAACCCTGGCGAAGGTTTTAATGCTGCAACCGGTGAATATGGCGATATGATAAAGATGGGCATCATCGATCCAGCCAAAGTGACAAGAAGCGCCCTGCAAAACGCTTCCTCAATTGCTGCATTAATGCTTACAACTGAAGCAGTCGTTGCAGAGAAACCGGAAAAAAATCCGCCGGCAGGGATGCCAGCAATGGGTGGAAACCCTTATGCCGGAATGGGGATGTAGAATACGGATTTACAAATCTTTAGCAAATATACGGATGTACGGATAAACAAAATCGCCCATCAGGGCGATTTTGTTACATTTTAGATGCATTATTTGTAAATCTGTAAATTAGTGTTAGATCTGTATATCTGTATTTATATTACGCTTTGTCCCATCACAGGCACGCCCATTTTCACTGTTTCAAAATTATCTTTAACAATAATTTTTCTTTTCTTGATCTCTATGACCGCTGTGGCTGAAATTATTCTCTCTGACAAAATGCTTTTAACATGGATTTTGGATACTTGAAGCATCTCGGTTGAGATGAATAAGTCAATTACCCGTCCCAATCCTTTACCGGATTTTGTGACGACTTTTTGTCTGATCCCGTGGTAGCCGGAATGAATTGCAGCTTTCAAACGGACATTTTCATCCAGTATTAATATTGCTTCTTCATCATTTACAATCACGCCTTGGCTAGAGAGGTCAACAATGTCTGCGCTGCTTGCAACTTTCGTTTTACGGTCAAAAAAAGATCGCTCTAAAATAACACCAGAGATATTAAAATCTTTATGTGAAAAAATTAGATCAGAAATTTCTCCGACTTTTTGTTGGTTTTTAAAGTCGAAAACCGGAAGCCCGACAATTTTTGTGTAAGGCAGAATCATAAATGGATGACGAATGAACTAATGGCTAATTTACTAATATTCGTATATTCGCTATTGGTAAAGATTAGCTATTCATTTTTATTATGCTCTTTCAACATAAGTATTAGTTCTGGTGTCTACTACAATTTTATCATTTTCCTTGATGAAAATTGGTGCATCAACTTGAGATCCCGTTTCAATAGTAACTTTCTTGGTGATACTTCCGGCGGAGTTTCCTTTGACTGCAGGAGGAGCGGAAATGACCTTAAAAGTCATCTTGATTGGCAATTCAATATTTATTGGTTCATTGTTGAAATAGAGAAGGTCAACGGCCGAATTTTCAACCAAATATTTTTTACTATCGCCGACTTTTTCAAGAGAGATTTCAAACTGATCATAAGTTTCAGCATCCATGAAAAAAGCGTTTGTTTCATCGGCGTAAAGATAGGTCGCACCCTTTTTAGAAAGCGAAGCATCTTCAATTTTGTCTGCACCTTGAAATGTTTTGTCGATTACGCTGCCTGTTTTCAGATTCTTTATTTTCGTCTTTACCACAGCCCCGCCTCGTCCTTGTTTGGAATGATAGTATGTCAAAACTTCATATGGATCACCCATAAAAGTTATTTTTGTGCCCGTTTTGAGATCAGTGATACTAAGCATATCAAATTCCTTCGGAATTAATTTTTCATTCCCCATTTCTCAATGATCATTTAATTAACAATTGATAAATTTTAAAAATGATAAATAAATGAAAATTGATCAATGATAAATGATAATTACTGTTACCTTACCGTGAAAGGTAAAAGTGCTAGGTGTCTTGCTCTTTTGATCGCGGTCGTAAGATCGCGTTGGTGTCTGGCACAGTTGCCGTTTCGACCGGCTGAATCAATTTTGTTCCAACGGTTTAAATACTTAGATAAAGTATTTACGTCCTTATAGTCGATGGCCTCAGATCTTAACTTTGTTTTGCAAAAGAGGCATTTCTTAACTTGATGATAGGTTGTTCTTTGCTGGTAAGCCATATTGTTTCCTTCGATTTATTTTTTTATGGAATTTATCTAATGGTCTAGTTCACATAATTTTAATATTGTGCTGGTTCAATTTCTAAGTCCTAATTACTAATTTCTAATTTTGTAATTTTCTAAAAATCTTTGATTTTTTAGAATGGTATCTCTTCAATATCGATCTCGTCTTCCTTGGGAGCAGGGGAATCTTTTACTTTTTTGTTTCCGATTTCTTCAACCGGATTCTCTGACTGTCGTGACATAAAATTTCCACCTTCACCGCCTCGTCCGCCTAGCACGATAATATTGTCCGCCACAATTTCTGTTTTATATCTTTTTACGCCGTCCTGACCTTCCCAGTTTCTGGTCTGGAGTCGTCCTTCGACGAAGACCGGTCCACCTTTTTTAAGCATAGGCGTAACTGCTTCTGCCTGTTTGCCCCAAACGACGATGTCATGGTATTGGGTGTCCTCACCGTCGGGTGCGCCATCTCGGCCTTTCCATTTTCTGTTTGTGGCAACTGCGAAACTTGAAACTGCCTGTCCGTTTGGTGTATATCTCATTTCCGGATCCTTGGTTAGGTTCCCCAGAATCTGTGCTCGATTTAAATTCAACATTTTGCTCCCTTAGTTATTTGTTAATTAACGGCTTTATTATAGCACCGAATTACTAGCTGTTAACTATTTAAGATCGTCGCCTAGAATATCGTCCAATTCTTTATCAAGTTTGGTCAAACGGTCAGCTTCATCCTCAGGTTTTTTCTTTGCCTTAGCCGGTTTTCCGCCAGCTGGCGGATTCGCTTCAGTTTTTTTAGCAGTTTTAGCGTCTTTTTTAGGTTTTTCTTCCTTTGCTTCTTCTTTGATTTCCTCTTCGTCTGGGCTGGCGTCAGCTGAGACCGATGTTTTTTCTGGAGCAGCTTCATCTTCCACGACTTCAGCTTCCTTGTCCTCCGTAGCTTCCGCGGAGGAGGATTCTTCACCTCGGACAGCCATCAAATCCTTGCTTTCTTCGGTCTCGCCGACAACGGCTTCAAACGACTTTTCACCGCCGGTTACTTCGGTTATTTCCTTTGTTTCAGCGATATCTTCCTTTGTCAAAGTCAGTTTTTCAGTTCCGTAATCTTGAACGATCATTAGATGACGGATAATTTTCGATGACATAAAAATATTATGCTCGAATTCATTTACTTTGTCCGCCGGCATCTCAAAATTTAAGGTAACATAGGTAGCAAAATCCTGTTTTTTAATAGGATAAGCCAGTTTTCGTCTGCCCCAAATCTCTTCTTTTAAAATTTTTCCGTCAACACTAGTAATATAACCGCCAACTTTGCCGGTTACTTTGTTTAAATCGCTTTCAGGTACATTATCAGAAATAAGGTACGTAAGCTCGTACTGTCGCATTTGTTTTCCTTTCTGGCACCGAAGGTATCCCGCGAAGCCTTTATGGCGTAGTGGGACGCTCGAATTTAGAACCGAGCATCGGCTTCTCCATCGCTGGAGAAAAAGTTAATTTGTTTAAATTGTGTCTTGATACTACCAGAAAACGATCTTACAGTCAACGGTTTATCGGATGGTTACTTTACTAAATCCCTTTTCCAGAATCTTTTTTGCCTTTGTAATGTTTTTTTCATCAGGAACCGGAGTGTTTTTTAGAGAATATTTGATTTTTAGGTCATCATACTTTTTAATACCAAAAGTGTGGTAGGGCAAAATTTCAATCCGTTCAATATTTTTATTACTTTTAAAATGTTCCTGCAATTGTTCTAAATATTCTGTCTGGTCCGTCAAAGCCGGAACTAAAACATATCGGAGCCAAGTTTTTATATTTTTCTCTCTCAGATATTTTGCGAATTCTAGAGTCGTTTCATTTGTCTTTCCGGTCACGGTTTTATGAAAAGTCAGGTCAATGTGCTTAATATCCAAGAGTACTAAATCGGTTAGCTCTAATAGCTTTTTTACATCTTCATTTAAAATAGAGCCGTTAGTATCAAGTGCTGTATGAATTCCGCTTTTTTTTAGTTTGGAAAATAGTGGAATCAGGGCTTTAGCTTGTAAAAGTGGCTCGCCTCCTGAAATTGTGACTCCGCCGTCCTTACCAAAATATGGTTGGCATCGATTGACCTTTTCGATTAATCCCTTAATATTTATTGTTGTTCCACCATTAGCAGGTTTTGTTTCGGGGTTGTGGCAATAAAGACAATTAAAATTGCATCCTTGCGTGAACACCACGAAACGGACTCCCGGTCCCTCGTGAGTTCCAAGTGTTTCAATCGAGCTTATTTTAAGATCTTTCATATTGATTACAATCTTTCAAAGAATGTTCGGGCCAGAATTTCTTCCTGATGTTTTCTTGAAAGTTTAATGAAGTTAACGGCGTAACCGGAGATTCTGATTGTAAGCTGAGGATAATTTTCCGGATGGTCCATAGCGTCTTTCAATGTCTCTTTGTTTAAAACATTAACATTTAAGTGGTGAGCATGCTGCCCGAAATATCCGTCCAAGAGAGTGATAAGATTTCCAATCTGCTCGTCTTTATTGCTGCCCAAGGTGCTTGGCACAACTGAAAAAGTGTTGGAAATACCGTCTCTGGCATTTTCATAGGTAAGTTTTGCTACGGAGTTAAGTGATGCAACAGCACCTGAAGTGTCTCGTCCATGCATCGGGTTCGCGCCGGGAGCAAACGGCTCTCCCATTTTTCTACCGTCTGGAGTGGAGCCGGTTTTTTTGCCGTAAACCACATTCGAGGTGATGGTCAAAATTGAAAGCGTTGGTTTGGCATCTCTGTAAGTTTTATGTTTCTTGAGTTCTGAGTCAAATTCTTTAACTAATTCTTTTGCAATAGAGTCAACTTTTTCATCGTCATTGCCGTATTTTGGAAAATCACCGTCAATTTTAAAGTCAACAGCAATACCTTCTTCGTTTCTAACAGGTGTTACTTTTGCATATTTAATTGCCGAGAAAGAGTCGGCAACAACCGAAAGTCCGGCAGCTCCAAATGCAAGTACGCGCTCCGGCTCTGAGTCAAGAAGCGCCATTTGAGCTCTTTCGTAATAATATTTGTCATGCATATAATGTATGACATTCATTGTATTAACATATGCTTTGGCTATGTGAGCGGCAATTTTCTTATAATTTTTAACTACATCTTCATATTTCAGAGTTTTTCCTTTTAGTTCCGGAATATCTTTGACAACAATTTTTCCAGTCAATTCATCGCGTCCGCCGTTTATCGCCAAAAGAAGCGCTTTAGCCAAGTTACATCTTGCTCCAAAAAACTGCATCATTTTTCCGGTTTTAAGAAGGGAAACGCAGCAGGAAATTCCATAGTCGTCTGAGCAGGAAAGACCTCTCATCAAGTCATCATTTTCATATTGAAGAGAGGATGTGTCAATCGAAACCTTAACGCAGAATTTTTTAAAATTTTCAGGAAGTTTTTCAGACCAGAGAATAGTTAAGTTTGGTTCCGGCGCAGGGCCTAAGTTATATAAAGTCTGCAAGAATCTGTAGGTTGATTTTGTCACTTTATGTTTGCCGTTTTGCCAAAGTCCACCCAAAGCTTCGGTTAGCCAAACAGGGTCGCCGGCAAAAAGTTCGTTGTACTCGTTAGCCCGAAGGTGTCTTACCATTCTAAGTTTTATAATGAACTGGTCGATTAGCTCCTGAGCTTCTTTCTCAGTCAATTTACCCGCCTTCATATCTTTTTCAATGAAGACATCAAAGAAACCGCTGACATTTCCTAAGCTCATTGCAGCGCCATCATGTTCTTTTAAGGCAGAGAGATATGCAAAATAGGTCCACTGAATAGCTTCTTTTGCATTTGTGGCGGGTTTGCTGATATCAAAGCCATAAGAAGCGGCCATTTCCTTCATCATTTTGAGTGCTTTAATCTGCTCGGAAACTTCTTCGCGGAGCTGGATCAAATCGTTAATCATTGGCCCGTCTAATTCCAACCTGTCGGCTTCTTTTGCTTCAATCAACCGGTCAATTCCGTAAAGAGCAACTCTTCTATAATCGCCGATGATTCTGCCTCGAGCGTAGTTATCAGGTAGTCCAGTGATTATGCCCAAAGACCGCAAAGTTCTCATTTCCGGTGTGTAAGCATCAAAGACACCGTCATTGTGAGTTTTCCGGTATTTTTGGCACATGTCTGAAACGGCCGGATTTACTTTCCGGTCATACTCTTCGCATGCTTTTTCAACTACCCTAATTCCGCCAAAAGGTTTGATAGCTCGTTTTAGGGGCGCATCGGTCTGGAGCCCATAAATTACTTCATCTTTTTTATCAATATAGCCGGGTTTGTGGCTTACAATAGTGGAAATGGTTTCGGTGTCGATGTCGAGTACGCCACCCTTAGAGTTGACTTCTTTAACAACCAGTTCGGCGCATTTTTTCCAGAGTCGTTTGGTTTTCTCGCTTGGTTTTTCCAAAAAAGACTCATCACCTTCAAAAGGAGTGTAGTTATTGAAGATAAAATCTCTCACATCGATTTCTTTGCCCCAGTTTCCTTCTTTGAATTTCATTTTTCTCCTTGTTTCTTCCACGGAATTGCGGAATTTAATCAATTATCAAAATAAATTTTTAACACATTGTCCATAATACCAAATATTTCCCGATTTGAAAACCGTCCC
>CAYQPT010000019.1:0-21100 GCA_964419835.1 uncultured Candidatus Saccharibacteria bacterium | reverse complement strand
TTTTAAATTGCAGAACAGCCCCAGCAAAGTTACCTGTTTTAATTGCTTGACACGCACTTTGTAATAATCATGCTTTATTGCAACGGGGGCTTCCTTTCGCTATAATTGGGCTACAAATAACATTTAATAAGGAGCTTGTATGGAAAACAATGTTGACACGATCATTGGCGTAAATGTCATCTTAAAAGGAAACCTTCACAACAAGGGGTCCATTCAAATCAATGGAACGGTTGATGGGGAGGTTAGAAGCGATGAAAATGTAAACATCGGCGAGACGGCAAAAATAAAGGGTCCAGTCGTGGCAAAAACTATTGAAATCTCAGGTGAAGTAAAAGGACTAGTTGAAGCTACCGACAAGCTGGAAGTAAATCCTACTGGCAAGATTATTGGTGATATAAACGCCAAAAGTCTGATCATTAAACAGGGCGCTACTTTTATTGGTAAGAGCGCAATGCCTGCAGGCAGTGTTTCAGAAGAAGCTAAAGCCGATCTTAAAGCTGAGACTCCTAAAAAAGAAGATGATACCAAAACTGATGACAAAGAAGATAAATACGGCTTCTTCGGCAAGAAATAGCCAATAAAATTTCTAATTGACCTGATACTGCCTAATCAATCCCCTTTTCAAAACCCAAATTAGCCGATTAGAACAACAGGTAGCGGTTAGGGTAACGATGCCCGTTTCGGTTAGGTTGCTCGGTAATGTAACCCGACCTGCCGTCAGGCAGGCGTAACCCAATTACGATACTGGCTTCGTAACCAATTAACGAAAACCGATAAAAATTAGAAATTAGAAATTTATGAATGTACTACTACATATTTGATATAAAAAAATTTAAAAAAAGCGCTCAGGTTGAAAATATAAAAAATTACCTGTCCATACTTGGAATTTCCGGTGAATTTACTTACCCAACGCCAGCTCAAACAGTGGAGGAACTGGTCGATTTGGGCCTTTCTAAGCAATTTTCAACAATTGTAGCTATTGGAGGAGACGAAATTGCCAACGCAGTAGCAGGCAAGCTGATTGGAAGAAAAGAAGCAATGGGGATTATTCCTCTTGAAATTTCTCCGGCACTAACCAAACTAATTGGGACTGAGGGCTGGAAAGAGGCATGCGACTCCCTCCGCTACAGAAAATTAAGTGAATTGAGATTGGGAAGAACTGCAACTGGCAAATGCTTCTTAACTTCTGTTCATCTTCAGATTAAAAACCCGATTGAGGTAACACTGGAATTCAAGGATTATATTGTTCAAACTAAAGCGACATCGCTATCTATCGCAAATTATGATCCAAATATTAAAAAAATTGGCGACGATTTTTTAGATATTCAAATTTCTAGCGCCGATGTAAACGAATCAGCTTTAAGCCGGTTTTCATCGCTTCTTGGAATAAAAAAGCGGGATAATCTACTGTCGTATTCATTACTCAGAGCCAGATCTCTCCGTATCTTTACAAAATCACAGCTCTCATTAATATCGGGAAACGCCCTGGTAGCTAAATCCCCTCAACTGATCGAAAGTACAGACGAATATTTACGGTTGATCACGGCAAAGGGCGCCTCTATACCCAAAGAGTAAAGCTGAAGCTTTATTACGCTACCCTCCTTCGCTAAAGCTACGGAGGGTTATCGGCCACATCAGAGATATTTAACTATGCTAAAAATCTAAAACATTTATTTGCTGAGTAGGAGCAAGAGTTTTCTTTTAATGGCCAATAAAAATACTGTTGACCAAATATGCTTTTTATGATATCTTATTACAAGAAAAGACAGACAAGAAAAAGGAGTTAAGATTAGAAAAAACGACCACTTTCTTCGAGCCAATGAACAAATTAGATTTTCTCCCTTGGTTGTTATTGATGATGAAGGAGAAAAATTGGGGGAAATGCCTCGAACAGACGCCCTTGCCCTAGCTTATGGAAAGGGTTTGGATTTAGTTGAGATTAATCCAACCTCGCGTCCTCCTGTTTGCAAAATAATGGATTTTGGCAAATTCAAATATGATCAGGCCAAAAAACAGAAGGAGAACAAGGCCCGACAGAAGGAAGTCGAACTTAAAGAAATCCGTTTGACTTTTAAAATCGGTGATCACGACATCGAATATAAAGCAAAAAACGCCAGAGAGTTCTTTGATCAAGGAGATAGGGTTAAGGTTTCAATGCGCCTTAGGGGCAGGGAAAATGCATTTATTGAAAATGCCCTTCTGGTTTTTGCAAAGTTTGCAGAGCAAGCCGGATTGGATTACGAAAGTAGGCCGTTCAAAGCAGGTAATCAAATTACTGCAATGATGACAGAGAAAAAAGTAGTTAAAGAAAATAAAGTCGATATTAAAGAAGTAAAGTAGAAATATGAAATTAAAAACACACAAAGCCACTGCAAAAAGAGTAAAAAGAACCCCCGCTGGGAAGCTTCTTCGAGTTAAGTCAGCCAAAAGCCATCTTTTAACCCATAAAACCGACAGAACCAAGATTTCGCTTGAGATCAGTCAGGCCGATACTAAAAGGGTTAAGAAACTAGCACCATATCTTTAGTAGTTAGTTGTTAGTATATAGTTTTCAGAAGTTCAATCATTTAACGAATCAACGAGGATACAATGAGAGTAAAACGAGGCACAGTTAGAAAAGCCAAACACAAAGTCATATTAAAAAAAGCCAAAGGATACACAGGTAGAAGAAAATCGGTTTTTAAACTCGCCAAACAAGCCATTCTTAAAGCGGGACAATTTTCCTATCGTGACAGAAAAAACAAGAAAAGAGATTTTAGAGCTCTTTGGATAGTGAAAATAAATGCAGCAGCCAGACAGTTTGACATGAGCTACTCAGTATTCATGAAAAAACTTGCTGATGCCAAAATTGACCTTAATCGAAAAATGTTAGCCAATCTAGCGGAGAATGAGCCAAAAGCATTTGAGGCAATCGCCAAAAAAATCAAGTAACAATATTCTTCTATAAAAATCGTTCCAGTACTATCATGGAGCGATTTTTTATATTATAATTTAATTCGTTTAATTGGCTTACCATAAATCAGGGCTTTAGCGACAAAAATCAAGCCAAGCACAATTACCAGATCGGAAATATTAAATTTTGGAACTAGCGGCAATGTAATATAATCTATGACTCCGCCATAGAAAATTCTATCTAGAATATTAGACAAAGCGGCTGAAGAGATAAACACTAGAGGCCAGTACGCGCTCTTGTTTCTTCCTGCAATGACCCAGAGCAAAATCAAAAATACTGAAGAAATTAAAATTGCAATCAAATTCGTTCCAGCGAGTCCAAAAATAAAGGAGCTATTTAAGACAGCAAAGCTAGCATATCTGAGCGCATAGTCGCAAATGATAAAAATAAAGGTTAAACACAGTACAATCCAAATCTTTTTTAAAACCGATTTAAGCATTTCCCCTTTTTATTCTAAGCACAAAAAAATTTATTCTATTTTTTACGTTTCTGTCCGTTCTTCTTTCCGTTACAAGAAACGCAAAGTTCAGCGTAAGGCATTATTTCTAAGCGCCCTCTTTCTATGGCCTCCCTGCATTGTCGGCATTGTCCATAGGTCCCATCTTCAATCGCCTTTAATGCCTTGTTAATCTTCTTGAGAAGATATTCCAGTTGGTCATCAAGAGAAAGATTGCTTTCAAAATCGGTTAATTCCTGAAGGCTGTCTTCTTCATCTGTGCCATAGTCAGGATATTTTTTTAATTTGGCAATCTTTTCCTCAATCTTCTCTTTTTCTTGAAGCATTGCTTCTTTCTGAGTTTTTAAAAAACTGTCAGACATTCGCATTGTACACTCCTTTTCTACCTTTTCTGGCCATTATAATAAATAATAATCCAATAATTATAAAAACAATCAAACTGAAAGTTTGTCCAACTGACAGCCCAACAAAAAAGTCAGGGTCGCTTC
Source organism: uncultured Candidatus Saccharibacteria bacterium (assembly GCA_964419835.1). Classification (GTDB taxonomy): domain Bacteria; phylum Patescibacteriota; class UBA1384; order XYA2-FULL-43-10; family 1-14-0-10-43-13; genus CAYQPT01. Next base: position 17,202 of record CAYQPT010000019.1, on the reverse strand, counting down.
TCCAGAAATCAATAATAAATCGTCCACCGGTATAAATCAAGATAGATAACAAGAAAATAAACCCGTCCGATACTTTCTTTTTTGCGAATAGAAATATGGACAAAAGAATTATTAGAATTAAAACGCATAATACTGCTTCTAAAAGCGGATTATTGACAAATTTTGCCCAAAAACCATTAATAACTGCTGCAGAAAGTATGCCGTAATCACCTGCCAACCAGTCTCCGACGCGGGCAAAAGCTATCCCAAGAGGTAGTCCAATTGCAAATAAATCTAGCCACGGTAGAACAGATTGCTTTTGAGATTTTAACAATATTAAGAGCGTAATTGCTCCAAGAATAAATCCCCCAAACGAAACCAACCCACCCTGCCACAAGAGAAAGATCTGAGACAGATTACTCCACTGGTTGGGATATAAAATAAAATAAGCGATTCTAGCACCAATCATTCCAAATAAGCTAACATAAATAATATTATCTAAGAGATAAGATTGATTTAGCTCGCTTCTTTTTGATAGAAAGAAAATCAATAACGCTGCAAAAATTATTCCAGCAACGATCAGCATTCCATGGGAATAAAAGTTCAGACCTCCGATTTTAAATAAAACAGGGTACATTTTTCCCTCCATGACTTTACTTGTAAAAAGCGACAAAAACAAAGGCGCTTGCCCGCCCATCTTTGATCATTGAACGATGACGACTTAGCTTCACCCGATTATACTTTGTCTTGTTCTTTGATACTTCTATATTATATCCTGTTGTTGACCAAAGTTGTCAAGGATTGTTACAATAAGATAGTAGAGAAATAATGAAAGGCCTAGATGGTGGATAAATTCAAGAAATACGACGAAAAAGATTCCAACTCTGAAGAACTTAACAATATGGAGGTGGATAACAATCCCGCCAAAGATTTTATGTACTTTCTTTTTGATTTATTAAAGACAGGCGTTATAGTTTTTGTAATTGCTTTTTGTCTGCGCTATTTTGCAGTTCAGCCCTTTGTTGTTGACGGTGAAAGTATGATGCCCAATTATGTGAACAACGAATATATTTTGGCCGAAAAGGTGTCCTACCTAACAGGACAACCTAGGCGCGGCGATGTGACAGTTTTTAGATACCCAGGAAATCCAAATATAAGCTACATTAAAAGAATTATCGGTCTCCCCGGAGAGACAATAATTATAGAGGATAATTCTGTAAAGATCATTAATAATGATTACCCAAATGGATTCACCTTAAACGAAACCTACCTCCCCGCGTCGGATTTAACTCTAATTTCGGATGGTAATGGCACAATGAAAAAAACATTGGGGAATGATGAGTTCTTTGTAATGGGTGACAATCGTCAACACTCTTCCGATTCACGAGAATGGGGAGCCCTCCCAAGGGCAAACATTATTGGACGATCTTGGCTAACCGTACTGCCGTTCAATAAGCTGGGTATCCATAAACATATCAACTATTCATACCTAGCGAGTAGAATTTTTTCTTCTCTGATTCCTTCCGATAGATACTAGATCTATAAATATTGGTGACCCCTCCATTGGGAACATGTCTCTAATTTTGTTTTCCAGATATCTAATCTGTGTATAGTGCGGTTCTTCCCTTGTGTATTTAAGCAGGAATTCAGGGGGATTAGATCTTTTTTGTGTTAAAGATCTTGCGTTTTGAAGCTGAAAATTCGACTCTTTGGCAAAATTCAAAATTTGATCTAAATGTTCTTGACTAATCAGTGTTTTTCGATTGATATCAACTCTTACTACTTGGTTTAGCAAATTTTTCACATTGTCCCCACCCTCTGCCGAAATGAATACAACTGGAACAAAAGGCATAAAATTGAGTTTGGTTTGGAGTTCAAATAAAACCTCTCCCATAAATTCCTCTCGATCCTTTTCTATGAGATCGATTTTATTAATGGCTACAATCACACCCTTACCCATCTCTTTCGCCTGCCCCAAGATGTGAACATCACCAGCAACCATTCCTTCTCCCGCATCAATCATCAGAACTGCTACATCAGCATTTTTAAGAGCGCGCATAGTCCGCAAAACTGAGAAGCTTTCAATTGTGTCTTTTATAATCTTTCCTCTTCTCCGCAATCCTGCCGTGTCAAAAATTCTAATACTGGCATCTTTGTGTTTAAAAACAACATCCAGTACATCTCTGGTCGTTCCCGCCTCGGGTGAGACGACAGCTCTTTTTTCACCGATCATCTTGTTTAAGAGCGTGGATTTACCCACATTTGGCCGGCCAATAATCGCAAGATTAATATATTTACCTTTTTCGATCTTTGGCTTAGTGGACTTTTTAATTTTTTTGAGCTCCTTTACGATTTCATCCAGTAGATCGCCTGTGTTTTTACCTGAGATTGCCGAAACAGGCACGACTGAAAAGCTGCCAAACCTTTTAAACTCTTCAATATTTTCCATACGCTCCACATTATCGCTCTTATTTACCGCCAAAATAACTTTTTTAGTGGTTTTGCGCAGTTTCCTTACCACTTGCTTGTCCGCTTCGTTGTTTTTTTCACCCCAATCAACGATAAAAACAATTAGGTCAGCGCTTTCAATGGCCAAATCAACACCCTCCTGCATGTTCTTTTCGATTTCTGTCCGCCGGCTGGCGGATTGCGCCCCTTCTATTCCAGCTACATCAATCAGAGAGAAATTTTCTCCCTGCCAAAAAACCTCGCCATAAAGGCGGTCTCTGGTGGTGCCAGGGACAGAAGTTTCAATCGCTTCTCTTTTACCGATCAAGCGGTTAAATAATGTGGATTTGCCCACATTTGGCCGCCCAACCAAGGCAACAGTTTTTAAATTTGTATTCTCCATGATGCTTTATTTTAACACTTTTTGCATCATATTGCAATCAAAAAGATGAAATGTCCCCCTTGATAGTTAACGGCTTATACTGGATACTGATGATATGATCGTAGAAGTAATTCCAGAAAAAAGAACCGGTCCGGATAAGGATACTTTTTCATACCTTGTTCCGGAAAAATTGCAGAGTCAAATTAAAGTTGGCTCCATTGTTGATATTTCTTTTGGAAAAAAATCTATCCGGGGAATCATTTCTAGAATACATATAAAAGATGAAGAGATGAAATTGGATTACAAATTAAAAGAAATTGGGTCAGTAAATTCTGATATTTTGATCACGGAAAAATATTTAGAAATTGCTAAATGGATTTCCAACTATTATCTCTGCTCCCTAGGAGAAGCCGTTTCTTTGTTCCTCCCACCAATAATTTCGCGTCCGCGAAAGCAAGTATCAAATATTAAGTATCAGGTATCAAGCAGTTTGGATAAGATTAAATTAACAACTGAGCAGGAAGAAATTTTCCAAAAATTAGTCCATAAACTATCAACCCCTCACCCTAAACCTTCCTTGATCTTCGGTGTTACCGGCAGTGGAAAAACAGAAATATATTTAAAACTTGCCGCAGAAACACTGAAACAGAATAAACAGGTTGTAATTTTAGTACCTGAGATAATGTTGACGCCACAAACAGTTGAAAAGTTTGAACAAATTTTTCCTGACCAAATATGCCTCTTGCACTCCGGACTATCCAAAGGAGAGCGTTACCTATCATATAAACAATTCTACGATGGAGAAAAACAAATCATAATCGGTCCTCGTTCTGCTCTGCTCGTTCCGAGCAGCAACATTGGTCTCATAATAATCGACGAGGAACAGGAAGACGCCTACAAACAGGAAAAAGACCCGCGGTATCATGCAGTCGATTTAGCCGAAAAAATTGTAGAAAAATTTGATGCGCTGCTAGTTCTTGGAACAGCTACACCAAGGACAGAAACATATCACAAGACAAGTATGAATCAGTATGATCTTTTTGAGTTAAAATCACGCTATCGAAAGTTAATTCTGCCACCGGCAAAAATTATTGATTTAAAGGATGAAATAAAAAAAGATAATTATTCGCCCATATCCCTACAACTACAAAATGATATTACCGATATCTTAAAGAACAAACGTCATGTAATTTTATTTTTAAACCGCCGCGGAATGGCAACATTCGTATCCTGCCGTGAATGTGGTGAAGTGATTATGTGCCCGAACTGTAATATCCCGATGGTTTATCATGTTAATTTTAACTCCCATATTTTAAACTGCCACCACTGTGATAAAAAAATACCCGTCCCAGCTTTGTGTCCAGTTTGCAAAAGCCCAAAAATTAAGTTTTTTGGCGCCGGAGTAGATAAAATTGAAACTGAAATTGTTAAGCTCTTCCCGAAAGCCAGAGTTAAAAAAATAGATTCCAAGATTCTTCAGAATAAGGGCGAGTATATGAAATTGTATGAGGATTTAAAAAGTGGTAAAATTGACATTTTAATTGGCACTCAAATTCTTGCGAAAGGACTCGACATCGGAACAGTCGATTTGGTGGGAGTTATTTCTGCTGACACAGGACTTCATATGCCCCATTTTCGCGCTTCAGAGAAAGTTTTCTCACTTATAACACAAGTATCCGGCCGAAGCGGACGGAAAGACAATGCCGGCAGAACAGTAATTCAAACTTATTGGCCCGATGCTTCGGCAATTAAATTTGCAGCAGAACATAACTACAAATATTTTTACAAAAATGAAATTTTGGAGCGCGAAAAGTATAACTATCCCCCATTCTGTCATTTGGTTAGAGTGATTTCCGAAGATAAAAACCAAACAAAAGCTAAAAATGAGCTGGAAAAAATCGCCAAACAATTAGAACAAATTAAAATTAATTTTATAGGACCCGGACCATGCTTTCTCAATAAAATTAATGGTAAATTCCGCTACCACATAATTATTAAAACGAAAAAATTACCCAACCCGAATATTGCTGAGATATTCAAAACCAACCCTTACCTAGTCTGGGATATCGATCCCATCGATTTACTATGATAAAATAAAGTCATCATGAATAAGAAAACCATTTTAGTAACCGGTGGAGCGGGATACATTGGATCATTTACAGTCCGTGAGCTTTTGGATCAAAAATACAATGTAGTCGTGTTGGATAGCTTGGAAAACGGGCACAAGGAAGCAGTTGATCCACGGGCAAAACTTGAAGTTGTTAATCTCGCTGATTCCGATGCAACCGCAAAAGTATTTGAGAAATATGACATTTCTGCCGTGATTGATTTTGCAGCTTATTTGGCAGTTGGGGAGTCGATGGAAAATCCAAAAAAATACATTAAAAACAATGTTGAAAATTTTGTAAAACTACTCGATGTAATGATTTGTAAGGGTTGTAAATATATAATCAAGTCCTCTACCGCTTCAACTTATGGCAACCCGGAAAATGAATCATCATTCCCTCTCAAAGAAGATTATCAGGAAAATTTCAAACCTGAAAAATCTGCATTACTCGATGGAAAATGGGATGAGCAAGAGGTTTCCGGAGAAAATTTTTTACAGAAAATAATCGGCTATTATGAAGAAGCTTTTGCCAAAAGACCAGACCTACAGCTGACAAGTAAAGATCTAATAAAATTACGAATCCCGACCTCTGTTTATGGTCTCACAAAACTTCTTGACGAAATAATACTGGATAAGTATAATAAGTCCTCACATATTAAATATGTTTCACTGCGGTATTTTAATGTGTGTGGAGCAGCCGTTGACGGCAATATCGGAGAAGATAAACCCGATCCCACCACCTTGATGACAGTTTGTTTCTGGTCCATTTTAGGCAGATTTCCTAAATTAAAATTAAATGGAAATGATTACCCGACTAAAGATGGCACTTGCATTCGCGATTACATCCATCCCCTAGATCTTGCAACTGGACATCTTGCGGCTTTAGAATATTTGTTAGAAGGAAATCAGTCAGAAGTTATCAATCTCGGCACAGGAGAACCATATTCGGTTTTCGAGGTTATCGACACTGTAGAGAAAGCCAGTGATAAAAAAGTAGAATATGAAATAGGACCAAGAAGGTCAGGTGACCCCGTGATGTCATATGCCAATCCGACAAAGGCAAGTAAATTGCTCAGTTGGAAGGCAAAATATAACCTGAAAGACATGGCGGACACTGCTTGGAAGTGGCATAGCAAACATCCAAAAGGGTATTAAATCAGCAGCAAGGAATAGTATGAACTTAAAAATCAGAAAAACAAATGATCCTGTTCTAAGGACTCCAGTTGAGAAAGTGGAAAATTTTGATTTTGAATTAGAAGCGCTGATCGATGACATGGTAGAAACAATGCGGAAAAAGAATGGCATTGGGTTGGCCGCACCACAAGTTGGAGCTTCCAAAAATGTATTTATATGTGAATTTGAAGGAGATAAAGATAGCCAGCAGCTAAAGAGTTTTCCCCTAACCGTAATCTGTAATCCCGAAATTACATATTTTTCTAAAGAAAAATGCAAAATGGTTGAAGGATGCCTTTCCTTTCCCGGAATGGAACTTCTAATAAAACGACCGAAATCCCTAAAAATAAAAGGCAAGGATCGATACGGGAAAGATCTTGAAATTGAAGCTGACGGTCTTTTTGCCCGCGTAATTCAACATGAATTCGACCATTTGAACTCAACATTGCTGATTGACCACATGGAAGAAATTAGGACCATATTCATAGGTACCGGCACACTTGGTGCAAAAACACTTGAACTCCTTGTCTCCGATCCTCAATACAAAATTGAACTCGTTGTAACAGGGAAAGAAAAAGAAGTTGTGAGCAGAAACAAAGAGGGAAAGAGGAATACAATTCTTGAGATTGCACAAAAAAATAAACTGCCGACTCTAGTTGTTAAAAATATTAAAGACGCAGAAACTATTGAAAAAATCAGAAAAACAAAGCCAGAAATCGGCATAATGGCTGACTTTGGACAGATTATTCCAGAAGAAGTTTTAGACATTCCAAAACATGGGGTCATAAACATTCACCCCTCACTTTTGCCAAAACATAGGGGGCCGGCGCCTATCACTCAGACTATTTTAGATGGCGACAGATTGGCCGGTGTATCACTCATATTAACTTCGGCCAAAATGGATGCTGGTGATATTATTGCCCAAACTAGATTTGAGCTTTCAGGATCTGAGACCGCTGGAATTTTAAAGGAGTATTTATCTAAGGTTGGAGCATCACTTCTTCTTAATTCGATTCCCTATTACTTAGCTGGTGATTTAAAGCCGTCACCTCAAAAAGAGGACAAAGCAACTTACACAGCTATAATTAAGCCGGAAGACGGATTTGTCGACGAAAAAACGCCTGCCGAAATCGTGGAACGCAAGATTCGCGCTTTCGATAGTTGGCCTAAGGTTTATACCAAAATTGAGGGAAAAAGGATCCAAATCTTGGCAGCTCATTTTAACGAAGCGGGAAAACTGGAAATCGATCGGGTGAAACCGGAAGGTAAGAAAGAAATGAATTACTCAGATTTTCTAAACGGCTATAAAACAGAGTTGACATTTGGCTAGTTTTTTGTTAAATTATTGATGATATTTCCATAATCAGAAACCAGAAAATCAGAGGAGTTAAATGCTTAGAATTAGATTGACCCGTGTGGGTAAGAAAAACAGTCCAAGCTATCGCGTAGTAATCGCCGATAAAAGAAGAGCTGTCAAAAGAAAATTCATCGAAATTATAGGCCACTATAATCCAATCCAAAGTCCTAAAGAAATCGTCATCGACAAAGAACGGGCGCTTTTTTGGATGAATAATGGTGCACAACCTTCAGATACAGTTAATAACCTGATGTGTGACCTGGGCATTTTGGCTAAAAAAGAGAAGGTCAACAAGGTCTATGGCAAAAAACTTTCAAAGAAAGCCATAAAAGAAGGTCCAAAAGAAGAAAAGCCGGCTGAAACTGAAGAAGTTGTAGCAGAAGAAGCAATTGCTGATGAAGTGGCTGCTGAAGCACCAGCGGCAGACGAAACCACCCCGGAGACTGCTGAAGAACCGGAAGCCGAAACCGAAGTTACCACCGAGGAATCCCACGCCGCTGAAGCTCCGCGGGACAGGGAAGAACCTGCTGAGGCAACAGAAGAAGAGATAAAAGAATAATAAAGTCCAATTTGTAATTAATATTTTATCAATGCAAATAAGTAAGTATTGGGAGAAAGGAACGAAATGGAAAAAGATCAGAAATTCGTAGAAGATGTCGTTAAAGCCATCGTCGATACTCCGGACAAAGTAACAACCGAGAGAACAATCGATGAGATGGGAGTATTAATTAAATTGACAGTCGACCCCTCAGACATGGGTAAGGTAATCGGAAAAGACGGTAAGACCGCCAAATCAATCAGAACACTACTTCGAGTCTTGGGCGCAAAAAATAACGCCAGAGTAAACCTTAAAATCGTTGAGCCGGAAGGATCAGAGAGACCACAAAGCAGACGATCAGAGGAAACTGAAGAGCAAGCAGATGCTCCTGAAAAAGAGAAGGCAGTAGAAGAGAAAAATGAAGCCCTTGCCGATGTTCCCAACGACGTACTAGCGTAGTTTAGAAATATACAACAATATAAGAAATTGCCACACTAATACTTTGATGTGGCTTTTTCTTTAGACTAATCGTATCATGTATTATGTAGTATGTATTATGGGAAGGAATTTAGTTTCTAACCGCCTGATACATGATACTTAATACCTAATACAATCCTTTTTATGGAAATAAACATTCTAACCCTCTTTCCGTCCATGTTTTCTAGTCCTCTCTCAGAGAGCATCATTAAGCGTGCGGTTAACAAGAAGGTGGTTGAGATTAACCTCGTGAATATTCGTGATTTTGCCGAAGATAAGCACAAAACTGTCGATGACACTCCCTATGGTGGCGGAGCTGGCATGGTACTTAAGCCCGATGTGATGGATAGCGCCCTGCGGGGCATTGTGGGGAAGAATAGGGGCAAATACCATGTTGTTCTTCTTACACCCCAAGGAAAAAGGTTCGAGCAAAATGATGCTGCGCGGTTATCACAAAAGAATAATTTGATCTTAATTTGCGGTCATTATGAGGGGTTTGACGAGAGAATCAGAGAACATATGGTTGACGAGGAGATTTCACTTGGTGACTTTGTTCTCTCAGGCGGGGAGATTGCCGCCATGGCAGTGACAGATGCAGTTGTACGACTCCTTCCAGGCGCTCTCGGCAAAGATGAATCAACTGGCGAGGAAAGCTTTTCCCTCAAGGATGAATCCGGAAATATTTTACTTGAGTACCCTCAATACACAAAACCATTTGATTATAAGGGCTGGAAAGTACCTGAAGTTTTAACTTCAGGCAATCACGCTGAGATTAAAAAGTGGCGCCTAGGACAAGCGAAAGAGCGAACTCTCCGAAAAGGCGAGCAGGCACAAAAAAAGACCTAAAAAAGGTCAATTTAGATGACTTACCCCCGCCGGAGATTTCTTGGCGGGGGCGTCGACTCTATTATGAAGTCACAAGGTGCGTGACTTATTTGCACGATTGTCGTCTAGGCGGCGACGTATATTATCGGGGATAACGAGGTGGCACAATCAACCACCCTTACCGTTCGAGGGTCTCCTGGGAAATCGACCCAGAACCGCAGGAGCGCATGCGCTACTTGATTGAGCGGTGTATCCGGTAACCCAGGTACAAAGTCGCCCTTACGCATTTCTTCCGACGGACGAACCTCAGCGGAGATCATGCCAACAGGCCATGATCCTCGGATTCCTCTAGGTGCCATTTCTTGTGCCTCCATGCACTATGCCGTCTGAATTGCTCCTTGCAATCCAGCCAAGCCGTTAAACGGCTCAGGAATGTATGTCTCGCGTTCAGTCGTGAGGGATCTGATCCGATTAGGGACTCTTTCCTTCTCGACTTCACAAGCCATACATAGTGAACACACCGCGCGTCCATGCAATACACAGACGCGATCGCCGATAGAGTTGTCTTGTTTGCTAGCTGACCTCGTAAGGTTCAGCTGAACAGGTTTGCTCATGCCCGTCCTCCTAATCAGTGTTCTTCCGTGAAACAAGGAACCAACGGTCCATACAACCCCTCCCTTCTTGGGCGAATAAGAACTAACACATTTTAGCTCTAGCGGCCAATATGCGCTCTTTCTCTTAGCGATAATTTAGCATATTTTTAAACATTGCGCAATACTGAAAAATGTTTTATAATACAAGGTCATGCAGATAAATAAGTTCAAAATTTACTCGAAATTTAAGCCGACCGGCGATCAGCCGGAGGCAATTAATAAGTTATCCACAAATGTTGAAAAAGGCGTAAAACACCAAACTCTTTGGGGTGTAACTGGAAGTGGAAAAACTTTTACCATTGCAAATGTAATAGAAAAAGTGCAAAAACCAACTCTTGTGATTGCACACAACAAAACTTTAGCAGCCCAGCTAGCTGATGAGTTTAGAGAAGTTTTTCCCAACAACGCCGTGCACTATTTTGTTTCCTATTATGATTACTACCAACCGGAAGCATATATCCCCCACTCAGATACTTACATTGAAAAGGATTCTTCAATAAATGATGAAATCGACCGTTTGCGCCATGCGGCCACACACGCCCTATTAACAAGAAGCGATGTTTTAATTGTCGCCTCGGTTTCCTGCATCTACGGCATTGGCTCACCTGAGTTTTATCAAGCTGAAAATTTCACATTCGAAAAGGGGCAAAAAATTGACCGGGATTTTTTCCTCCGGCAATTAAATTCCCTGCAATTTGACCGGAATGACTTGGAATTAAAGCGAGGCACCTACCGTTTGAAGGGTGATACTTTAGAGATTTTTCCAGCATATGAAAATAATACTATTAAGGTTGAGTTTTTTGGAAACACAGTCGAAAAAATTACCGAGGTTGATTGGATTACAGGCAAACAGTTGAGAGAGGTTGATACATTCGAGGTATTTCCGGCAAAACATTTCATCACTCCGGAAAGCTTGCAGAAAATAGCGATTAAAAATATTAGAAAAGATCTTGAAATCAGCGTTGATAAATTCAAAAAAAGAAATAAATTATTGGAAGCACAACGGATAGAAGAACGAACAAACTTTGATCTGGAAATGATTGAACAGACCGGCTCTTGCTCAGGAATTGAAAACTATTCAAGATATTTTGATGGTAGGATGCCAGGAGAGCCAGCCACAACTCTGATTGATTATTTTCCCAAAGATTTCCTTTTAGTGGTTGATGAATCGCACATGACAATCCCGCAAATTGGCGCTATGTATGCCGGTGACCGTTCCAGAAAAGAAAAACTGATTGATTACGGCTTTAGACTCCCTTCCGCTTTCGACAATCGTCCACTTCGGTTTGATGAGTTTTATCAAAAAATAAATAAAGTAATTTTTGCTTCAGCAACACCGTCAGCATATGAATTAAATAAAAGCTCATCTGAAAATGCCGTTGCCAATGCAATCGAAAAGTATGACGCCGTAATACGCCAATTCATACGCCCGACCGGACTGCTTGATCCCCAACTTGAAATCAGGAAAACAAAAGGACAAATCGAGGATCTGATTTTAGAAATTAATAAAACTGTGGCTAAAAAACAAAGAGTACTGGTTACGACCTTAACTAAGAAAATGGCTGAAGCATTGACGGATCATTTACTTGACCGGAAAATTAAGGTTGCATATATCCACTCAGATATTCAAACTCTAGAGCGAACAGAGATTCTGCATTCTTTGCGTCTTGGTGAGTATGATGTCTTGGTGGGAATAAACCTTCTTCGAGAAGGATTGGATTTACCGGAAGTTTCACTTGTTACGATATTGGATGCAGACAAAGAAGGATTCCTCCGAAGCAAAACCTCTCTTGTTCAGACAATCGGCCGTGCTGCCCGCCATATCGAAGGCAGGGTGATAATGTATGCCGATGTGATTACAGAATCGATGAAACAAGCAATTGATGAGACAAACATTCGTAGATCCACACAAGAAAAGTATAATATTAAACATGGCATAACCCCACAAACAATCACCAAGACACTAAAGGCAAAAGAAATAAAAGAGGAAAAAGAGCAGCTGGAAATTGATCTGTCATTTAGAAAACTCCCTAAATCAGAAAAGAAAAAGGTTATTTCCGACCTAAATTCACAGATGAAAAGAGCAGCTGAAAATTTGGAGTTCGAACATGCCGCAAGATTGCGCGACCAGATCACAAAGCTCGAGAGTATGATATAATGATAAATAATTATCATTAACCATTGATCATTTCACATTTATTTGTCATTTGATTATTGATCATTAAATGAAAAATGAAAATTGAGAAATGGTAAATATTCAGCTTGATATTCAAGCTGAAATAGTGTATTATATCGAGGTAAATATGAACCATTTGGAACTGTACAACCTTTTAAAAACAGTACGCAAAAATGTCCGCTGTCCACAATGCGGAAAGCAGTATGATTTTTCTCAAATCAAAATTCGAGGAATTGCAGAGTATATTGTATTTCTTGAACTTGATTGCGCTGATCATATGCCACTAATGGCGACAGTTGCACTGACAAAAAAGGCAGAAAAGAAAAATAAGACAGGGAAAATCAGTTCGGACGACATCATTGAGACTTATAAGTTTTTAAAAGATTTCTCCGGCGGATTTGATAAAATATTTCAAGAAAAATAACTAAAGTAGAGCAGGAAAAAAATGACAGATTTTAAATTAGAAGCAAAAAAAAGAGATGGCTCGGCCACAAAAACCAGAGCTGACGGCTTTGTGCCGGGAATTGTTTACGGAAAAGGATATGACAATGCTAAGATCGCCCTAGAGAAAGTTAGCTTTATGCGTCTTTTCAAAGAAGCCGGTACATCCAACTTGATTGATATTGAAATTGACGGCGATAAAGGAATAAAAACCTTGATTCATGAAATTCAGCACGATCCAATCACCTCCGCTGTAACTCATGTCGACTTCTTTAAAGTAAACATGAAGGAAAAAATTCATGCCGACATTCCTTTGAAATTTATTGGAGATTCGCCTGCCGTTATAAATTTGGAAGGATCGTTAATGACAAGCCGAGACTCTATTGAAGTTGAATGCTTGCCTTCCGACCTAGTTTCGGAGCTAGAAGTCGATATATCTGGACTGGATGACTTTGAGAAAAACATTAAAATTTCTGATCTTAAGGTACCTGCTGGTATCGAAATATTAGATGATTCCGAAGCAATCATTGCCCATGTAGAAGAACCGCGAAGCGAAGAAGAAATGGCAGAACTGGAAACTGAAGTTGTTGAGGATGTTTCAGCAATAGAGGTTGAGAATAAGGGAGAAGAAGCACCGGCTGAAGGCGAAGAAGCTGGAAAGGAAACCGAAAAATCAGAAAAACCTGCTGAATAATTTGACTAATGATAAACGCGATATACAAAAATGCTCCGATGGAGCGTTTTTGTATTTATAATTGGAAGTTGATAAATTATAAATTGAATGAAAATTGTTAATTATAAAATTGATAATTCCTTAACGAAATATTTCGTTAAGGTCTACGGTTGCCAGTATAACGAATGGGATGGGGCTAGACTAGATTTCATGTTAAACAAACTGGGATTAACCCCTTCTACCGAAAAAGAGGCGGAGATAATTTTCTTGCTGTCTTGTTCTGTAAGAAAAAGTGCCGTAGATCGGGTAATGGGATTGGTAAAGAATAATTCCCATAAAAAAGTTGTGGTTACGGGATGTATTTTAAATAATGATAAGAGAAAATACCAACAAAAAAATGTTATTATTTGGGATAACCGGAAACCAGAAGAGTTAAAAAATATATTAAAATTGGATGACTCCGTAGATATAAAAGAATTATTAAACTCAGGTAACGCTTCTTCGGCATATTTACCAATAATGATAGGTTGTAATAACTTCTGTTCCTACTGCGCCGTACCTTATACCAGAGGAAGAGAATCCTCGCGGCCTTTTGACGAAGTGGTGGATGACTTTAAAAAAATGGTGAAAAACGGCAATAAAGAAATTATGCTTTTGGGCCAGAATGTAAATTCATATGCCTATGATTTTGCGAAACTATTGAAAACACTTAATGATGTTGAAGGTGATTTTACTATCACTTTTACATCAAACCACCCTAAAGATATGAGTGAAGAAGTCATAAAAGCGATCGCTAATTTGCCGAAAGTTAAAAAAGAAATTCACCTGCCCGTGCAATCCGGTAGCAACAAAATTTTAAAGGCCATGAATCGTCCATACACAAAAGAGAAATATCTGGAACTCGTAGATAAGATTAGAAAAATTATTCCAAATATCTCAATCACAACAGATTTTATTGTCGGTTTTCCCAGAGAAACAGAAGAAGATTTTCAGGAAACTGTAGACATATTAAAAAAAGTCGGCTATAAAGCCGCTTATATAAACAAGTACTCACCGCGCTCCGGCACTGTCGCCTACAAACTCGGTGACCCAATTCCGTGGGAGGAAAAAGAACGTCGCTGGCGCATTTTAAACGATATCTCCTACACCTCTAAGAAATCGACCTAATTCCTTTCTCTAATAATATCCAGACATTCACAACAAAAATCTGATAGATTTTGAGGCAGGTTGTCCATATTGAAAAATTTGATCTCTTTTATTTTTTCCGGCTCCAGAATTTCTGGCTTATCTTTCGTTGTGGCTCGAAAATTTAATCCAGTCCAGTGCCTGTTGTCAAAAATAAAATCGTTATAATTTATCAATTTCTCATCAGAGATCTTGATGCCAAGCTCTTCCTTAATCTCTCGTTTTAGCGCCGAAACGCAGGTTTCACCAAATTCAACTGTTCCTCCAGGCATTGACCAACATTCCGAAAGACCTTTCGGTTTTTTTTCGGTTGTTTTATGGTCAACCAAAAGAACTTCATTTTTAGAATTGAAAATTAGTGCAAAAACAGAAACCCCAATGTGATCAATTCCGGCTTCCATCTTTTTCCTTTAAGTACTGATTGATTCCATCTTCCGTCGGCTTAGCTAAATTGCTTGGGAGATTATCGAAATCAAACCAACCAACCTCGTCATGTTTATCCGGTTCCATATTGCTAGGAATTCCTTTTTCTACTTTTGCTAAAAAACCAAAAGAAATCCAGTGCTGATTTTCTGCAAAATGGTCGGTATAACCTAGGGGTTTCAATATTTTTATTTCCACCCCAGCTTCTTCGCGCACCTCTCTTTTGACGGCGTCTTCCAATTTCTCACCAAATTCAACAGTTCCGCCGGGTCGATTCCATTCGCCTCTCCCATTTTTAGAATTGTTCGATCTTTTTAATAGAAAAATTTTTTCTCCGCGTTCATCGATGATTAGTGCACCGCATCCAACACCGATATAATCTCTTCCTACCTTCATTTTTTTATCTCATCAATAATTTGATTGGTGCTTACTTGACCCTTATCTCCTTCGCCATATTTACGAACTGCAACTTTTTTTTCGCCAGCTGGCGAATTCATTTCTTTGTCTCCGGCAATCAGCATATATGGAACTTTTTGCATTTCGGACTCACGGATCTTTCTCCCCATCGACTCGTTTCGATCGTCAATTTGAGCCCGAATCCCGGCATCTTTTAATTCTTTGAGGGCTTCTTTCGCATAGTCCAAATGTTTCTCTGAAATTGGGATGATGACCGCCTGAACCGGCGCTAACCATACAGGAAGCGCACCGGCAAAGTGCTCAAGTAAAATGCCAATGAAGCGTTCGAAAGAGCCAAAAACAACACGATGGAGCATTACAGGACGCTTTTTTGAACCATCCTCTGCCGTATATTCCAAATCGAATCTTTCGGGCATAGCAAAATCAAGCTGGATTGTAGCCGTCTGCCAAGTTCTGCCAATTGCATCTTCAATATGAAAGTCTATTTTAGGTCCGTAAAATGCGCCATCACCAGGGTTCAATTTATAATCAATTTTTTTGTGTTCTAGCGCTTTCTTCAAAGAATCTTCCGCTTCTTTCCACATCTCGTCTGAACCGATTGAATCTTTTTCCGGCCTTGTGGATAACTCCATGTGATATTTTAATCCGAGCCGTCCATACATTTTATCAATTAAATCGATGATGTTTCCTATTTCTGACTCAATTTGAGAAGGCAAGCAATATATGTGCGCATCATCTTGATTGAATGACCGGACCCGGAAGAGCCCGTGCAAAACTCCAGCCAATTCATGGCGATGGACCAAGCCAACTTCTGCTATTCGCAATGGAAATTCTTTATAAGAATGCTGGGTATTTTTATAAATCAAAATTCCACCGGGACAATTCATTGGCTTTACGGCAAAGTCACGATCGTCAATTTTAGTAAAATACATGTTATTTTTATAATGATCCCAGTGGCCAGACTCTTCCCAAAGGTTTCTTGATAATATGATCGGAGTTTTAATTTCATCATAGCCGGCTTTATTATGTTCTTCCCGCCACCAATCAAGGAGCAAGTTCCAAAGCATCATCCCTTTTGGATGCCAGAAGGGAAAACCGGGGCCTTCCTCGTGGAATGAGAATAAATCCATTTGAGCACCAAGTTTTCTGTGATCCCGTTTTTCCGCCTCTTCCATAATATCTTCATACTTTTTAAGCGCTTCTTTCGTTTCAAAAGCTAAGCCGTAAATTCGTTGAAGCATTTTGTTTTTTTCACTTCCGCGCCAATAAGCTCCCGCTATTTTGTCCAATTTAAATCCAACGTTCTTCAATTCTCCCGTTGAAGCAACATGAGGGCCTTTGCAAAGATCGACAAAGCCATCGATGCTGTAAAAACTTGGCTCGCCTTCCAGTTCTTGGATTAATTCCAGCTTATAAGACTGATTTGATTTTTTGATAAACTCCTCGGCTTCTTTCTTCGCCTTCTCATGCTTTTCGATTTTGATATCCTTTTCAATTATCTCACGCATCTTAGCTTCTAGTAGTGGTAAGTCTTCAGGAATTAAAGTCCTCGGTAATTCAAAATCATAATAGAACCCATTATCAATTGCCGGGCCTATTCCGAGCTTGGCCTCCGGAAACATTTCCAAAACGGCCATTGCTAGTACATGACTTAGTGAATGTCGTATTGTTTCAACTTTATTTTGCTCCATTTTAACTCCTTATGTTTTATGATTTTATTTTAACAAAAAAGATCCATAAATTCTTGGGATTCCGGTGTAAACCGGAAGGTTCCATCCCAATTGGATCTTAATCTTTCTCTCTCACCCAAAAAATTAAAGACCCGCTCGCCTCTTTAATGCTGTCCATGCCTGACCTTGCCGCTTCAACTGCTTCTCACGGTTTCGTGACAGGTCTTCATTAATATACATCTCACAATACACTAATTTCCATGGCTTGTCATGGCTTG